>NZ_JBHNWH010000002.1:0-452222 GCF_046720935.1 Winogradskyella sp. A3E31
ATCCGTCAATCTTTAATTATGGAAAACAAAACTTCTAAATACTTTAAATACGCCATTGGCGAAATCATACTCGTAGTCATTGGGATTCTTATTGCATTGAGCATAAACAACTGGAATGAAAACCGAAAATTAAAAAACAAAACCCAAGGCTATATAGAAAGTCTTCGGTCTGATTTAATTAGAGATACAACAAATATCAATAACCATATAGGAGTAGGTAAATCTCAATTACTGGAAATCGGGAAATTCAAATCTTTTTCAGCTCAAAGCACTATTTCTATTGAACAAAAGCTTGACAGTTCGCTTAATCTCAACACACTTTTTTATCGTTATTTCCCTATCAATCAAACATTTTTGGACATGCAATCTTCTGGCAATTCTGCTTTGTTGACGGAAGATCAGCGACGCGCTTTAATTGAATTAGGGTATTTGCAGAATCGATTGGTTATAGCCAATGATAAAATCATAGATATCGCCATTGGCGAAATTAGTGAACGAAATAAATATATTACAGAAGGTTATGATTTTTATAAATCCCAGGGCATAGAACCAGATAAAAACACCCTCATTAAAGCACTGCTACATCAGCACAACCGTCTTGAAGAAATGGAAGATCTTGCCAATGTCATGGAGCGTTTTGGGACAATGATAAAAGACAAATCAAAAGAAGCCCTGTTATTATTAGAACAATTATAATTGAGAATGAAAAGCCTTTTACGAAAAATAAGATATGACCTTATGAGTCAAAACAAAACTGGTAAACCTGCCTTACCGGCAGGCAGGTACCTCAAATACGCCATAGGAGAAATTATTCTCGTGGTTATAGGCATTCTAATTGCATTACAAATAAATAATTGGAATGAGAATAGAATCAGTCGTAAAAAAGAAAGGTCTATTATATCAGAAATCCATCAAGAATTTCTAAAGAATAAAGACCAGTTGGCCTTTATAAAAACCAAGCACCAAGGTCATTTATATTATATAAATAAAGTTGTAGCGCAGTTTCCTATTGATTCTAAAACAGTAAATTTAGACTCAGTGTCCCATTTTATGCGAATGTCTTTTGCAGATTGGACGTTTGAACCTGTCCAAGGTAGAATTGAATGGCTGATAAACAGCTCTAACTTTGACCTTGTACAAAATGACGAACTTAAGGACGCCCTGCTTTTATGGCAGCCAACATTTGAAGATTATCACGAGGACGAACAATCGGCGTTGAACTTTAATGAACAAAGCCTATATCCTTATTTGAGAAAAAACTTTAGCCAAACAATAAATTTAAAAGACGAACGGATGAAACTTCAAGTTTTGGAATCCATGGAGTATGAACATATGATGCTCAGTCGTAAAAACAGATTAAGAGCTATTCTAGAAAATGACACTAATGAACTTCAGCGGCTCGAAGAACTAATTGATAAAATCATCTTATTGACATATCAAAAATGATTAAATTCTTTAGACATATTAGATACAATCTCATGGAAACAGGAAAAACTTCTCGGTATCTCAAATACGCCATAGGCGAAATTATTCTCGTGGTTATAGGCATTCTAATTGCATTACAGATTAATAACTGGAATGAAAATCGGAAAACTGAAGTTACTTCACAAAAACTATTTAATGAACTTTATAATGAATACATAGTAGCAGGCAAACATTTTAAAAATTCCTTCGAGGCAAATAGTCTTTACATTTCCTTTTTAGAGGATATACTAATGAATTGGTCCCAATTGAATATTGAAACAGTTAATGAGTTTCAGCAGAAATATTTTAAAGTGAACTTATCCACCACATTCTATCTATCCTCTTACTCACAGTTTAACGATCCTGAGATTGTTATATTTCAGAAAGCGGTAAATGATGGCACGATTAATTTGGTAAATAACGAATTTGCAAAATCAATTTCCAGAAGATATAACGGAATCAATAGATTAAACGAAATGATTACGCAAGAGTACCAGATTGGGCAAGAAATCAACCTCCATATAGCCAAGTCTTATAGTAAGATATTGGTTGGATTTAAAGAAAATAGAACGGTAAATATAGACGCTAAAACCTTGGACACGCTTTTTAAAGCATTCAGGTCTGATGGTACACTTAAATTTTTAATACGTTCGCGCTTGGATTTAGCAAAAATAAGAGGTTTTATATTAAAAGGTGATTATGAGGAGATAGAAAACGATCTCACAAAATTTAAAAGTTTATTGGATGATTAAATTCTTTAGACATATTAGAAGAAATCTCATGGAGCAGAACAAAACTTCCAAATATCTAAAATACGCTATAGGCGAAATCATCCTAGTAGTTATAGGTATTCTCATCGCTTTACAAATTAACAACTGGAATGAAGAAAGAAAGGCCAATAGCGAGGAACAAAATTTATTTAAAAATCTAAAGATTGATTTTGAGTCACGTTTATTGGAGTTTAAGGAAATGAATTCGGCAAGAGAAGTTGCAACAAATAGTTTATTAAGATTAAATAAGATCATTGCTCAAAAAGACAGTCTTTTTATTGAGGCAGAAATTGATAGCCTACTTTCAACTTTAATTAACGGATTTAAATTTAATGAAGAGTTTAAAATGCTCGATGTTGTTTTCAATACAGGCTTAATAAATGACATAAAAAATGAAAACCTAAAACGCCAGCTCATTGATTGGCCTCAAAAGGTTGAGGAAATGTTAGAAGAACAACGCATGCATAATCACTTAATTGATGACCAATGGATCTACCATTTATCTAAATATCTATCTATTAGAGACATCTATGAAAAATTTAATTTTAGAGAATACAAAATACCTACAGGTGAACCCGTGACACTCAAAAAAGACTATACCGGTTTTTTAACTGATATACGAACAGAGAACTATTTAGCCCAATTTCAACTATTAATGAGAGTAAATCATATTGACACCCAGACATTAATTGCTTCGGCAGAAGATATTATACGATTGTTAGATCAAGAAATACTATAATTTATCGTGATTAAATTCTTTCGCAAAATACGCTACAACCTTATGGAAACAGGAAAAACTTCTCGGTATCTCAAATACGCAATAGGCGAAATCATCCTTGTGGTTATTGGGATTCTCATTGCTCTTCAGATTAATAATTGGAATGAAAACAGAAAGTTACATTTAGAAGTAACTAAAAGCCTCAAAGAAATAAGACACAATCTTGTGGGGGATAGCATCCCTATTTTTTATGTGTTAAAAACTCAGCGAAAAGACGTAAAAATGCAAAGAGAGCTTGTAGCAAAGTTAGAGTCCAAGGAACTTTTAGACAGCAGTTTTAATGAACATTTTGGTAGAGTTTTGATTATGCGCCGAATCCTACTGGTTGATAATGGCTATAATACCCTTAAAAAATTAGGAATGGAACAGCTCAAAAATGATGCTTTTGAGAAACAAATCATTAGATACTATAATATTTTGTTGAGCAATCTCAATTCAGCTACCCTTGATGATGAAACAGAATTTTTAACTGACTGGCGACCTTATTTAATAAATAATTTCAAGGACTGGAAGTTTGGTGAGTATGGCATACCTAGTGATTACCAAAACCTCAGTAATGATTCACGACTTTTAATGATGCTGAAAATGAACCTTGGCAATAGGGAATCTACGCTACAAAGCTTGGAAATTACTCAAAAAGAAAACAGAGAACTTATAAAGGCAATTGATAAATATTTAAAGAAATGATAAAGTTCTTTAGACAAATAAGATATAACCTAATGAATCAGAACAAGACCTCTCGTTATTTCAAATACGCCATTGGCGAAATCATCCTCGTGGTAATAGGTATTCTCATTGCGCTACAGATTAACAATTGGAATGAAGGTAAAAAAGCAAAAGAAAAAGAATGTCAAGTACTAACTGAGATTATTTCTGACTTAGAGTATACACTTGCAGATATAGATAGAGTTCTTAATACAAGAACAAATAATCTAAAAAGAACTATTAACTCTATGAAAACGATAATAACAGTTCTAAAAACAAATCAACCCTATTATGATTCCTTAGCCTATAATTTTAGAGCCATAAATGCTTACGATGAAATTAATTTTAAAACAAGTGGGTATCAATCCTTAGTATCCATAGGAACTGATCTTGTTGAAAATCCAGAGCTTCGTTCTTCGATAGGACAATTTCATACCTCATCAATAAATTCAATCAAAGGAGGTTTTCAAGAAATACATTTAGATTTTTATAGCTATATGATAGATTTTTATAGAAAAAAGTTTACCACAAGTTTTAATCAGGAAGGCCTTGATAAATTGGTCCCCAATGATTTTGAAGCCTTAAAAAAAGACAAAGAATACCTACAATCACTACACGCTTTTTTGGGTGTTAATATTGCTTATTTAGACATATTAAATGAAGCCTATGCAGAAGCTGAACAGCTAAAAAAAGATATTGAAACTTACATAAATGATTAAATTCTTTCGCCAAATACGCTATAATCTTATGGAAACAGGAAAAACAGGCAAATACTTTAAATACGCTATTGGCGAGATTATCCTAGTGGTTATCGGTATTCTCTTTGCACTACAGATTAATAACTGGAATGAAAAGCGAAAAGACAGAACAAAAGAACAGACCGTTTTAATAAGCCTACAAGCAGACTTTAAAACCAATATTGCTAATGTAGACTTTGCATACAATAGCTTTTTAGAAGCTTATGAGGCATCAGTAGATTTGCTCGAGATTATTGGCGATACTGATGATATTAATGGCTCAGAAATTGAAAAATTAATAGACGAAATTACTAATAAAACGATGTCACTAGATATCATTACTGGGTCATTAGACGAAATGCTTAACACAGGTTCCATTAACTTAATAAGAGACACTAACTTAAAGAGTCAGCTATCTAATTGGTCTTATTTTAAAACCGATACAGAAGATGATATTGTTATATACAGAAACTACTTATTTGATTTCTTTATTCCTTCATTGACCAATAAAGCGCTTTTAAGAAACATGGAAAACCCTAGTTTTTTTGAAGACGATCTTAACCTAAGAAAAATCACGAAATCTAAATTCAAAATTAATTACAACACTACAATTAGAACTGTTGAATTTGAAAATGAACTTTATAATAACACCTTAAACTATATGTACACCATTAATTCTTATAAGGTGTTTAAAGGGTATTTAATGGATACTTTAAAACTCATAGAATCAAATATCAATGATTAAATTCTTTCGTCAAATACGATACAATCTTATGGAGCAAAACAAAACTGGGCGTTACCTTAAATACGCCATTGGTGAAATCATCCTCGTGGTTATAGGAATCTTAATTGCGTTACAAATCAATAATTGGAATGAGCAGCGCAAGGAAAACATACAAGAACAAGCTATCCTCAAAAGATTACAAAAAGAATTTAATTCTAACAAAGAGCAACTTCAACAAAAAGTTACGATACGAGATAGAATTATTAGAAATTGCACCGAATTATTAGAGTATTTTAATGACCCAAATGAAGCAACACTAGATAGTATTATTGTTAAACATTCGAGATTAATGACACCAACAAGTTTTGATCCTATCCAGAACGATTTAGTAAGCTCAGGAAATATTGAGATTTTAAAGAGTGAAGAACTAAAGCAATTACTCATTAATTGGAGCACTGATGTCATTCAGTTACAAGAAGTAGAACAAATGTTTTATAGGTATCACGAAAATAATGTAGTGCCATATCTCGATGAAATAGGCTTACAAAGAAATATTATGTATGCCTTTTGGGAAGACAATCCTATAAACCTATTAGAATCTAAATCTTATAAAAACCCCATATCGGGTAAGTCTAAACTCTTTAATACAACTAAAGATGACTTATTAAATAATACTAAGTTAGAGAGTCAAATTGTCTATACATTGACCTTAAATGAGTTTAACAATCAGGAGTCCATAACACTTATGAAACGCATTGAGGAAATATTAGAAACGATTAAATCTGAAATTAAGAAATGATGAAATTCTTCCGAAAAATACGCTATAAACTTATGAGTAAAAACAAATCTGGACGTTACTTCAAATACGCCATAGGCGAAATTATCCTTGTAGTCATTGGTATTCTCATTGCTTTGCAGATTAACAATTGGAATGAAAATAGAAAAACCAAAAAGGAAGAGTTAATTGTGCTTAAACAAATGCAATTAGGCTTTAAAAGTAATTTAAAACAGCTTCGACAAAAAATAGACATACGTAATCAACAATTTGCGGCTATCGATTCACTTTTTATGATGATAGACAATAATGAATTAAGATCGGTGAAGAAATTTAATCGATTACTTACAACAACAATGACCTACACTACTTTTGATCCATATAATAACGATTTCTCTAACTCAACTAACCTGAAAATTATTCAAAACGATTCTTTAAAAACCTACCTCTCTTCATGGACTAGCGATTTGGTTCAGGTCACCGAAGAAGAGCAAAACTGGAAATCTCATAGAGAGCAATTTTACATCCCATTTATTTTTGAGCATTACCAATTAAGAACCGCCAGAAACGAATCTTACGAAAGAAGGTTTTCGCAAAGCTTTTTAATTGACAACAGAGCTAATGAAATATCGAATATCGGCGAATCTAAACACCCAATTGATATAGAAAATATATTGGATCATCCAGAATTTGAAGACCATTTATCTAGAGCGCATTTTGTATTAAGGATAACAAACTTACAATCAAAAATTTTAGAAGAACGTATTGAAAAAATATTAGAACTTCTACAGAGTGAAATTAAACTGAATGAGAATGATTAAATTTTTCCGTCAAATACGATACAACCTCATGGCACAAAACAAAACGGGTAAATATTTTAAATACGCTATAGGTGAAATTGTCCTCGTCGTGATAGGAATTCTTATTGCACTGCAGATTAATAACTGGAATGAAACTAAAAAGGAGCAAGCTGAGTTGAATGGTTATCTCAATAATATTTCAAAAAATATAATGTCCGATATAACTGAACTTTCTAATATTAAAGCATTTAGGGACAGTGCTAAATTGGGGGCTCAGCAATTTGTTAAGCTCAGTAACCAAGAGAACATAACACCCAATGAGTTTAGCAGTTATACTTCTACGTATTTACAAAAGTATTTACCGTTTTTTGACATCTATTTTAAAGCTGATAAAAGTGGCTTTGAAGCCTTAAAAAATTCTGGATATCTCAACAAAATTCATGGCACAGACCTAGAAACGAAACTTTACGACTACTACAAGGCAATTGCCTCTCTAGAGGAAGAAGAGAAAAGCCTTAATAACTTTATCGAGGAAATGGAATACGACATGTTTAAATCTAATGTGGTTTTAGACTTTATAGATGTGACAAGAGATATAAATCAACAACCGACTCATGATAACCTAAAAAAAGTACACCAACTTATGAATTTCCCTTCTTTTAAAGGGGTTAACTATAGAGTTTCTAGGTTAAACACTATTCTTAAACGCTATGAGATTACCAGTGATTTAGGTCAAGATGTTATATTATTAATAGATAAAGAAGACAAAAGTGATTAAATTCTTCAGACAAATAAGACACAACCTCATGGAAACCCCGCCCGAACGTACCGATTCGGTACGGGCAAGAGGAAAAACAAGTCGCTATTTTAAATACGCTATAGGTGAAATCGTCCTCGTCGTGATAGGAATTCTTATTGCGCTACAGATTAATAACTGGAATCAAGATAGACTAAACCAAATTGAAAAAAAGGAACTACTTTCAAAATTACATATAGAATTTAAAGCTAATAAGAAGACGCTGTCTAAAAATAGAGAAGCAGAAAATAGAGCTATGAGTGCAGGTATAGCACTAATGGAGTTAATTGGTGCCTCCGAAGAGGAACTATCAAAACATAATTTAGACAGTTTGCTTTTTGAATCTTTCCCTTCTAATGAATTGGCATTTGCCAATAATGCTGTAAATAATATTGTACAAAATGGGCGTCTTAACCTATTTCAGGACGAATTAATTGATGAGTTGCTTAATCAATGGAATTCTATAAGTGCAATTCGTAAAGCTCGTATTGAAAAACTCGACTCTTGGAATAATGTTCAATTTTTGCCTTTTTTATTACCTTACATTTCATTAAAAGAAATGGACAGCAATGCCAACTATAGATGGACTGGAACATCTAAAGTAAAACCTAATTATTATCCATTATTTCAAAGAATTGAATTCGAAAATTTATTAGATAATTCTCTATGGCTACATCAAAATATTATTGAACGACTAGATGAAACTGAAGCTCTTATCGATAACATTATTCAGACTACTAATCCAAAAAACTACGATTAAATTCCTCAGTCAAATATCCCAACCTTTAATTATGCAAAAAAAGTCCCTTAAACATTCCTCAGGTGAAATACTTCTTTTTCTTATAATCATTTTATTTTCTAGTTGTAAAAACAAACAAGAACTGCCAGATCCATTAGAAGCAGGATGGCAAGGACAATCTGTCTGTGAGGTATTAGAAGATAATAAAGAACTGCGCTTATTAAAATGTACCTTTCCACCAAATGTTGGGCATGAGAAACATTACCATAATCCCCATACTGGTTATACCATAGCCGGGAGTACGTTTAGAATAACGGATAGTGAAGGCACAAGAGAAGTCGATGTGCCAGCAGGCTACACCTTTAGTAATGATAGCATAACAGAGCACGAAGTATTAAACATCGGTGATTCTACTGCTGTATTCCTAATTATGGAATACAAATAGATTTTGTATCTTTTTAGAAAGAAATCTATTTGCTATGGAAACTTCTAAACGATTTGGTGACGCCATTAAAAAACTATACACTGCTTTTTATAACAAAACGCTGAACCCAGAATGCTGTAAACAGTGTGCTGTTGGTAACATCTTAGACCAAAATGATAGTTGGAAACATTTATCTGATCATCATGGCACTACTGAATTAAATTATGTCGGCAGAGTCCACCAGTTAATGGGAAGACGTTTTAATGGGTACACACCGTTAGAGTTATTAAAAATTGAATCCGTTTTTCTTAAAGCTTGTGGTTTTCAGATTCCGATTCACTACAAAAATCAAAAGCCAAAAAATCCAACAAACCCAGACATTTTATTTAAAGGTCTTTCGGAAGTGGTGAGATATCTATGCCGACTAGATAGAATTGAAAATGTTATGGATTACACCTCTATTTTTAAGCAGCAATCAACGGCCAAAAAAACATTAAAACTGTAAATAAGATAGATATCTAAAACTTATTTAAATGAAAATAAAACTTAATAGCTCTAAGCTAGATTATAAAATAGAAAAGAAGAAAATTTTTCAAAATTTATTTGATTTTAATTTAGGTTCTACTGTTTCTGAGATTCTGGATGTAAACAAATCTAAGGAAAGTAAAGCTTTTGAACTTCTTTATAACACAACTCAAAAAACAAATATTGAGCTTTCTAAGGAATTAGATCAAAAAATTATAGATAATACAAAAAACTTAGTTGTAAAATACGAAAGCATTATAGGTGAATGGAAAGAATTTTTTGAACAAGAAATAACTATTAGTGCTGAATTTTTTCATGATGTATTGCAGCACGACCCTGAATATCTTAAAAAATCCTTTATATTATTTTCTAAGTATTTATCCTTATTAAAAATAAATATTCCGAATGGCTATTATTACAAATATTATGTACGTTACAGAAATAATTTATCACAAGAATTTGAGACAAACCCTTCTAAATATCAAGTGTTAATTGATGCTTTTAGTAATCCAATTGAGTTAGGAAATCCATCCTTTACAAATTTAATGAACCATTATATTTCTATAAATAAGCACTACATATCCTATCTTCAACCTGATGTACCAGATTCTAATGAAACCTTAGCTGATTTATATACTGAACCTTATTTCAAGGTATATAAAAACAACTTATCAAAGAAAAGTAGTGAAAATACTGACTTCTTAAATCCATCAAAAAAATTAACTATCCACGACTATTTAAATAATTACTATTTAATTGATAAGCCACTACCTGGGTCTAGGAAAAATTATAATATGATTTTTATTTTAGGTCAACCTGGGCAAGGAAAAACTTCATTTTGTTACAAATTAGTATATGACATATTAAAAAAATCAAATGGTTTACCAAATACCCCACTGCTTTTTATTAAAATACGTGATTTAGTTGCAAAAGATTTTATTAATGACACATTTAACACGATAAACAATCATTTATCTCAAAACATAAATTTTACCAAAGATGGTTGTTTATTGGTACTTGATGGGTTAGATGAAGCTTATATGAGTGGTGGACTTACTGATGAAGATTTGAAGAATCTTTACGAAAGGCTCAACAAAACATCTCAACAAAATAATAATTTAAAGATAGTCCTTACTTCAAGGCTTAATTACCTTAAATATAATGATCCAAGTGTTGAAGGATCAATGGTTTTATACTTGAGCGTACTTGATGATAAGCAATTAAAATCTTATGTTGATAAATTCACTGGCTTCTATCCTGAAAATCATCTAACAAAAAAAATTGATGACATAATTCAAAAGAAAAATTATGCCCATATAAAGGAATTGTTACAGCAACCAGTTATAATGTATTTTATAGCACTAGCTGACATAATCATAGATCGATCTGATTCTAAGGCTATTATTTATGACAAAATCTTTGATTCACTGGCAAAAAGGAGCTGGGATAAAAATGGTCAATTAAATTATATTAAACCTTCATTGAAGGAAGATTATGGAAAATACAGTAAGTATTTAAGACAGTTTATCAGAAATATTGCTTTTGAAATTTACCAATCACCTAATCTTCATATATCAGTGAAAAAACTGAATTCATTAGATTCAACTGCCAATTTTATTAAGAAATGTTTTCATAATGACCTAAGTAAAGATTCGGAAAGGATTAAAGAAGTAAGCAAGTATCTTTTAATCAGTTTTTATTTTCAACAGTCAAATAAGGATCAAGAAGAAGATACGGCCATTGAATTTTTCCATAATTCATTATGGGAATTTTTAACTGCCGAGTATATGTGGGAAGAAAATAAGAGATTGGTTCTGAATAAAGATGAGGACAATGATTTAATTCCATTAGGAATGGAAAATTATTTTGCCTTATTACAAGGGTTAATAGGTAATAAAGAATTAAAGGCAGAAATAAGAGAAAACATAAAAAACATTATCCGAATTGAAAAAAGCGATTTAAAAAAGCAGATAACAAAGCAAACAAAAAGTGTATTCTATAAACTTATAAAGCAAGAAATAGTTCTCGACTATAATTACAAAGTTGAAAATTTAAACGTAGTTGAGAAATCACAGAGTATATTTGAGTTATTATGGACATTTTATTATGAATCTGGTATTGATTTTAATAACAAAATAGCTACTAATACCTCATTAAATAATTATTTATTGTTTAAATCCCCTTTTTCACACAGGTATTATCTTAAAAATATTGAGTTTAATGACGACATGAACGATTCTTATATTACTCAATGTGAAATTGTTAATGTTGATTTCAACCTACACATTGTTACCATTTACCTTGACTCAAACCGTATTTTAGATTCAAAATTTACTGGAATTTTTTATGACTTAAAAATGCATCATTCTAATTTGGTAAATGTTAGTTTTATTAATTCATATATATCAGATAATTCAATATTAAAAGAGAATTCTTTTAAAAATTGTAAGTTTGAAAATGTCCAAGTTAAAAATAGGAAGTGGTTTAACCAATTCAAAAAAGACAATAGTTTTGATGAAGCTACTATAAAAAATTTAAAACTTACTTTAAAAAATAATGATGTCAATTCAGACAAACAAACTAAAACTTATCATATGAATAACTAGCAACTAGCCAACATATAAAATAAAGCTAAATTCAGATATTATTTTTAAAGTGTATAATATTTAATTTTGGAAGTGACCTATCCCCCAAAGTCATCAAATCTAATATGCTCATCTGGGATTCCAAAATCTTCACCCATTTTCTGTACCGCTTGGTTCATTAATGGAGGCCCACAGAAGTACAATTCAATATCTTCTGGTGCATCGTGATCATTGAGATAGTTATCAATCACACAATTGTGAATAAAGCCTACAAAACCATCTCCTTCTTCATCATCAATATTTTCCTTCACTTTCCAGTTATCCTCTTCTAAAGGCTCTGACAATGCCATGTAGAATTTAAAATTAGGGAAGTCTTTTTCGAGTTCTCTAAAGTGATCGATGTAGAATAACTCTCGCTTAGAACGTCCACCATACCAATAGGTGACTTTACGACCTGTCTTAATCGTTTTGAACAAGTGATATAAATGAGAACGCATCGGTGCCATACCAGCTCCACCACCTACATATAACATTTCACTTTCGGACTCATTGATGAAGAATTCACCATAAGGTCCTGATATCGTTACTTTATCACCTTGTTTCTGCGCAAATATATAAGACGACGCAATACCTGGATTAACATCCATCCATCCATTTTTTGCTCTGTCCCATGGTGGAGTTGCAATACGTACATTCAACATAATTTCACGTCCTTCAGCTGGGTAAGACGCCATAGAATAAGCTCGTTCCACAGTCTCATCATTCTTCATTACTAAGGGCCACAAGTTGAACTTATCCCACTCTTCTTGAAACTTATCTGGTTTGTCGTGCTCTTCTGGGTGTGCCGTAATATCAATATCTTCATATTTAATGGTACATGGAGGAATTTCAATCTGAATATATCCACCTGCCTTATACCCCATATCTTCAGGAATCTCAACGACGAATTCCTTAATAAAGGATGCTACGTTATAGTTACGTACAACAGTGGCTTCCCATTTTTTAATACCAAAAACTTCTTCAGGAATGGTGATTTCCATATCCTGCTTCACTTTTACTTGGCAAGCTAGACGGGCACCATCTTTCAATTCTTTTCTTGAAAAGTGAGGAGTCTCTGTTGGTAGTGCTTCACCTCCACCTTCTAAAACATGGCACTCACACTGAATACAAGTTCCACCACCACCACATGCAGATGGTAAAAACACTTTATTACTACCTAATGTAGATAATAAGGTTCCGCCAGAAGATACTTCAATCTCTCGTTCTCCGTTAATCATAATCTTAACAGGCCCCGAAGGCGATAACTTTTGTTTTACAAATAATAAAAGTGAAACTAAAACGAGTGTCACCAACAAGAAAGCAGCTACTGTAGCTATTACTGTTCCGACTGTATTTGCGGCTAATAAAATCATATTAATTTAGTTCTTTATTAGTGTTTTCGGCTACTTCTAATTTATCCTCTTTAGCAACCTTTGTATCAACGTCTTCTTCTATTTTTTCTTCAATGGAAACTGTTTCTTCCTTTGGCGCTTCACCTTCATCTCCTCCTGTTAACATACCACCAAAACTCATAAAACCGATAGCCATAAGCCCAGTAATGATAAATGTAATTCCTAGTCCTCTCAACGGAGCAGGAACCGCACTATATCTAATTTTTTCACGAATGGCAGCAATGGCCAAAATAGCTAAAAACCAACCAATTCCCGATGCTACTCCATAATTTAATGCCAATCCTAAAGTGGCAATTTCTCTAGACTGCATAAATAATGATCCCCCTAAAATAGCACAGTTTACTGCAATTAATGGTAAAAATATCCCCAATGAATTATATAAAGATGGTGAAAACTTCTCCACCACAATCTCAACCAATTGCACCATAGTTGCTATAGTAGCAATAAACATAATAAAGGATAAGAAACTTAAATCATAATCAGCATACTCAGGGCCTAACCACGTTAACGCTCCAGGCTGTAAAATATATTGATCTAACAACCAGTTTAGCGGCACCGTAATGGCCAATACAAAGATTACCGCTGCTCCTAACCCTACTGCTGTTGACACCTTTTTAGATACTGCTAGGTAAGAACACATTCCTAAGAACGTGGCAAATACCATGTTATCTATAAAAATCGATTTGAAAAATAATTCTATATGTTCCATTTTTTTTAAGTCTTCAGTTTGCAGTTTGCAGGTCTTCAGTTTCAGCATTGACTGCTAACTGAATACTGTTTTACTGCTAACTAATTAATCTTCTATTAATGCTTTATTTCTACTACGTTGTACCCAAATAATAATACCTACAACAATTAATGCCATTGGTGATAACAGCATAAAGCCATTATTCTCATAACCTATTGAATATAATCCTGTTTTCTCTATCGGATCTCCCAATACAGGAATACCTAATAAAGTACCAGAACCTAATAACTCTCTAAAGAAACCAACAATGATTAATATAACACCATATCCTAGAGCGTTTCCGATACCATCCAAAAAAGATTTCCATGGCCCATTACCAAGGGCAAAGGCTTCAAAACGTCCCATAATAATACAGTTGGTAATTATAAGTCCAACAAATACAGATAAGGTTTTACTCAATTGGTAGGCAAATGCCTTCAACACCAAGTCCACAATAATAACAAGCGTTGCAACAACGATAAGTTGCACTATAATTCTAATTTTTGAAGGAATGATATTTCGCATCAACGAGATAACAACGTTACCAACACCCAATACAAATAGTACTGAAATTGACATTACAATAGAAGCTTCGAGCTCTGCTGTAATTGCCAATGCCGAACAAATCCCCAATACTTGTATGGTAATAGGGTTATTATCCGCTAGTGGATCTGTTATTAATTTGCCGTCTTTTTTTGATAAAAGTCCCATAAATTAATTAAGGTTTTAAAGTTTTAAAATAAGGCACATAAAGCTTAAGATCGTTTTTAATCATCGCTGTAACCCCATCTCCAGTAATTGTTGCACCTGCCAAGGCATCAACCTCATTATCTGTTTTATTTTCGTTTTTAGGATCTGCATTACCCTTTGCAACAGTTATGCCTTTAAATGCACCACTTTTTGATAATAAATGCTCACCTTGAAAATCGTCCATAAAGTAACGTTGCTTAATATTGGCTCCAAGACCCGGTGTTTCTCCCTTATGGTCAAAATATGCTCCCCTAACAATCATTTCTTCATCCATAGACACATACCCCCAAATGGCATCCCAAAGTCCTTTACCGTATATCGGTGCTATATAAAATGTCTTTCCGTCCTTTTCACCTACAAATAATGGCAACTGACGAGGTTCGCCCTTTTTGGCCATTGTTTTTTGTTTCTTAATGTCAATAAGATACGGCTCTTTATTATACTCAGCGACATACTCATCCCGCGTCTGTTTCTTTATGTTATTACCTGAAGCATCAACTGTCAGTACCAACTGTTCCTTTATATATTTACTAAAGGCTTCTGGTGCTTCTTCTGTAGAAATAAATACGGCGCTTCCCTCCTCATTATCATTTACACCCATGGCATAAAGGATGTTTTGTTGTTTTTCTAAACGTTCGTTTTCAGAAATAGTCGGTTTTAAAGATGAAGCCAAATACGCTAATAATGAACCAACAACTAACACCATGCCTATGGCGAATATAACTGTATATGAATTTTTTTCTGTTTTTTGTCCCATGATTACGCTGCTTTAACTTTAACACGTTTTAATCTTCGCTTTACATTGCCTTGCACTACATAGTGGTCAATGGTTGGAGCAAATACATTCATCAATAAAATAGCTAAAAATACTCCTTCTGGATAGGCTGGATTGAACACTCGAATCATAATGGAGATAAACCCTATTAAAAATCCATAAATCCATTTTCCTTTATTGGTTTGAGAGGCTGTTACAGGGTCTGTGGCCATATAAACGGCTCCAAACAAAATACTTCCAATAATGAGATGTTGCCAGAATGGAACACTCATTAATCCGTAGAATTTACTGGTATCACTTATCCATCCTGCATCTACAACTCCATTAAAAATAAGTCCCATCACTAAAGCTCCGATTATAGTACTAAGCATAATCCTCCAACTTCCAATCTTGGTAAAGATTAAGAATAACGCCCCTATAATAATCAAGAATTTTGAGGTCTCTCCTACTGAACCAGGAATTAATCCCCAGAACATATCCCAATAGTCAATACCAGCGAGAGAACTATTTTGAGCATACGCTCCTAATATGGTTTCACCAGAAATAGCATCTACATTTTGACCAGCAGCAATCATCTGATCGCGTTCAACTGCTCCGTGAACCCATACTTTATCTCCAGACATCCATGTTGGATAGGCGAAAAACAAAAACGCTCTAATGGTTAGTGCAGGGTTTAGAATATTCATACCTGTACCACCAAAAATCTCTTTTCCGATAACAACACCAAATACCACTGCTACAGCTAACATCCATAACGGAATATCAACCGGCACAATCAATGGCACTAACATCCCCGTTACCAAATAGCCTTCCTCTACTTCGTGACCTTTTATCACTGCAAATAGAAACTCTACTGCAAGACCAACACCATAAGACACGACGACAAGCGGTAACACTTGCCAAAGACCGACAATGAAATTATCCATTGTCCAAAATGAAGCTCCTAAAAATCCATTGGCTGCCTCTATTTCACCAAGCGCTAAATAATGTTGATACCCTGCATTGAACATACCGAAAATTAAACATGGCACTAAAGCCATGATTACGGTATTCATCGTACGCTTTAAATCATCAACTGCTTTTATATGTGTACCGCCATGTGTAGTTTCGTTTGGCGTATACAAAAACGTAAAAAGTGCATTAAAGCCAGGAAGCCATTTCTTGTCTTTATTTTTTACTTTAAAATTGTGTAAACTTTGTTTTAAACCCATTTTAAAAATGTTTAGCATTTAGATGCTTCGACTGCGCTCAGCGTGACACCTAAATTCCTATAATTACTAGCCTATTTCTTTAAGCATTAAGTCTAAGCCTTCTCTTATTATTTTTTGATGTGGTTGTTTAGACACACAAATAAACTCTGTAAGTGCAAAATCTTCTGGTGCGACCTCGTACATTCCCAAACCTTCCATTTCATCCAAATCTTGGTACATACAAGCCTTTAAAATTTGAAGCGGATAGATATCTAATGGAAAAACCTGTTCGTAGTTACCTGTAACTACAAAAGCACGGTGCTCGCCATTGGTATTGGTATCTAAATCGTATTTTTTGTTTGGAGTCAACCATGAAAATGTCAAAGCTCGTGATGGTGATATTTTATCAAATACCGGCTTGTTCCATCCAAAAAACTCGTAATCATCTCCTTCTGGTATAACAGTAATCACATTGCTGTAATAATCTAAATTACCATCTGGCTTCACCTCTTTTCCTGTTAATACATTACCCGAAATGATTCGGTCATTACCATCTTGCTCAACGCCATTATCATAAACCATTGTAGAAACTTCAGAACCTATTTTAGTTCTAAAATATCTGGGCTTTTTAACTGAAGAACCAGCCAGAGCGATAACACGTTCTGCGTTGAATTTTCCAGTCAATAACAGTTCGCCAATAATGACTAAATCTTGTGCACTAACCGTCCAAACCGTTTCTCCTTTATTGATGGGATCCACTTTATTAATCAATGTACCTACGTTACCCGATGGATGTGGACCAGACACTTTATGAATAGTGACATCATTTAAACCAGCTAATGGAGAATCAGAATTTTTCCCTACAGAAATATGTACAGCTCCTTCTGTTAATTTAGACAATGCTGTTACAGCAGCTTGTAACTCTGCCTCTTTACCTTGTAATGTAAAATCTAAATCTGCTGCTAAAGGCGCACTGGCATAACCCGAAATAAAAATAGCTTTAGGAGCCACATCTGGTTTTGCAACAACATCATAAGGTCTTTGCTTAATAAATGCCCAACAACCAGAAGCTAATAAATGTGCTTTTATTTTTTCAGCGTCCAATGACATATCAAACTTGCCATGATCTACATAGCTCTGCTCTTTGTCTGCCGTAATCTTAATGGCCTCGATGCGTCTTCTTGCTCCACGTTTTACTTCTACAACCTCACCAGAAACTGGTGATACAAATTTCATAGCTTCAATATCCTTATTGTAAAATAAGGTCTCCCCAGCTTTTACTCTCGCACCCTCTTTAGCTATTAATTTTGGCTTAATACTATGGAAATCTTCGGGCCTTACTGTATAAGAATTGCTAATGATAGCACTTTCTATGTTCTTGTCTGCTTCACCAACAAGTTTTATATCTAAACCCTTTTTAATTCTAATGTCCTTTGACATATTTCTTAAAGATTAGTTATCTAAAAATCGCTGCAAATTTACGAATTAACTGTGAAAAAGTTTTTATAAATACGCATCTTTTTTATTTATAGTGATTATAAATAAGGCGTCTTTTTATGGCGTGTTTTTATTAAGTATATTTAAACCCAGCCAATTAGCAACGTAATGATTAAATTTTTCAGAACTATTAGAAAACGAACCATTGAAGATAATAAATCTGCTCGCTACTTTAAATATGCTATAGGCGAAATCATCCTTGTTGTTATAGGTATTTTGATTGCCTTACAGATTAACACTTGGAATGAAAACAGAAAAGCTAAAGCCGAAGAACAAAAAATCCTAAAAGCTTTACAGTCTGACTTTAAAGTTTCTAAAACCAGAATTGAGGAAACTCTTTCAGTACAAACTAGAGTAATGATCTGTAGTAAAACTTTAATTAATATTCACGAAAGAAATAACTCTGAAGAATATCTGTATTTTAACACGCATTTAGATTCATTAGATTATTTAACTTCTTACGGTACCTCATGGTATAGAGCCGAGCCTGTTACTGGAGCTTACAATTCTTTAATTAGTGCTGGAAAAATTGATTTAATACGCAGCGAAGACCTTAGACACCTATTAGCGCAATTTGCAGCAGATTTAGATTCAGGATTTGAGGATCAAGATACCGCAATGATTCTTTTAAATGATCTCAATGACATAATAAATCCTTTTACACTAAAAATAGCAACCAATAAATTTAGAAAACGTTTAAACTTAAATCCAAGAAAAATTCAAAATCTAGAAATCTCTGAAGAGTTTTTTAATAATGAGGCTTTTTTTGGAAAATTATATTTAAAAAGCATATTAGAGTATAACAGGATTACCCGGCAAAAGAAATTTTTAGAACAAGTTAATTCTATTTTAAGATTAATTGAAGAAGGGCTTCAAAATTCAGCATGAGAAAACAGGCACAGAAATTGATTATCTTTGTTAAAATTGAGATTCGATGCGATTAGTACTATTATATTCATTATTTCTCTTTTCAATAATTGGGTATACCCAAGTTGAAGAGGTCAATCCACCAGACTTTATAAAGACTATCACTTTTGCGAGTAACACACCGCAAAGTCAACTACCAATTTTAAGATTAGGCGAACCTTTGAGGCTTCAATTTGATGCACTGACTGGTAACGAAGAAGATTTTTACTATAAAATTGAGCACTTTAATTACGATTGGACACCGTCTAGCCTTGCCAAAGGTGAATACCTGAGAGGATTGGATAATCAACGCATCCGAAACTACCTCAATTCACTGAATACCTATCAAATCTATTCGCATTACGATTTAAGAATCCCGAATGAAAACACAAGAGCACTTCTAAAAAGTGGAAACTATTTGATTTCTGTTTACGACAACTATGGCGAGTTGATGTTTTCTAGAAAGTTTATGATTTACGAAGATTTAACCTCGGTTGGTGCAGCGGTAAAACGAACTCGGAGTTTAGAAACCATAAACGAAAAGCAAACATTTCAAATAACCATTAATTCTGGAGAAACCATCTTGAATAATCCCTTGGAAACCGTAAAGACCATGATTATTCAAAACAATAACCTTTCAACAGCCATCACAGATTTAAAACCACAATACACGCTTGGCAACCAATTAATCTATCGCTACGACCAAGAGTCCGCTTTTTGGGGTGGTAATGAATACTTGTTTTTTGAGAATAAGGATGTAAGGGCTGCCACTGTTGCTATTCAGTTTATTGATCTTTTAGACGTATACCACAATTACCTTTTCGCCAACATTAATAGAAGTAAGCGACCATATACCTATTACCCCGACATTAATGGCAATTTTCAAGTTAATGTCATTGATAGGGACAATGCTAATATTGAAGCTGATTACACGGTCATTCATTTTACATTAAAACATGATGAGTTAAAAGGAAAGAATGTTTATGTGTACGGCAATTACAATAATTATGCATTAGACGAATTCAATCTTATGGCATATAATTATGAAAAGCGGGCTTACGAAGCTCAAATTCTTTTAAAACAAGGCTTCTACAATTATAAATATGTAGTCGTTGATGGCAAAGGAGACATGGACGAAGGTGCTATCAGCGGTAATTTTTGGCAAACTGAGAACAACTACAAAATTTTGGTTTACTACCGTGATTTAGGGGCACGTTTTGATCGTATCATTGGTTTAGGCGAAGCCAATTCTGAAAACATCACCAATTAAATTTCCCTATTCATCTTTAAGTTTGTAAGTTTTAAGGGTATTTTTGACCAATACAATGAAATTACGACCTTCTAATACTATGAAAAACGATATTGCCCTATTTTCAGACTTGTGTGATATACTATTAACAGAAGAGAAAGAAAACCCAGTTGCAAAACCCATTTCTACAAATAAGTTATTACAAGAACTTGATTTACATTTATCGGACGCTCCTACACTTGATGACGACTTAAAAAATGTCTTGGCAGATATTATAAAGAGCACGCCAAAAACAGCTTCTAAAGCTTTTTTCAATCAATTGTTTGGTGGACGAATGAGTAAAGCTACACTTGGGGATTTGTTAGCCGTAATGCTTAATAACAGCATGTACACCTACAAGGTAGCTGGCCCTCAAGTAGGCATTGAAAAAGAAATTATTAATAATATAAGCAAACTTGTTGGCTATCCCGAAAATAGTAACGGCACCTTAGCTCCTGGCGGATCCATGACCAATATGATGGCCATGCTTATGGCTAGAGACGCTAAACGCCCAAATATAAGAACCGAAGGGTCCAAAGAAAACCTCATCGTTTATACTTCAGAAACGTCTCACTACTCTATCGCCAAGAATGCCGCTATGGCCGGAATAGGAAAAAACAACGTTCGCTTGGTCAATACCAATGAACAAGGTGAGCTATTGGTTGCCCATTTAGAAGCTTTGATAAATGAAGATCTAAGAAAAGGAAACGTTCCATTCTTTGTTAATGCCACAGCTGGTACAACGGTGCTTGGAGCTTTTGATGATATTACTGCCATTAGCAGAACATGTAAGTTATACGAATTATGGCTACATGTTGATGGAGCCTATTGTGGAGGAGTTATTTTTAGTCAACGTTACAAACATTTAGCTAAAGGTGTTGAACTTTCGGATTCATTTAGTATCAATGCCCATAAGATGCTGGGGACTCCACTCGGTTGCTCAATCATTGTGACCAAACATAGAGAGCAATTGCATCATAGCTTTTCTAATGAAGCGGATTATCTTTACCAAACCGATGGGGATGATTTTAATCTCGGCAAAACCTCTATACAGTGTGGTCGCAGAAATGACGCCCTTAAGCTATGGACACTTTGGAAATCCATAGGCACAAACGGCTTGGAGGATCTTGTGAACAAACAATTTAAACTTGCCGAAGCTGCAAGAGATTATATAAGTAACCACCCTGATTATACTTTAGAAAGTTTTGACGACTCTATCTCAGTTTGTTTTAATTATAAGGACATTCCTGCCAAGGAGCTTTGTACAAAACTATACAAAGACGCACAGTTGATGGTTGGCTTTGGATCTTTTAGGGATAAAGAGTTTGTAAGAATGGTGACCATCAATTCAGTCTTAGAAAAAGAGGATATACTCAATTTCTTTGAAACTTTAGAAATTTTTGCTGAAACACAAATGCCAAAATTGGTTGAAAATGCACATCATTAAAAAATTTAGTATTTTAGTCCAAGCATGGTACAACAAGTTACAAGTGGTATAAAGATTTCGGTGGACACCGAATTTGAAGGTACGTTTTATAAAGACTATAAAGTGACCTTTGCTTTTGGCTATAAAATTACCATTGAAAATCAAAGTAAAGACGTGGTGCAGCTAACATCTCGCTATTGGCATATCCTTGATGCTTTAAACCATGAAGAGACCGTAGAGGGAGAGGGAGTTATAGGACAAAAACCGATGCTTTCACCAGGACAGTCGCATACATACACCTCTGGCTGTTTACTTAATGCACCATTTGGCACAATGAGCGGACATTACAATATGATGAATTTTTCAACAGGAAAACTATTTAAGGTCTTTATCCCTGCGTTTAAATTAAATGCTCCTTTTGCACTGAATTAAGCATTTAGCTTCTCTTTAAAATTAAATCTGTATCGTTGCCCATTTTGTTCAACATGAAAATATAAGCAATTAGAATATTGAACAAATTTATAGTCCAAAGCATAAACGAAACTTTGATTATCTATTTCAAATAAACCATCAATATCTATATGTCCATCTGGAGACACACGCCTAAACCTGTATTGACCATCTTCATTTTTGGAGTATAATTCAAACCAAGCACCAGCAGCAATACCAGATAACCATTGCGCATGATTCGCTTTTTCAGCATTCTCTTTTGGCTTTAAAGTACCAATAAAATTCGGTCTGTATTCCCTTAATCGATCTAAAAATAATCGCCTGTTTTCTTTTGAGGTATTCGATGAAAACTTACCAATATTTCCATTAATATCGACTTCATAAATACGTTGCTCAGTATCTGCAATAACCACATTACCAATTGTGCTTGGTGTAAACCATTTTGAGCGTTTCAATTTTGCGACTATCTCATTATTCGTTACGCTGGCGATAAGTGCATCCGTAACAAATCTGGCACAATTACAAGCCACTTTTTTAAAAGCTGCGTAAATGATAAATTCTTCAGCCTGCATGTCATCGATATGCTGTCGTGCTTTTTCATAATTCACAAAAGTGCAAAGCGATGCTACCAATTTACCTTCCCCATGAGTTAGTTTTGGATGGGTCGCCAAGAATTTCAGAATATCCTCTAAATTCAGAATTGTGTTATTTTCAATCTCTGCTTTTAAAGGAAAGTCCAACTCAGTATCAGTTTTTTTTCCTCTCACTCTACCATAAGGTTCTGGCGTTATGTACCGCCCAAAATCATGATACTCTAAAATTCCTGTACTTTTTTCAATAAGCACTAAGGCCGCGTGACCAGCTCTTACATAGTTTTTTTTTCCAACCCCAACAACATGAAGATACTTAGAATACCATTCATCGGCAACCATAACTATAGTTTCAGGGTAAGCTAGGGTTAAAATAATCGCATCATTTTGCTTCATGTAATTATGAAAAAGATTTTGTTATGGACTACAGTCAATTTTGTGGCTGACAACTTACAAAATATTAGATAAACATTAAGGTTTCCTTAAGAGCAATTCCCTTTTAGACTCTATTAAAAATTGTACATTTGCAATTCATAAAAATGTATAATACTAAAAACAAAATATAACATGGGAAAAGGATTCTTCAACGTACCAGTAGCCATAAACGAACCGGTAAGATCTTATGCTCCTGGCTCACCTGAACGCGAAGACGTTTTAAAAGCCTACAAATCACTTTTTAATAGTACTACGGATGTGCCAATGTATATTAATGGTAAGGATGTGACAACAGGAAACACCAAGCCCATGTCTCCACCACACGACCATAAACACATTGTTGGTCAGTATCATTTAGCAGAGCAAAAACATGTCGAAGAAGCTATTGCAACAGCTTTAGAAGCTCGCAAAACATGGTCTAAAATGGACTGGGAGCAACGTGCAGGTATCTTTTTAAAAGCTGCTGAATTGGTAGCCGGGCCGTATAGAGATAAAATCAATGCTGCAACAATGATTGGTCAGTCAAAGACCATTCACCAAGCTGAGATTGATTCCGCCTGTGAGTTGGTAGATTTTCTGCGTTTTAATGTACAATACATGACTGACATCTATCACGATCAGCCAGAAAGCACAAGTGATGCATGGAACCGATTAGAATATAGACCTCTTGAAGGTTTTACCTATGCAGTAACACCTTTCAACTTTACTGCTATCGCAGGTAATTTACCTGCATGTATGGCACTGATGGGGAATGTTGTGGTTTGGAAACCAAGTGATAGCCAGATTTATTCTGCAAAAGTCATTATGGATATTTTTAAAGAAGCCGGTGTTCCCGATGGCGTTATTAATGTCGTATTTGGTGACCCAGTGATGATAACCAATACGATATTGGCCAGTCCAGATTTCTCTGGCTTACACTTTACAGGTTCTACACACGTCTTTAAAGAATTGTGGAAACAAATTGGAAACAACATCCATAATTACAAAACCTATCCACGCATTGTTGGTGAAACAGGTGGTAAAGATTTTATCATCGCTCATAAATCAGCCAATGCAAAACAAGTGGCTACTGCTATTTCTAGAGGTGCTTTTGAATTTCAAGGACAAAAATGTAGTGCTGCATCAAGAGCTTATGTACCTTCAAATTTATGGGAAGAGGTTAAAAATTATGTCATTGAAGATGTAAAGTCTTTCAAAATGGGTTCACCAGAAGACATGAGTAATTTTGTAACTGCCGTAATCCATGAAGGGTCATTTGATAAATTAGCGAAATATATTGATGGAGCTAAAAATGATGCGGATGCTGAAATTATTGTTGGTGGCAACTATGATAAATCCAAAGGCTATTTTATTGAGCCGACAGTCATTTTAACATCGAACCCAAAATACACAACCATGTGTACCGAATTATTTGGGCCTGTTATCACTATTTATGTGTATGATGGAGATCAATATTCCGAAACTTTAAAATTAGTTGACGAAACAAGTGAATATGCATTGACTGGTGCTATTTTATCTGCGGACAGATATGCCATCCAAGAAGCCACAGACGTTTTGCAAAATGCTGCAGGTAATTTCTATATAAACGACAAACCAACGGGAGCTGTAGTTGGTCAACAACCTTTCGGAGGAGCAAGAGCTTCTGGGACTAATGACAAGGCTGGTAGTGCTCTTAACTTGTTGCGTTGGGTTTCACCGCGTATGATTAAGGAAACCTTTGTAACACCAACTGATTATAGATATCCATTTTTAGGATAAAAATATTTGTCATTCTGAAATTTGTCATTCTGAGTGAAACGAAGAGTCTCTGCTAATAATATGTAAGATTCTTCACTTGCTTCGCAAGATACTTTCAATCAAAAAATATTTTGATTTCAGTAGTGTTTAGAATGACATTTTGCATTTTTAGAATTTATCTATACTTCAACGGCAAGTGAATTACCTTTTTAGTTTCAAAAAAGTCTTCTTCAAAATAATCGGATAGCAAATAAGCTTTTACAGTCTTATATTGCTTCAGTTCCTCAGTTAAGTCTCCACCTTTTAAATACAAGATGCTATTTTTAAGGCTATTTTTTTGTGGTTTTGAAATCTTGCCTTTTACCCATTTTGTAAATTCTGGCATAGCTGTCACTGCTCTACTGACTATAAAATCATAGGTCTCATCAATCGCTTCTACTCTACTGTGAGTGGTTCTAATATTATTTAATTCTAATGTTTCAGCAACACCATTAATCACTTTCAGTTTTTTACCGATACTATCTACTAAATGAAATTTACAATTTGGAAATAAAATGGCCAATGGCACGCCGGGAAATCCACCACCAGTACCGACGTCTAATATAGAACTGTCATCCGAAAATTCAATAACTTTTGCTATGCCTAAGGAATGTAGCACATGCCTTAGGTACAGCTCATCTATATCCTTGCGGGAAATGACATTGATCTTGGTGTTCCAGTCTTTATAGAGATGCTCTAAAGCTGAAAATTGCTCTATTTGATGTTCAGATAAATTCGGAAAATATTTTAAGATGAGCTCCATTCTAATAATTTGTCGCAAAAATAGTTAATTTTTATGGGGATAATTTATGATAATATAAGGTTGGTGGCTTTGATTTATTAATATCTTTGCCCTTTCCATAATGAATAATTTTTATATTCGTTATGGTTTAAATTAATTTATTATGTCTCAACAAACATTATCATTTTCTAGAGCTGACTCAGCAAAGTTCTTTAGAACATTGAACAAAAGAGTAAATACCTACTTTAAGGAAAATGACATTAAACGTACAGGTAACTGGAAACTTTGGCTAAAAACCATAGTGATGTTTGCCATTTTTTTAACTCCTTATTTTTTATTGTTAACGCTTAACATTCCTGCATGGGCACAAATACTTTTAACCATTGTCATGGGTATTGGTATGGCCGGTGTCGGTATGAATGTGATGCACGATGGCAATCACGGCTCATTCTCAAACAAAGAATGGATCAACCGATTAATGGGAAGCAGCATCTATATTTTAGCAGGAAACGTTTACAACTGGAAAGTTCAACACAATGTCTTGCACCACACCTACACCAATATTCACGGGCATGACGAGGATTTGGAAGCCGGGCGAATTTTACGCTTTTCAAAACATTCAAAATGGCATAAATACCATAAATTTCAGCATTATTACTCTATTTTATTATACGGATTATTAACTATAAACTGGGCAATTACCACAGATTTTCAACAGATGAAACGCTACATGAAGCGTAAATTATCTTATGGTAAATTACCGAACCCCGTTGTAAACTGGAGCAAGCTAGTGATATCTAAACTTATATATGTGGCCATGTGGATTGTTATTCCAATTGCGTTAACTGACTTAGCTTGGTACGAAGTATTGATTGGGTTCTTTATAATGCATTATGTGGCTGGTCTTATTCTTAGTGTGGTCTTCCAATTGGCACATGTTATGGATGAAGCTGAAATGTTAATGCCAGAGGAAGATGGTACCATGAAAAATACTTGGGCTATTCACCAGTTAAAAACCACTGTTAATTTTGGTGCAAAAAACTGGCTAGTTAACTGGTACACCGGAGGTTTAAACCATCAAGTTGAACATCATATTTTTCCACATATCAGCCATATCCATTATGGCAAAATTGCTGAAATTGTAAAAAGTACAGCTAAAGAATTCAATTTACCTTACAAAGAGTATAAAACCACAAGAAAGGCCATTGCAGCCCATTTTAAATTTCTAAAGGAAATGGGAACAAAACCAGCTATGGCAGTTTAATTAATAGTTTACAAAGAAAGCATGAACCAACTTTCTGATAGAATTAACAAGCTATCGACCTCTGCAACATTGGCTATGGCAGCAAAAGCTAGAGAATTGCGTGCTGAAGGCAAGGACATCATTGGACTAAGTTTAGGCGAACCAGATTTTAACACTCCTGATTTCATTAAAGACGCTGCTATACAGGCTATTAATGACAACTACAGCAGTTATACTCCGGTTGATGGTTATGTAGAACTTAAAGAAGCTATTATAAATAAGTTTAGAAGGGATAATCAACTAAACTATACATTACCACAAATAGTAGTGTCCACAGGTGCAAAACAATCGTTGGCAAATGTGGCTTCTGTAATGCTTAATGATGGTGACGAAGTCATTTTACCATGTCCATATTGGGTGAGTTATGCTGACATTGTAAAACTGAACGGAGGAGTCCCTGTTGAAGTGAAAACGGATATCACTAACGATTTTAAGATGACTGCGGATCAGTTAGAGGCTGCCATTACCCCAAAGACCAAAATGATTTGGTACAGCTCCCCTTGTAACCCTAGTGGCTCTGTTTATAGTAAAGAAGAGTTGCGTGCATTGGCAGATGTGCTTCAAAAACACCCAAACATTTATGTGGTTTCTGATGAAATCTACGAGCACATCAATTTTATTGGAGGCCATTTTAGTATGGCTCAGTTTGAAGACATGTACGATAGGACGATTACCGTTAATGGAGTGTCTAAAGCTTTCGCCATGACAGGCTGGAGAATTGGTTACATTGGCGCTCCAGGTTGGGTTGCGCGTGCTTGTAACAAATATCAAGGTCAGATTACAAGTGGTGCCAATTGTATTGCCCAACGTGCCGTAATTACAGCTTTAAATGCAGATCCTTCGAAGGTGCAATATATGATTGACCAATTTAAAGAACGCCGTCAATTAATTTTAGGGCTTTTAAATGAGATTGAAGGTTTTAAATCCAATGAACCAGAAGGTGCGTTTTACGTATTTCCTAACGTATCCCATTATTTTGGAAAAACCATAAAAGGAAAAACCATTAACAATGCTTCCGACTTCTCTTTATTTTTATTGGAAGAAGCCCATGTTGCTACTGTTACCGGTGACGCTTTTGGAAACCCCGACTGCATCCGTATTTCTTATGCTGCTTCTAAAGAGCAGATTGTTGAAGCTTTAAAGCGTATCAAGGACGTTTTAAGTTAACAAGTTTACTTTATTACTAGAAAATAAAACAAGACAATAACTCCTACAATACCAATTATAGTTAGGGTAATCATTTTTAGCCACCAAAGTTGTCTTTCCGTTTTAAGTCTTTTTCTAATGGTGCGTAATTGCTTTTCAGATGCTTTAGGCAGATTAAATTCAGAGCTATTTCCAGTATCATAACCACCAAGTGTTTTCTTAAATCTTTCGCGCTTTGTGCGCATAAGATTATTGTTCCTAATAGCTGTATTCATTGCTTGTATAGCCATAATAGTGGATTTTATAAATGATTTGTAATTTACTGCTGCAAGAGCGGGATTAATTCTACCATCTATTCTGAATAAACTTTCTCAGGCTTTTCAAAATAGAGTTTAATAAAAAATGCTTTCCGTTTTGGAAAGCATCAGTTAAAGGTCTTTTTTATGTTCTTTCTAAAAGAGAATTGCGAGTACTACTGCAAATATTGAAACTTTTAGAACGACGTCAATAGGTAAAATACTATTGAAACGCTTTATTTTAAGATGCTGTCTTATTCCGAATACGGAGGTTGAACTTGCCGATTTATATGTTTTGTCTGCTATTTTTTTATAGTTTGAATTAGACAATGGTTCTACGGCAAAATTATGATATCTGGGTTCAGGTTCCGAAGATATTGCTCGATTGGTTACAAATAATTCCATGATTGATAAAGTTAATTGGTTACATCTATATGACGCTAAACACTTAAAAATGTTACAAGTAGAAATTAAAAAAACATAAAATGCAAACACGCAAATATCCTGAAGATATGATAAACTCTAATAATTTCAGGAAAATAACCTATGTAAAAAATTTATCTATTTCGCCAAAAGAATGGCGTTAATAATATAAGAACTGTGAACAATTCTAAACGTCCAATAAGCATTAAAAAGGAAGCCCACCATTTACCTAAATCGGGTAATGCTGCATAATTGTTTACAGGACCAAAATCCCCCAAAGCCGGTCCAACATTCCCTAAGCTTGAAGCTGAAAGACCAATTGCTGATTCAAAATCAATGTTAAAGGTCGAAAATACTAGGGCACCAACAATAAAGGACAGCATGTATAAAATGAAAAAGCCTAAGATATTAAATACAATACCACCTGAAATTGACTTATTGTTATATCTCACTGGTAGAATAGCATTTGGGTGCAAGGCTCTTTTAAATTCTAGAAAACCATTTTTAATTAACACCAAATGTCTCACTACTTTTACACCACCAGAAGTACTCCCTGCTGAACCACCAAGGAACATTAAACCAAAAAAGAAAACAGTTAAAAAAGGTGTCCATGCAGTATAGTCGGCTGTAACAAAACCTGTAGTAGTAACAATTGCCAACACCTGGAATAGCGCATGTCTAATTGTAGCTTCTACTTCTCCAAATACCATAGGATGCTCTACTGTAGAGTCTGAAAAATCTGCCTTAAAATAAATAACAAGAGCTGCAATTATGGTAAAACTTGCAATAAACTTAAAATACAGCTTAAACTCTTCGTCCTTTATTATTTTCTGAACTCTACCCTTAAAAGCAAAGTAGCTCAACACAAAGTTAGCACCAGCTACAAACATGAAAAGTATAACGATATATTGAATCTCTGGAATAGCGTTCCAATGTGCTAGACTAGCATTCTTTGTTGAAAAACCTCCTGTAGATAAAGTACTCATCGCATGGTTAATGGCATCAAAAAACGTCATTCCAGCAGCATCTAACAAGATGGTTTCTGCAATGGTATAGCCAACATATATAAGCCATAGACGTTTCGCTGTATCCGTAATTCTTGGATGCAACTTATCGCCACCAGGCCCAGGCGCTTCAGCTGCAAATAATTGCATACCGCCAATACCTAACAATGGTAATATTGCAATAGCCAAAACAATAATCCCCATACCACCAATCCAATGCGTAGTACTTCTCCAAAATAAAACTCCTTCGGGGATGACTTCAATATCATTTAAAATACTCGCCCCTGTTGTGGTATAACCAGACATGGTTTCAAAAAAAGCATCTGTAAAGCTAGGGATAGCTTCTGTAATCAAATAGGGTAAACTTCCAGACAAAGACATAATTATCCACCCAAAAGCCACCACCATATACCCTTCCCGTTTATTCATTTCTTGAGAATGTTTACGAGTAGCCAACATTAACAATGCGCCAGCGGCAAGTACAGTAATTCCGGATAAGAGTAGTTTTAAGGTAACACCATCTTTGTAGATATAACTTATTAAAGTAGCAAGCAGCATAAACCCACCATTAAAAAGCAGGAGTAACCCAAAAAAATAAAGAATGATTTTATAATTAAGTTTAAATGAAGCCATTGCTTAAGAGAAAAACTTTTCAACTTCGGAAATGGATCGCGGCAAACAACACACAACAACTTTATCACCTGCACGGATACTAAAATCACCTAAAGGAATCACCCCTTCTCCATCTCTTATCACTCCACCAAATATTGCTGACCTTGGGAATTTTAAATCTTTAATAGGTTTTTGGGTGATTTTTGTTCCTGCTTTAACGACAAACTCTAATAATTCGGCATTCATATTAGTCAGTTTAGTCATAGCAACAACTTCCCCCTTTCTTATATATCTAAATATATTGTTTGCAGCAAGTAGCTTTTTATTAATTAAAGTATCAATACCAATAGATTGAGACAATTGGTAATAATCCATGTTTTCGACTAAAGCAATGGTTTTTTTTACTCCTTTGGACTTAGCTAAAAGACATGACATTATATTGGTTTCTGAATTGCCAGTTACAGAAATAAAGGCATCCATATCAGAAATATTCTCTTCTTCTAAGATCTCAACATTTCTACCATCGCCACAAATAATTAGAGCATTAGGGAGTTCATCGGCCAAATCCTCTGCTGAATCTCTTTTATTTTCTATAAGCTTAACGTTAAACTTACTCGCACAAAGATCTTTTGCAGTTTTATAGCCAATTTTACTTCCTCCTAAAATCATCACATTCTTAATCTCAACGGCAACTTTTCCAGAAAGTTCAAAAAGCTCTTGGTCACCTCCTTCTGTCGTCACAAAAACAACCTTGTCACCTTCTTTAAAATAAGTATCCCCTCTTGGTATTATTGTATATTGAGTTCCAAAACGTTGAATGGCAATCGGAATAAAATGTAACTCAGGATAAATTTCAGCAGCCTCCTTAACTGTTTTACCAACAAAAACCGCAGTCCTTGACAAGCGTAAACCAAGCATAGTGAGTTCACCACTTTCAAACTCAAAAGTATCATTAAAACCGTACTGATTTAGTAACAGCTCAATTTCAGAAGCTGCTAATGATTCTGGCGAAATGAGTTCATCAATTCCAAATTTTGAGAAACCAGCAACTTCCTTGTTGTCAATAAACTCAGTATTAGAAATTCTGGCAATAGTACGTTTTGCCCCTAACTGCTTTGCCAATACACAGGCAGTAATGTTTGTAGTTTCGGAAGATGTCACAGCTATGAACAAACCAGATTGATCTATACGGGATTCCTGCAACACTTTTATAGAAGTGGTATCTCCCTTTATGGTTCTGATGTCTAAATGTTCATCAGCATAAGTTAGTCCTTCCTTATTAATATCAATCAAGGTAATCTCTTGGGATTCAAAGGACAAAAGCTTTGCCAAATGGAATCCAACCTCACCTGCACCAGCAATGATTATTTTCATGTAATTATGACTTGAAAAATCATACAAATATACATTTATTTTAAGGCATGCTTCAAAATTATGGTCATTATAATATTAGACGCAGACCATCAAAAAACAGATTTGAAACTGTTATATTTGCCAAAATTTCTAATGTCAGAAAAAGTAAAACCATACAAGGATAGTGACCTCAATAAAAAAGAGCAGGTTACCAAAATGTTCGACACCATTTCTAAGGAATACGATGGGCTAAACCGTGTTATTTCTTTTGGTATTGATGTGAAATGGCGCAAAAAGGTGGTTAATCTTGTCAAGGAAACAGAACCTAATAATATTTTGGACATAGCTACAGGAACGGGTGATTTGGCCATTAATTTAGTTAAAACTGGTGCTGACGAGATTATTGGACTTGATATCAGTGATGGTATGTTAGAAGTCGGACGTCAAAAAATAAAAACAAAAAATCTAGATGGTGTCATTAAAATGGTCATTGGCGATTCTGAAGATCTTCCTTTTGAGTCGAATTCCTTTGATGCCATTACAGTAGCATTTGGAGTTCGTAACTTTATGAACCTCGAAAAGGGATTGGCTGAAATATTACGTGTCCTAAAACCTAATGGCATTTTTGTGATTTTAGAAACTTCTGTGCCAACAAAACCGATTTATAAGCAAGGATATTTAGTCTATTCAAAATATATTTTACCAACTATCGGAAAGGTGTTTTCCAAAGATCGAAGTGCATACAAATACTTAAGTGAGTCTGCCTCTGTTTTTCCTTATGGTGAAGCTTTGAACAATATTTTAAGAAAAACTGGGTTTATAAATGTCGAAGATCATCCACAAACGTTTGGTGTCGCAACAATTTATACAGCATCTAAATCATAATATGAAAAAATTAATAATCGTCTTACTTACTGTATGTAGTTTCAATACTGCCTTTGGACAATTGTTCAGCAAGGAAAAGATTATTAACCTAGAGAATATGGACAAAAAAGTATTGTCTTGGGGTTATTTTTTAGGGTTTAATAGTTATGACTTTAAGTTTGAATACGAAGAAGATTTACGGGACATTTTGGTTGATAGATCAGCAGGATTTCAATTAGGATTAACAGGGGATTTAAGAATAAATGAACACATCAACCTAAGGTTTGAGCCTGGTGTTTATTTTACGACCCGCAACCTACGCTATGACGAAAGTTATTTTGATGGTACTGATTTTAATGATTCGGATTTACTGCGTGAAGTAAAATCCACCTATGTACATTTCCCGCTGTTATTAAAATTTTCGACCAAGCGCATCAATAATTTTAGGCCCTTTATTGTTGGTGGAGTATCGACATCCATTAATCTTTCGAGCAACGAAAAAAACCCTGATGATAATAACGCAGGGCAGTTTAGGATGACTACCAATTCGTATTACTACGAACTTGGTTTTGGCATTGACCTATATCTACTCTATTTTAAGTTTACACCCTCAATCCGTGGTGTATTTGCGTTAAATGACGAAATTATTAGGGATCGTGACCCAAATAGTCCATGGACAGGAAACATTCATAGTATGAAGACCCGTGGGATTTTTATCAACTTTACCTTCAGGTAGTAGAACGCTTAAATTCACTCAAGCAAATTGATGTTGCCGTTGCCACATTTAAACTTTCGGTGATCTTTAAATTTCCAAATCTTGGAATAGATAACTTTTTATTTATTAGTCTTTCAATCGCTTCTGATATGCCATTAGCCTCATTGCCCATTACTAAAATACCTTTGTCAGGCAAGGAGGTTTTGTAAATGGACTCCCCTTTCATAAAAGTGCCATATGTTATGGATTCCGTGGTTTCTAGGAAGTGCTCTAAATCCAAATAACAAATATTTACTCTTGTCAATGACCCCATGCTTGACTGCACTACCTTTGGATTAAAGCAATCTACCGTCGTTTTACTGCACACCAAATCATTAACACCAAACCAATCGCAAAGCCTAATTATTGTTCCTAAATTACCAGGATCACGAACAGCATCCAGTGCCACAATTAGCTGAGAGTCTACTATAGTTTTTGGCTTGGGCATTTTAAAAACCCCTACAGCTTTGTTTGGGGATTTAAGTTGGCTCACTTGTTTCAACTGAGCTTCAGAAATTAAAGAATAGTGTGCTGTAGACACTTTAAAAATATCTTCAGTTGTGTATAAATAATAAAGTTCAATATCTGAATTTAGAAATTCTTCAATCCCTTTTACCCCTTCGACCACAAAAAGGCCATTCTGCTCCCTATATTTTTTTTGAGCTAAACTTTTAATTAATTTTATCTTGGCCTTTGATAACATCAAAATGTATTTACATTTGTTAGAACAAATTTAATCTTTAATTAAATATCGGTTTGGACTACTTTTTGTTATAGCATAACAAATCAAAACTATCAATTCAACTTGAACTTGCAACATCTTACAACTTTACAATTATTTTCTGGCAAAATGATGTTGCGGTTTCTTTTTTTACTGGTCTTTATCCTTTTAAATTCGTGCAGTGCCGTAAAACGTGTTAAAGATGGAGAGCATCTACTTACAGACAACACCATAATTGTTGACGATAAAGTCATTAAGACTGAGCGGGTCAATAATATTCCGCTACAAAAACCTAACGCAACAATCCCTTTGTTAAACACACCTTTGCGTCTGCATGTTTATAATTTAGCTAGACCCAATATAGATTCTATCATCCATGAAGATCTTTATGGGGATCCAAAAAAAGCCCGAAGAAGGATCAGATTACTTTCTAAAAAACAAGTAGATCGGTTAGCAGAATCCCGAAAAGCCTTTAATTCATGGTTAAAACGAACAGGTGAAGCCCCGACGATTTTAAATGATGCTAAAACTGAAAAATCAAAAAACCGCTTACGTTCTTATTATTTTCAAAATGGGTGGTTTAATAATGTCGTGAATACTGAAGTGGTAAGAGACTCTAATAAGCGTGCTGAAGTGACTTATAAAGTTACAAAAGGTCAACCTTATATGCTCGATACGCTAAAGACATTTATCAGTACACCCGCTATCGATTCTATTTATAAGGGCAACACAACCGACTCTTTTATAAAAAAAGGCGATCAATATAAGGAAGAGAATTACGAGAAAGAACGATCTCGTATCAATGAGGTTATGAGAAACTCTGGTGTTTATCATTTTGGCACTGAAAATGTCAGTTTTGTTTTGGATACTATTGGTTTTGACAATGCTTTTAATGCCGAACTCTATATTAATGACAGAACCATTAGAGGGTTAGATTCGACTAGAGTGGAACCTTTTAAAATTTACAAGATTAAAGAGGTAAATATTTTTACAGATTATTCTTTTGAAAATCAAACCAACAAAGAGGTTTCTGATTCCACTACTTATGAAGGCTACAATATCTATAGTTTTGATAAGTTACGATTTAGACCTCAGGCACTGACTGATGCTGTTTTTATAAAGGAGGGTGATTTATACAAGGATATCAACCGAACACGGACGTCGAGATATATTAATCGTCTTCAGATGTTTAGGTTCCCGGATATTGAATATATAGAAAATCCAGAAGACACCACACTAACGGCAAATATTAGACTCTCGCCTTTAAAAAAATACAATCTAGGGTTTTCGTTTGATGTCTCTCAAAGTAATATTCAGACCATAGGCTTTGCATTTAGTACAGGTCTTAAAATAAGGAATGTATTTAAAGGAGCTGAAGTGCTAAATATATCAGCTTTGGGTTCCATTGGAGCATCAAAAGACAGTGGTGACCCTAATGATCCTTTTTTCGATATTAACGAGTTTGGAGGGACTATTGGCTTAACTATGCCTCGATTTTATTTTCCCTTTAATACCGAAAGAATTATCCCAAAATACATGTCGCCAACGACAACAATGAATATTTCGGCGACGAGCCAAACCAATATAGGTTTAGATAAACAAAACCTCTCGAGTATTTTTGGGTATAATTGGTTGCCGTCAGAAACGGTTTCTAATAGTCTTGAGTTATTTAATATTCAGTTTGTAAAAAACCTAAACACCAGCAACTACTTTGGGGTTTATGGCAATTCTTATAACCGTTTAAATAACATCGCAAGAAACATAAACTATATTGGAAATACGGATGATTTAACAATCCCTGAAGGGACAAATATGTTCATCGATGACGTACTGTCTAATAACACATCCTTAAACCCTTCAGATACAGACTATGTTACTGTTAATAATATTGATCAACGTCGAGATAGGTTAACTGAAGATAACCTTATTATATCTACGAGCTTTGATTATAAAAAGGATAAGCGTGAAAGTATTTTTGACAATAACTTCTCAACCTTCAAATTCCATTTAGAAGTTGCGGGTAACATTCTTTCTGCTGTTTCTGATTTCGCTGGGGTAGAAAAAAACGAAAACGATCGTTATGAAGTATTTGGGGTGGCATTTTCACAATACTTTAAAGCAGAGTTAGATTATATAAAGTACTTTGAAACCGGAGGGAAAAGCGTATTGGCATTTCGAAGCTATTTTGGGGTGGCTATACCTTACGGCAATTCTGGAAGCATACCTTTTGTAGAAAGTTTTTTTGGAGGTGGCCCAAATGACAATAGAGCTTGGACAGCATATAATTTAGGCCCAGGCAGCTCTCAAAACACCAATGAATTTAGTGAAGCTAATTTAAAATTACACTTCAGCTTAGAGCAAAGGTTTAACCTATTTGGTCGCTTTTATGGTGCTTTATTTGCTGATGCTGGTAATATCTGGAACGCTTTCGGCAATGTTAACGATGACCCTCCTTCAACGTTTAATAATTTGAGTTCCTTAAAAGATATAGCTGTCGGTAGTGGGTTTGGTGTCCGCTACGATTTTACATTTTTTGTATTTCGTTTTGACGTTGGTTTTAAAACCTATGACCCATCGAAAGAAGTTGGCAATCGTTGGTTTACCGATTATAACTTTAGAAACGCGGTTTACAATATCGGTATCAATTATCCTTTTTAAACTCCTTCAACGAAACAAAATCTACATCGTTTTCGTAACTTTTCCTTTAATCAAAGGCTGTTTCAAGGTTATAAGTATTTAAAAATTATGTATTTTTGAATCTAACTTTTCAACTAAAAAAACGATGAGTCATAATATCAAACCTGGAGTTGCAACAGGAAAAGAAGTTCAAGACATTTTTAATTTAGCTAAGGAAAAAGGATTTGCTTTACCTGCAGTCAATGTTATTGGATCTAACACAATAAATGGAGTATTAGAAACAGCCAAAGCGTTAAACGCTCCTGTGATTATTCAATTTTCAAATGGTGGTGCGCAATTCAACGCTGGGAAAGGACTTAGCAATGAGGGTCAAAAAGCAGCTATTGCAGGTTCCATAGCAGGAGCTAAACATGTACATCAAATGGCAGAAGCCTACGGTGTTCCGGTAATATTACACACAGACCATTGCGCTAAAAAATTATTACCATGGATCGATGGTCTTTTAGATGCTAGCGAACAGCATTTTAAAGAAACAGGAAAATCTCTCTATAGCTCTCACATGATCGACTTATCTGAAGAGCCTCTTGAAGAAAATATAGCCATCTGCAAAACGTATTTGGAGCGCATGAGCAAGATGGGCATGACCTTAGAAATAGAATTAGGTATTACCGGTGGTGAGGAAGACGGTGTTGATAATACAGATGTTGATGATTCTAAGTTGTACACACAGCCTGAAGAAGTGGCCTATGCTTACGAAGAATTAAGTAAAGTCAGTGACCAGTTTACAATTGCTGCTGCTTTTGGGAATGTTCATGGTGTTTATAGACCTGGAAATGTAAAATTAACGCCAAAAATTCTTAAAAATTCTCAAGAATACATTTCAGAAAAGTATGGGGTTGAGCATAATCATATCGACTTTGTATTTCACGGTGGCTCTGGTTCTACAGTTGAAGAAATCAGGGAAGGTATCAGCTATGGTGTTATAAAAATGAATATTGACACAGACATGCAATGGGCATTTTTAAGCGGTGTTAGGGATTATATTCAAGACAAGGCTGATTATCTTCAAACTCAAATTGGAAATCCTGATGGAGACGATGTGCCTAATAAAAAATACTACGATCCTCGTGTATGGTTGCGTAAAGGGGAAGATGCCTTTGTGACTCGCCTTAAAAAAGCATTTGAGGACCTCAATAACGTTGATACTTTATAATTATCTAGCTTTAATTCTTAAATTGGTTATTTAATAAAGTTATACATTTGCATTAAATAACTAACTAAACTTTTATAGAACGAGGGCTAACTTGTACCCAAATTCTAAATCTAAAAATCGTAAATCAATGGCTTGGTTTAAAAGAAAAGATAAAGGCATACAAACAGCTACCGAAGAAAAGAAAGACACCCCGAAGGGTCTTTGGTATAAATCACCAACAGGGAAAATCATCGACACTAAGGAATTAGAACAAAATTTCTACGTCAGTCCAGAAGACGGTTACCATGTAAGAATTGGAAGTAAGGAATATTTTGAAATTCTTTTCGACGACAATAAATTTAAAGAACTAGATGCTGGATTATCTTCAAAAGACCCATTGAAGTTTGAAGACACTAAAAAATACCCTGATAGATTAAAAGCTGCTCAGGCAAAAACAAAACTCAAAGATGCTGTTCGGACAGCAGTAGGAAAGTCTAAGGGGAAGGACTTAGTGATTGCTTGCATGGATTTTACATTTATTGGTGGTTCTATGGGAAGTGTTGTTGGTGAAAAAATTGCACGTGCAGCTGATTATGCTTTAGAAAAGAAAATCCCATTTATGATTATCAGTAAGTCTGGTGGAGCCCGTATGATGGAAGCGGCACTATCCTTAATGCAATTGGCAAAAACCTCAGTTAAATTAGCTCAGTTAGCTGATGCTGGGATTCCTTATATTTCTTTATGTACCGATCCAACGACTGGTGGTACTACAGCTTCTTTTGCTATGTTGGGAGACATTAATATTGCAGAACCAGGAGCCTTAATTGGTTTTGCTGGACCTCGCGTCGTGAGAGATACTACAGGTAAAGAACTTCCTGAAGGATTTCAAACTTCAGAATTTTTGCTAGAACACGGCTTTCTAGATTTTATTACGCACCGAGCAAAATTAAAAAACAAGGTCAATCAGTATATTGATTTGATTACAAATCAACCATTAAGAGCATAAAAAAAGCGAGCCTCACAGCTCGCTTTTTTCAACTTAACTCAACCAAAGAATTTAATTCAAGGTTATTTCTATTTCATTTCCGTTATTGAACGTAAATGTTGCTTTATTATCACAATCACCTTCACCAAAATCTAGAGTACCGCCAAAGTTAGTCCGCTGAACATCAACTGTTCCTGAGACAAAATAGGTACAGATTACTTCGCGACGCAATGGCTGCATGACTTCGTAAGTGTGGGTGTTTCCATTCACAAAAGTTGTTGTCCAATTCCCGGAAACTTCAAATACATTATCACTAAATACACCACTCCCAAAGCCTTCAATCCATTCTCTAATTTTTGTACCTTCTCGTGAGGCTTGTAATCCATTCGGCCAAATAACAGTTAAATCAACCGTATGGGTAAATTGCGGGTTACCATTGTCGTTAGATAACTCTTTTAAAATGGTTCTACTGCCAATTACAGCTTTGGCGTCAATAAAAAAGTCTTCGAGCTCATAAGTAATCACTCGTTGTTGAGCTTCGGGGTCACGCGTCCAACTCAAAATAATTTTCCCCATGAGTTCATGTCCTCTTACCATACATCCTTCTGAACCGAAATCTATGGTAACTTCTCGGAAGTTTTGCTGGGCAATTATAGTAATGGTTACACAATCTGGTAATTGAGGAGGTTGAACCACTCGACCAGTTTCAGAGGCTTCTTGATTTTCATAAACTTCAATAACCAAATCCTCTAAAGCTCCTTCTATAGCATCTACTTCTGCTGAAGCTTCAATTTCTGTAATATCCAAATTAGAGTCTTCAACTTCTGTTGTCTCATTGTCTTTAGAACACGACACTACAACTGTACTAAAAAGTAGTAGAGCAAAACATGCTTTTAATGTTGATTGTAAGGTTTTCATAATATTTCATTTTAGATTTGTTTCATAATTAAGACCTAACAGATTTAAAAAGGTTTAATGCAGTTCGTCGAAAACTTAAAACAATCCCTAAAAAGAGGTGTAAATTTCTAAATATTACTATCTTTGCCGCTCGAAAGAAAAACTTTCGACGTACATAACAATCATTTACAATAATATTAGCATGTATATTACTAAAGAAAAAAAGGAAGAAATCTTCGCAAAGTACGGATCTGGCAAAAAAGACACAGGTTCAGCAGAAGGTCAAATTGCATTATTTACTGAAAGAATCAATCACTTAACAGAACACTTAAAAACAAATCGTAAAGATTTTAATACTGAGCGTTCATTAGTAAGTTTGGTAGGTAAGCGCCGTGCGCTATTAGACTACTTAACCAAAAAAGATATCTTAAGATATCGTGCAATCGTTAAGGAATTAAAATTAAGAAAATAATTTTTTCAACATAAAGACCACGTTTTTTAGCGTGGTTTTTTATTTTAGTCACTGAGGCGATGTGTTGAGTTTATCGAAACATTACTCAAAGTGATATATATAACGCAATCGGAAGCGTTTAAAATCCGAAATTATAATTAAGCAGATATTGTCCTGAATCGAGTTCAGGATTTGCAGTTTTTCATTGGTCAAGGCATAAATGCCATACACAACACTACACACAACAACACAGCGACCATTGTTTAACATTGTTTTGGTGGCTGAGGCTTGGTCATTGAGCTTGTCGAAATGCTCGAAGTCACGAAACCAAAACACGAATTAAAAAATTTATGATTCCAAAGACTTACAAAGAGGTCATAGACCTTGGTGACGGTAGGGAAATTTCTATCGAAACCGGAAAACTAGCAAAACAAGCGCATGGTAGCGTTGTTGTGCAATCAGGAAAATGTATGCTACTGTGTACAGTTGTTTCCAATTATGAACAGAAAGACCTTAACTTTCTACCTTTAACAGTAGATTATCGCGAAAAATTTGCTGCTGCAGGTCGTTATCCAGGTGGTTTCTTTAAAAGAGAAGCAAGACCAAGTGACGGTGAAGTTTTAACAATGCGTTTAGTGGATCGTGTTTTACGTCCATTATTCCCAAAAGATTATCATTCTGAAACTCAAGTGATGATTCAGTTAATGTCTCATGACGATGATGTTATGCCAGATGCTATGGCAGGTTTAGCGGCTTCTGCTGCAATTCAATTGTCAGATTTTCCTTTTGAATGTCCAATCTCTGAAGCCAGAGTTGGTCGTGTAAATGGTGAATTTATTATCAACCCAACATTTGCGCAATTAGAAGAATCTGATTTAGATATGATGATTGGTGCCTCTGCAGATTCTGTAATGATGGTAGAAGGTGAAATGGATGAGATTTCTGAAGAGGAAATGGCAGATGCCATTAAGTTTGCTCACGAAGCTATTAAAGAGCAATGTGCTGCACAAGTACGCTTAGCTGAAGCATTTGGTAAAAAAGAAGTACGTGAATACGAAGGTGAAAGAGAAGAAGAAGATTTAGAAAAGAAAATTCACGATATGGCATATGATAAAGTTTATGCTATTGCAAAAGCTGGATCTGCTAAACATGAAAGAAGTACTGCGTTTTCTGAAATAAAAGAAGAAATTAAAGCGACTTTTTCTGAAGAAGAATTAGAAGACTTTGGTGACTTAGTGTCTAAATATTACTACAAAGCTGAAAAAGCTGCGATTAGAGATTTAACCTTAAATGAAGGGTTACGTTTAGATGGGAGAAAAACTGATGAGATTAGACCAATTTGGTGTGAAGTGGATTACTTACCATCAACACATGGGTCTTCAATCTTTACACGTGGAGAAACTCAAGCTTTAGCGACAGTAACTTTAGGAACATCTAGAGATGCTAACCAAATAGATATGCCATCTCAAGAAGGGGAAGAGCGTTTCTATTTACATTATAACTTCCCTCCATTTTCAACTGGTGAAGCTAGACCAATCCGTGGAACATCTCGAAGAGAAGTTGGACATGGTAATTTGGCACAACGTGCCTTAAAAGGTATGGTTCCAGATGAATGTCCATACACAGTACGTGTTGTATCTGAAGTTTTAGAATCTAACGGTTCTTCTTCTATGGCAACCGTGTGTGCAGGCACAATGGCATTAATGGACGCAGGTGTACAATTAAAAAAGCCTGTTTCTGGTATTGCCATGGGATTAATTTCTCAAGGTGAAAAATATGCTGTTCTTTCCGATATTTTAGGTGATGAAGATCATCTTGGAGATATGGACTTTAAAGTTACGGGTACGGCAGACGGTATTACTGCTTGCCAAATGGATATTAAAGTCAAAGGACTGTCTTACGAAATTTTAGTAAATGCATTAAAGCAAGCTAGAGAAGGAAGGCTTCATATCTTAGGAAAACTAACAGACACTATAGCTACTCCAGCTGAAGATGTTAAGGCTCATGCTCCTAAAATGATTACACGTCGCATCCCGAATGAATTCATTGGTGCATTGATTGGTCCTGGTGGAAAAGTCATCCAAGAATTACAAAAAGAAACTGACACGACTATCGTTATCAACGAAGACCCTGTAACTGAAGAAGGTATTGTTGAAATCTTAGGTACAGATCAAAATGGTATAGACCAAGTATTAGCTAAGATTGACTCCTTAATGTTTAAACCAGAAGTTGGTAGCGTTTACGAAGTTAAAGTCATTAAGATGCTAGATTTTGGTGCTGTTGTAGAATATGTTGAAGCACCAGGAAACGAAGTGCTGCTTCATGTATCCGAATTAGCTTGGGAGCGTACCGAAAATGTATCTGATGTTGTAAACATGGGAGACGTTTTTGATGTGAAGTATTTCGGCATCGATTCAAGAACCAGAAAAGAGAAAGTCTCTCGTAAAGCTATTTTACCAAAACCAGAAGGCTTTAAGGAAAGACCACCAAGAGATAATAACCGAGGACGTGATAATCGCGGACGTGATAATCGTGGACGCGACAACCGTAACAGGGGATAATCGTAGAGACGATAGAAAACCTCGTAATGAGAATAAAGAAGATTAATAACTAATCTTTTTGAGAATTTAGAACCGCTTCAGTATTGGAGCGGTTTTTTTATAACCACAAACTAAATAAAAAATAATATGTCTGAATAGATATGATTCAATCATTTTTTATAATTGCATAATTCTTTATTTCACTTAGACTATTTAGATACTTAGTGACATTAAAATCAATATCAATCTTCTTCTTACCAGTACCTATTATTGCACCTACTCCACCACCGATTAACCCTAAAGTAATTCCACTTATCAGTCCTTTTTCCTCTTTAGATAAAGAAAAAAACCCTCCTTGATCATCCCCATCAGCATACCCAACTATAAATCCTAATGTTCCCCCAATGGATGCACCTATTAAAGTCCCTCTAACTACACGTCCTTTCTTTCCTATTTTAATTCTTCTAATATCAGTATTTTTTACAGTTATTAAGTTAGGTTCACGGTCTTTAACATCTTCTAAAACATTTAATTTAGAAGTATCAGCAGAATGTAAAAAGCCTTCTATTCTTTCACTTTCAGTAATAACTATAACTTTATAGGCCTTTATTTTTTCACTTTCGGTCTGGGCAAATGAAAAAAAGTTTAAGCTTAGTACAAACAATAATATGATTGATTTCATAATTTAAATTGAATCAAAAACAACTATCTTCTAAATATAAGTTTTTTACACTTGTAAATAACAAAATAGCTATACCTATTAAATAGTTCATTAAAAGATATGGCACATTATGTCACCGACAAACTGTCACATTTTCAGTCTCTTCTAAAAATTCAAATTTACATATCAACAAACTATGGTGTCAAAACCCTCCATAATCGCACCTTTTGCTATTAAAACTTTCGGATTCGTGAATTCTTAAAATTAAAACCTCGTTTTGGCACTGTCGCACAGTCCTTGAGGCTTATAGAGTATATTTATTATAAAATAAAATTATGAAAGTATTAGTCATTGGAGCTGGTAACATGGGTTTGACCTATTCTGAAGGAATGGTAAAAACATCACTTTTAGGAAAAAAACGCCTAAAGATTTATGATACAGATCCAAAAAAAATTAAAACTTTAAGAGAAGAACCTCACTTTGAGGTGTACAATGCATTGGGAGATTGCCTTCCGCATGCCGATATTGTATTTATTGCCGTAAAGCCATACCATTGCGATGCTCTTTTTGAAGAAATGAGATCCATGGTAAACAGTGAACAACTATTTGTTTCACTCATGGCCGGTGTGACAATCGAAACTATTCAAGAGAAACTGAATATCAAAAAGGTGGTCCGTACAATGCCAAATCTCCCTGCAAAGGTTGGTAAAGGAGTCACTTCCTATACCGAAGCAAAAGAAGTGTCGCGAGTTGAGTTACTCATGGTGAGGCATTTATTAGACTCTACTGGGACATCCATCCATGTTAAAAACGAAAACTACATTGATGCTTCAACAGGAATTTCAGGTAGTGGTCCTGCATATGTCTTTTACTTTATGCAATCTATGTTAGAAGCAGCACTAAAAATGGGCTTTTCTGATTACGATTCTAAAGTATTGGTGAGTAATACTTTTGAAGGAGCTATAGAATTATTCAATCAGTCAAATTTATCTCCTGAACGCTGGATTGATAAGGTGGCTTCCAAAGGAGGAACAACTCAGGCTGCCATAGACTCTATGGAAGATAATAATGTAAAGCAACTTATACAAGATGCTGCTTATGCTGCATTTGATAGAGCTGTGGAACTTGGAGAAAACAAGTAATATGAAAACAGATATTAAACGTATTGTTGTTAAAGTTGGTACTAATGTACTAACCAATAGAGATAACAGAATTTTAGGACCAATTTTAAGGGAATTGGTAAGACAAATCTCTGTATTATACGAACAAGATATTATGGTCGTCCTGGTCAGCTCTGGTTCTGCAATGGCAGGCATGGAAGTTCTTGGTGACACCAAAATACAAGACAAAGCGATAAGAAGACAAGTTTATTCTTCTGTTGGGCAGCCAAGGATGATGAGACATTACTACAGTATTTTTCATGACTATGGAATGCGCTGTGCCCAGGTTTTAGCAACAAAGCGCGATTTTGACCCAGGTAAGCATCGACAAAACATGATTAATTGTTACGAAGGTTTATTGTCAGAGGGAGTTATACCGATCGCTAATGAGGATGATGCTGTATCACTATCCATGTCTATGTTTTCAGACAATGATGAATTGGCCAGTTTGGTAGCAGAATTATTGGACGCAGACCGATTGATTATTTTGTCAGATACAGATGGGCTTTACACGGGACACCCTGATGATGAAAATTCCACAAAACTAAACGAGGTTAAAACAAACCAAAACGTTGAAAAATATGTGAAAGCATCTAACAAAAAAGAAGGTGAAGGTCGTGGCGGCATGGAGTCAAAATTAAAGATTGCCAAAGGGACAGCACAAAAAAACATTCCGACCTATATCGCAAACGGAAAACGAGAAAATGTCATTGTTGACATTGTAAACGATATGCCTGTTGGAACAAAATTTATTCACGCTTAAAAAAAACAAACAATGAAACTTATACATACAGATAAAAAAAATAACGTTTTAAAATCTATGATTCGGATTATAGATGAAGAACGTTCTAATATAATAGCAGAAAACAAAAAAGATCTTGAAGCTTTTAACAGAGACGACCAAGCACTATACGATCGCTTGGTGGTTAATGACAGAAAAGTCGATGATATGATTGCGGCTGTAAAAGCAGTAAAAAACCAAGATGACCCTGTCGGGAAAGAACTATCCAATCTTACGTTAGACAGTGGGCTAAACATCGTTAACAAGACGTCCCCTTTCGGAACAATCTTGATTATATACGAATCTCGCCCAGATGTCACAATTGAAGCTGCTGTATTAGCTTTTAAGGCCAACAATAAAATTTTATTAAAAGGAGGAAAAGAAGCTTATAATAGTAACATCATTCTCGAAAAATGCTGGCACAAGGCATTGGAAGAAAATGGGCTTTCAAAAGAATGGATTAAGCTTTTACATTTAAAAAGAGAAGAGACCCAAGAATTTTTAAGAAACCCTTCAGAACCTTTGGATTTAATTGTTCCAAGAGGTGGAGAACGTCTTATTAAATTTGTGAAAGACCATGCAGAATGTGCAGTTTTAGTTAGTGGTCGAGGAAATAACTTTCTGTATGTATCTGAGCATGCAGATTGGGGCAAAGCCGTAAAAGTTATTATCAATGCAAAAACGGATAAGATTTCTGGTTGCAATGCTTTGGATAAGGTACTTATCAATAAAAATCTACCGGAATATGAGAAAAAGGTAAACGTATTGAGTGAAAAACTTAAACAAGCTAATGTTGAAATTGTTGTAGATGACAAGATTTCAAAGGTATTGCCTAACGAGGAAACCATACCTAGCAAGGAGTTATGGTACGAAGAATTTTTAGCTTTAAAAATACTAATAGCCGAAGTCAACACTATTGAAGATGCTATTGATAATATAAACACCTTTTCTGGAAAGCATTCCGCAGCAATTATTACAGAAGACAACTCCGAAGCTGAGACATTTATGCAAAATGTTGATAGTGCAGCCGTTTACCACAATGCCTCTACTCGGTTTACTGATGGTGGACAAATGGGAGTTGGAGCAGAATTGGCTATTAGTACGGACAAATTGCACCATCGCGGACCACTTGGACTAAATCAACTAGTCACCAATAAATATTATGTATTTGGAGATGGACATGTAAGAGTCTAAGCAGCAGTTATACTGTATTTATGTGTTCAAAGGGTTCAATATTTTGAATTGTGCTCAAAAATGCTTATATTATCGGTTATGATACAGCAAGATAAAGACAAGTACCAAGAAGAATTAAGCGCATCAATCAGTTATTTAGAGAACCTAGGTTACAATAATATTAAAGCAGATATGGAAGGTTACGAAACACCAAAATCGTACCTAAAAAAAGGGAGTGATGTTTCCGTAACACCAGATATAGTGGCAGAAAAAGAAGGCAGGAGATATATGTTCGATTTAAGCCTTAAAAGTGTTAAACCAAGATTATTAAAGTCAAAATGGTTGTTTTTAAACACATTAAGCCAAATAAAGTCATATCGATTTAGGCTAATTACCAAACGTGGTCACTATAAGTTTTCTAGTGAAATTACAGATGCCATTAATTTGGATACTGTTAAAATCATTAAATTATAAACTTTTTTTTAAAGTATTGTAACATTTTCATGCATATTTACGTATAACTACTTAGCAACACGAAGTTGCTGTTAATTTGTATAGTAAATAAAGCATGAGACAGCTTAAAATTACAAAGCAGGTTACCAATAGGGAAACTGCTTCTTTAGACAAATATTTACAAGAAATTGGAAAGGTTGACCTTATCACAGCTGATGAAGAGGTAGAATTGGCACAGCGTATAAAAGCTGGTGATCAAATTGCTCTTGAAAAGCTAACTAAAGCGAATTTACGATTTGTGGTTTCTGTTGCAAAGCAATACCAAAACCAAGGTTTAACATTGCCAGATTTAATCAATGAAGGTAATTTAGGTCTTATAAAAGCAGCGCAACGTTTTGATGAAACCCGTGGTTTTAAGTTCATTTCTTATGCGGTGTGGTGGATTAGACAATCGATTTTACAGGCCTTAGCTGAACAATCTCGTATTGTTAGATTACCGCTTAATAAGATTGGTTCTATTAATAAAATCAATAAGACGTTTGCCTTTTTAGAGCAAAGTCATGAGCGTCCACCTTCGGCTGAGGAAATTGCCAAGGAGTTGGATATGACCATAAACGACGTAAAGGAATCAATGAAGAATTCTGGCCGTCACGTCTCAATGGACGCACCATTGGTTGAAGGAGAAGATTCTAACCTCTATGATGTATTACGTAGTGGTGAATCACCAAATCCGGATAAAGATTTGTTGCATGAATCTCTAAGAACTGAGATTGAGCGTGCATTAGAAACATTGACACCACGTGAAGCAGATGTTATTAGGTTATATTTTGGTTTAGGTAACCAACACCCAATGACTCTAGAGGAAATTGGTGAAACATTTGATTTAACTCGTGAGCGTGTTAGACAAATTAAAGAAAAAGCAATTAGACGTTTAAAACATACGTCTAGAAGTAAAATATTAAAAACATATTTAGGTTAGTAAACTTTTTACGACCTAATGAAGGCAACAACAGTTACAAACATAACTGTTCGTTTTTTGATTGATGAAAGAACCCACGGCTGATTACCGTGGGTTCACTTTTATATATAGTCTACATTTTAAAATCTTCTTTATAAGCTGTTAGTAATTCTTAAAAGTCTTGGAATTCTAATCCCTTTCAAAATTCATTTTTAACTACTTTTGTATAAATTAAAATTCTACAAATAATGGCTGAAAAATTAATTGCCCCATCAATGTTGGCATCCGACTTTGGAAACCTACAACGCGATACAGAAATGGTAAATAACAGTGATGCTGATTGGTTTCACATCGATGTTATGGATGGACATTTTGTTCCTAATATTTCTTATGGGATGCCAGTAATTTCAGCTATTAAAAAACATGCCACCAAGCCACTTGATGTACATCTTATGATTGAAAAGCCCGAGCGTTATATTGAAGAATTTGCTAAAGTTGGGGCGGACATTATAACCGTACATCACGAATCGACTGTTCACCTTCATAGAACGTTAAGACAAATTAAAGATGCTGGTTGTAAAGCGGGCATTGTTTTAAATTTAACGACACCTGTTTCTGTTCTTGAGGATATTTTACCCGAGTGTTATATGATTCTATTAATGTCCATTAATCCTGGATTTGGTGGTCAAAAATTTGAAGACATTACCTATCAGCGTATTAAAAAGCTACGTAAGATGATTGACGACAGAAATTTAAACACACTTATAGAAATCGATGGTGGTGTTACTGACAAAAACATTAAAAAACTTGTGGATGCTGGTGCTGATGTGTTTGTTGCAGGCAGCCATGTATTTAGAAGTGAGAGTCAACCACAAACTATAAAAACACTGAAAGAATTAGCTAATTCTTAAGCCTCAGAAACACCTTCTGCTTCTAGCAAAGCTTTGAGCAATCGCTCGGCGGTTTGCCCATCCCACAAAGGTATTTTACGACCCTTTTTCCAATTGCCTTCAAAAAGGCGATCAAAAAGTGGTTTTAAATTTTCAGGTTGTGTTCCTGCTAAAATATTAGTTCCCAAGCTAATGGTTTCAGGACGTTCAGTATTATTACGTAATGTAATGCATGGCACATTTAAAACAGAGGCTTCTTCCGTTATACCGCCAGAATCTGTGATTACGGCTTTTGCATGTTCTACCAAGTAATTGAATTCTAAATACGATAAGGGTTTAACAATATGTAATCGCTCATCTTCAATATGCAGTTTAGATAGCATTTTGACTGTTCGTGGATGTGCCGGAAAAATAATTGGCAACTCACGAGTTTGAACAATGATTTCTTTTAGCAACTCCTGTAATTTCTCTTGTGCATCGACATTAGCTGGCCGATGCATGGTTAAAACAAAATAATTCTGGTTTTTTAAACCAATGCTATCCCAACATGGTGGTTTTATAAAATTAGGCTGTTGTTTTAAAAGAGTATCTATCATAGTATTACCAACCAAAAACAATTGCTCTTCTCCCATACCCTGCTGCTCTAAGTTTTCATTTGCTTTTTTGGAAGTGGTAAAGAAATAATCTGTTATGCTATCAGTAATTATTCTATTAACTTCTTCTGGCATATTGATGTCACCAGACCGAATACCACCTTCTACATGCGCTACTTTTGTATGCATCTTTTTAGCCACAATCGCACAGGCCATTGTTGAAGTAACATCACCAACAACCATCACTAAGTTCGATGGGTGCTCAATTAAATCCTTTTCAAAAGCAATCATAATGGCTGCTGTTTGCTCCGCTTGTGAATTTCCTGAACATTCTAGGTTTATGTGTGGATCTGGAATTTCTAACTGTTCAAAAAAACTACCAGACATATTCTTATCGTAATGCTGACCAGTATGCACCAATCGGTAATCTATTTGCACACCATTTTGCTCCAAACGCTCTATTTCGTGGATTATCGGAGCAATTTTCATAAAATTAGGACGTGCCCCAGCAACAATGGTAATTCTATACATGACTAATTTCTTTATACTTTCAAAAATAAGCTATTCAGAAAAACTAATACCCTGCAAAATTAAAATTGAGCATCTGTTTGGTGTATTCATAAAGTTTTGGGAATTGAGCTTTAAAATCCCTTGGGGTCTCTATAAAACATTCGAGTAAGACAGCAGTAAATTCAAATTCATTGGTATAAGCATAGGTTCTAAAATAATGAGAGGCAATTAATTTTTGACGTATTGGCTCATTATCTCTTAAGTAGCGCTTGAGTTCCTTAAGGCCATTACTAAAGATAACAGCACTGATGTCTTCGTTCCTAAAACTATTAAAGTGAATAGCATGGCCAAACTCGTGAATCCCCAAATTAAGATTGTCGTTACCAATTTCATAACCAAATTTAAAATCCTCCCAAGAAATGACAATGGCACCCATCTTAGGGTTAAATTCACCTTTATGTAAAACTCCAGATTTGTTGATGTATTTAGTTGGGTATATTAAAATCGCATCTATAATGTCCAGTATATAATGCTTAAAACCAAAAGTTAAAGTGGTTGCAGTAGCGGCAATCAAGACTTTCATTTCATCTGTAACGGTGAGCCCTTCCCTACCAACAAAATCCTTGGAGTCGATAAATGTGGCCACTCTATGTCTAAAGATTCTTTTCTCTTTTAAGTTCAACTTCTTATAAAACGAATAGTGGTTCCGTAGGATGTGACGTTGACTTTTGCTTAATTTCTTTCTGAAAACAATTGGACTATAAAAAAAAGGTCTATTATATTTTTCAGCATAAAGTTGCTCAAAATATATATAGAAACGGCTTAGAACAATCCAAGCCATACCCACAAAAAAAATGATGATAAGCACCAAACGGGTCGTTGGGTGCATTTCTATGGCAATAGTTAGGGGCGTACTCATTTTACAAATATAATCAAGACTACAATACCATTATTTTTCTAAACAAAACGAAGATGTTTTAGATGAATTGTAACTATTGACCAAAAAGAATTAGCGGTTATTGGTTATCTTTGGAATATAAGACAACTACAATTGTGTTTGCCTAACCGTTACTAATTAATCAAAAAAGACCATGATTGAAAAAGGAAATTTAAATAGTTTACATCTATTTGGTATCTGTGTCTTCTCATTTCTTTCCATTTATGAGTTTACAAGTCTTATTGAATACCTTTCTGAACAGGTTTTGTTTATAAACATCCCTAATTCCATTTCCATTCTTTGGTTGCCAGAAGCGATTGGTTTAACTACATATATCCTTCTATTAGTATGGCTGGTCAAAAAAATAAGAAAACAAGAACTGATCTATTCAAAAAGGTTATTGGCAACCTCTATTTTTATCTTTTTAGGCCTGATCCTTTTTAGGTTTTTATACTCTTTCTATGGCACAGGATTACTTTTTGAAAGCTTTCCGGAAGCGTTTGATGCATTTCACCAATTAAGGGAGGAAAATCAGAATCTTCAGCGTATTACGTCTTTTGTCCCTACATTAAAATATGTGATATTGGCTACGTTACTACTCTTTAATAAAAAATTGTTTCATACTTAGAATATAAATCACTGGCCAATAATACACTACTTAACTTAAAGGTAATAGTAAAATTTTATTATTATTACTTACCCCCACGATATAATTTATCATCATCATAATTCTTAAAAAAACTTCTTTTTTCATTTAACAATAATTTCATACCTTCAAGGTCGGTTTCCTACGCTGCCTTATGATATAGATTTCGACTGATTTAATCAATAGTCGTTGATGATTGCCCTATCAAATCACAATTGAATATTAATTGAATTAAAAAGCCAGAAATATGTCAAATAAAATGGATTCTTCTAAATGGAAATCTGATCCAAAAACTAATTTTTGGAACAATCAAAGCAATTGGGAATCAGATAATATACCAAGTAAACTTGCTATTTTTTCAATCTCCTGTAATACAAATATTGGATTCACTGAGGATAGTGAAGCTCAAATTGACCAGATAGAATTTACAGAAGACGCCCCCTCCTATAACTTCAATATAAAAATATACAAACAAATTCCAGCTTTAACAATTAAAGGAAAAGGAGTAATTAATAACTCTAAGAGGCAACAGTGCTTTAGTATTGCTTCGAGAGGTGTTGGTCGTGGTACACCGCAATTGAAATTTGCAAATAATGCATCAGCTGGAAATTTTAATATGCTCTATTATGCAGGGCCTGAATCATTAGAAAATGGATTTGGAGGCGGCGTTATCGCTTTTACTGATAAATCAACAGGTGGCTCGGCCTTTTTCACAATCAGAACAGGTAAACTTAGACCACCATCAGAAAATAGTACCGTTGGCGCAGAGGTAAGCTTTAATGATTTTTCTAATGCAGGCAATGCTCGTTTTACAGTGTTTGGCACACTAGGAACAGATGGAGATACCTTTGGAAATGCTGTTTTTCATGATAATGCTTCAGCCGAGCAGGCAGTGTTTACTAATATTGGAGGAACAGTACATAGTGGAGATGGCGGTAATACGCAATTTTATGACAAGACAACAGCTGCATTCGGAACATACGATAACTACGGTGGCAATGTAGAGAAAGCAAACGGTGGAGATGTAGCTTTTGACGGAGTTGCGACAGCTGGCAATGGCTTATTTTATAATAGAGCAGCTAAGGTTGACGGGGCTTATGGTGGTGTCACTAGTTTTAACAATAATCCTAATATTTTTAGTAACCACCCTCATATTACTACTAAAAAAGGTGCAACCGCAGGCTCAGCTACACTTCATAATTTTGGTGCTTCAGAAAATTATTTAGGCGGTGGCGGACATACAGAATTCACAGCAAAATACGCGTGTTGCACTGCAGGCAACGGCACTTTTTATAATTATGGAAGCATCTTAAACAAAAGATCTTCTGCTGGGCATACAATTTTTTCTGTTAGTAAACCAACTAAAAACTTTCCTTCTGCAGGCAATGGTACGTTTTATAATTATCCAAGCACTGTAAAAAATGGTGCTGGTGGATTTACCGAATTTAGTATGTATGATGAAGGTACTTATATTGAGCCACCGACTGCTGAGCAAGGAACGTTTATCAATCTAGGTGCATCAGTTAAAGGTGCTAATGGCGGATATACATCTTTCTCTAACGAAACAACAGCTTCAAAATCTACACTAATTGCCTACGGTGGAATAAACGGTGGCAATGGTGGACGGGTACTGTTTAATGACAATAGTAACGGCGGCTCATCAAATATCGAACTTTTTGGTAACGCTGAATTAGATTTAAGTTACCATAATGGTCCAATTACTATTAAAAGTTTGAGCTTACAAGGAGGTATAATTAAAATGGCTATTAACGATAATCCTACAGCAATAAAGGTATCTCAAAAATTAATTTTAAACTCTTCAGAAATAAATTTCTCATTTTATCTAGACGAAAAAAATGGATTTAAATATGATACACCATACTCTATTTTGTTTGCAAAAAACTTAAATAAATTTGAAACGAGTATATTTAAAGGAACCAAAGTCAATAATATAGACCCTGTTTTTACTATTGCAGAAAATGTATTATTTGTAATCTATCCTACAAAAAATTAGGAATACAAAAAACTTGGTTTCTAGGACTAAGCAATAAATTTATTAGATGTTTAATTATTTCGGATATGGGTCGAATATTAATTTAACCGCTCTTAAAGCAAAGGGCGTAGAACCACTTTCTTCAGAGGTTGGAAAACTAAAAGGCTGGCGTTTAAAATTTAATGTGCAACACTGGTTTAAACATGAAGGTGGAATGGGCAATATTGAAAAAACTAATTCTATTAACGATTATGTGGAGGGAATTCTCCATGTGTGTGAGGACGACTCTTTAATTCAGCTAGATAAGTTAGAAGCATTAGGTATCGGCTATGACCGAATCGAAATAGATGTTGAAACAAAAAATGGTCGGGTAAAGGCCCTAACTTATGTTGGGTTGCCAAATTTTATTAATAATAATTGCTTACCAACTCAAAGGTACAAGAACATAATAGTTTCGGGGGCTGAGAAAGCTGGTCTTACAAGCTCATACATAAATAAAATAAAAAAAGTTAAAACCCATAAAATAGCAGACTATCCAAAATTTGTATACCCTTTACAAAATAATAATACTTTCAATAAAAAAACGCTTTCTGATAAAACCTATTTAACGGCATTAAATGGATTTGTTTTTGATATGAGAAATTCAAGAAAAGAATTAGAATGTCTATTAGATATTTTTGGAGGTAAGGACATGACACTTTTTCATTTAAAACGATTGGATAGTAGTAAGGGAAATGAATCTTTAGAAGATATTATAAATGGCAATATTAGTGAAGAGGGATTAAATTACATAAACATCTATTTACACGAATATTCAAAAGAATTTAAGTGTGTTGGCAGATATACCTACACACAATAATTGTTAACCAACTAAACCATATTGTAATGTGTAATCAACAAGAAATAGTAAATCATAGTAAAATCCAAAAAATCTTTGAAGATGTTTTTTTTGTAACAGGAACGATGAAAAATGAATTTTTTGGTTCCATGTGGCAGTTTAGCAGAAATATGACAATTGTTAGGGAGGATGGAAACCTCAGCATTTTTAATTCAGTTAAGTTAAATGAAGATGGACTGAAAGCATTAGATGAGCTTGGAAAGGTAACCAATGTTGTAAGAATTGGCGATATGCATGGAATTGACGATGAATTCTATATAAAACGCTACAACGCTAAATTTTGGGCATTACCAGATATGACTATAGAAAGTGCTCTAAAAATTGATGAACCTTTAATTGAAGGTAATAAGTTGCCTATAAAAAATGCTTCCTTATTTATATTTAATACTGTAAAGCGTCCAGAATGTATTATTAGACTCGACAAAGAAGGTGGGATTATGATTGCCTGCGATTCTCTTCAAAATTGGGAAGCCCCAGATGAATTTTTTGATGAATCAACGATAAAAACAATGAAGCAGATGAACTTTTTTCAATCTGCTAACCTTGGTCCTGCTTGGATGCATGAGAGTCAACCTCAAAAAGATGATTTTGTAAGATTAAAAGACATCCAATTTAAACATGCCCTTTGCGGTCATGGCACACCTCTATTGCACAATGCACAACAAGCATTTCAGGAAAGGTTTAAACAAGCTTTTAATATTTAATGTCTCTAAAATTAAATAAAGAATATTTAGAAATTATACCTGGGTATATGCTTAATGATGAGATTCATAGATCTCAAAAACACGTATTATATAAGGCCACAAGAAAGACAGATAATCTAGATGTTGTTATTAAGACTTTTAATTCTGAATTTTTAAAGAAAGACGATTTATTAAAAATTAGGAGGGAGTACGAAATAATTACACAATTTGAAGATGATCATATTATTAAATGCCATGATTTAATACAATATGGTAATGCAAATGTTGGACTAGTATTAGAGGATTTTGGAATTTCACTAAGTAACTACCAGAAACAACATTCCCAAGATGTGTATTCTATTAACGACTTTTTATCAATTGCAACAGACTTGGTAAATACTATTAATGTTGTTCATAGCTATGGTATCGTTCATAATAATATCGAGACATCTAACTTTTTAATACATCCAAAAACAAAAAAAATCAAATTAATCGATTTTGATCAATCTTCTGCACTATCGCAAGAGTACTTAGAATCATCATCATTAAAAAATTGGGCCATAAAGTCTTTACCGTATTTATCCCCAGAACAAACAGGGAGGATAAACCGAGGTGTAGACTATAGATCAGATTTTTATGCCTTAGGTGCCGTATTCTATAAATTGCTAACTGGCCAGTATCTCTTTGAAGCTAATGATAATTTAGAATGGGTATACCATATTATAAGTAAAGAGCCAAAAGCACCAAACTTAATTAATAAAAATATTCCTGAAGTCTTATCTAAAATTATATTAAAATTAGTTTCGAAAAACGCTGAAAACAGGTATCAAAGTAATTATGGGCTTTTAATTGATTTACAGAAATGTAAAGAGCAAATTAAAATCCATGGTAATGATTTTTATTTTGATATTGCCCAGTCAGATATATCACAGAAATTTAAAGTTCCTCAAAAGCTCTATGGCAGAGAAAAGGAAATTAAAAAATTAGAGTCACACTTGCAAAATGCAAGTTTGGGAAGTGTTGAATTCTGCTTAGTATCTGGTTATTCAGGAGTCGGTAAAACCGCAATAGTAAAAGAATTAGGAAGAAGCATTGCGAGTAAAAATGGCTTTTTAATTGAGGGTAAATTCGATCAATTTAAACAAAACGCACCATACACAACTATTATTAGTGCCCTTGGTAATTTAATAAAGCTTTTACTAGGTGAGCCTATAAATCGATTAAAAGCCTGGAAAAAAAGAATTCTTAACGCCTTGGGAAGCAACGGTCAACTTATTATAGATTACATACCCGAACTAGAACTTATCATTGGGCAACAAGAATCGGTTTTAAACCTCCCTATAGAAGAAAGTCATAACCGTTTCCTTACTTGCTTAATTAATTTTATAAATGTTTTTGGCAGTGAAAATTATCCTCTAGTTATTTTCCTCGATGACCTTCAATGGAGCGATATCCCAACCCTAAATCTAATTAAACAATTGGTGTTATCCGAAGAATTAAACTATGTTTTTCTAATTGGCGCATATCGTAATAATGAAGTTGATGCCACGCATCCGTTAGATTTAACTCTTAGGGAAATTGAAAGGCAAAGGTTTGTAGACAACCTAGTTTTAAACCCTCTAAACAAATCTGCTACTTCATCACTAGTAAAGGATACTTTGCTCTGTAATTTAATCTTGGCAAAAGAATTGACTCAAAAAGTTTACGAAAAAACACATGGTAATCCGTTTTTTTTAATTGAGCTTTTAAAAAACTTAAAAGATAAAGGTGTTATCTATTTTGATTTAGATAAAGGTTATTGGAACTGCAATATTAATGCCTTAAATAAAGAAAAATATTCGGATAATGTTATTGACATTTTAGTAAGTAGGCAATTAGAACTTGGGGCAACAACCCAAAAAGCACTTCAGTTAGCTGCATGTATTGGATCCACATTCGATTTAAATACACTATCCATCATTCAAGAAGACTCCTTTGAAGAAACAGGTGCTTGTCTTTACGAAGCACTATTGCAAAACATGATTACACCTCTTGACGATAACTATAAATTTTTTGAAGACTACAAGAGTAAAAAGAACATAAATATAAGCTCATCTAAAACTATAAATCCAGTATATAAGTTTCAACACGACAGGGTTCAACAGGCAGCCTATTCGCAAATACCAGAGAACAAAAAAGAAACTATTCATCTGTCTATCGGAAGATTGTTACTTAAAAATTCGAAAGAAGTAAATCAAGATGAGAAATTCCTAGATATTATTAATCATTTAAATATTGGCAGACAATTAATAACTGAACAAGAAAACAGAATTCATATTGCAAAACTTAATTTAGAAGCAGGTAGAAAAGCCAAGGAATCATCAGCATATTCTTCAGCATTAGACTATTTAAAGATTGGGCGTGAAATGCTTGGTAAAATGTCCTGGCAAATCAACTATCAGCTAACATGGGAACTACACAACGAATTACAATACAGTTATTACTTAACCGGGGACTGGGAAAATGCCGATAAACTCACAAATACACTTCTAGAAAAATCAAAAACACCAATTGAGAAAGGGCTAGTATTGTCGTCTAGGACTAGACAATATTCTACAACCCAAAGGATGAAAGAATCTATTAAAGCCGCTTATGATGGCCTTTTAATATTAGGGTTCAATTTTAATGACAACCCTTCAACTAAAGATGTAGACAAAGAAGTAGAATTGGTAAAAAAACACTTAAATAATCGAGAAGTTTCAGACCTAATTCATCTACCAGAAATAAAAGATCAAAAAGCACAAATCGCGAGCCAATTAATTATGGAGATTTTCCCCGCAGCTTTTTTATCCGGAAGCGGAGAAATGTTTCCTTATTTGGTATTAAAATCTGTAAATATTGGTCTTCAATATGGTAACAGCCCAGAAACTGCATTCTCGTATGCTGCGTATGGGATGTTATTATGTGGTCACTTTAATGATACTGCCCAAGGGTACGAGTACGGAAAATTGGGAGTAAAACTCATTGAGAAATTAGATAATGTGCCTCTTAGAGCGCGCATAATGTATGTTTATGCCATGTTTGTGCATCATTGGAACAACCACTGGTCTACCATGACTCCTTGGTTTAGAAAAGGCATTGAAGCTGGCTACCAATCAGGCGATCTATTATATCTTGCATATAGTGCTCAAGACTGTATAATTTGGGATCCGTCTCTAGACCTTGAAACCTCATCTACTGAACATAAAAAATTATTAGAAATAGTTAGAGAATGTGAATATAAAGACTCACTAGATTCTGGTACTTTGTTTTTGCAAATGCAACTTAACTTTATGGGCTTAACGGTAGGAAAATTTTCACTTACCGACGAAAATTATGATGAAGATGAATGCCTAAAAGGCATGCACCAACGTCATTTTATGACTGGGATATGTAATTATCATTTGTATAAGGCTGAAATTTACCTTTTATATAACGACCCGGAAGGTGCCTTACCCCATATTATTAAATTAGAGGAAAACATCTCATCCTTTATGGCGCTTCCGCAGGCAACTAGATTTCAAATTGTTGCTTTTTTAGTGAGAGCCATGCTGATAAACCTAAATCCCAAAAAAAACAAGGGTCAATGTTTATTAAAAATGATAGAGAATCGGGATATTGTTTCAAAATGGGCCAATCAATGTCCAGAAAATTTTATGCACTTACTTCGTTTAATGGAAGCTGAACTAGCAAATATTTCAGGTAATATAGATACTGCTATAACTTTATATGAAAGCTCCATCAAACTTTCAAAAGACAATAATTACAGAAGGGATGAAGCAATGGCAAATGAGTTTACAGGAAAGTTCTTTCTAAAAAACAATCTCGTAAAAGCAGCGGAAGGCTATCTTAAAGAATCTCAGTTTTTGTACTACAGATGGGGAGCAGCTAGAAAAGTTAATGAAATGACCAAATCGTATGGTATTTATACAAATAACTCTAGAGACTCTACTAAAAAACTATTCTCCAATGACAATACGGACCAAGACACATCGCTTGATTTTAGCTCAATTTTAAAGGCTTCCCAATCCATCTCTGGAGAATTAATTTTAGATAAGCTATTGCTTTCTACCTTAACTATTTTAATGGAAAATGCAGGTGCACAAAGAGGCTTCTTACTGCTAGAAAAAGAAAATAAAATACAACTGGTAAAGTATAGGGATGGCACAAAAACTGAATTAAAAATATCAAATAACTTAAAAGACAATGAAGGCATCCCAGTGTTACCGTTAACATTAATAAATAATGCCCTAAGAACTCAAAAGCCAATAGTTATTGACAATGCTAGCGGAATTCACACCTTTTCCTCAGATCCTTATTTAAAAAAGAAAAAACCTCTTTCGATTTTATGTATTCCACTTCCAAAGCATGGTAAATGGCCAATGGCCATATATCTTGAGAATAACATTATTTCTGGCGCTTTTACCGAGGAAAGAGTGAAGGTTATAAACCTTTTGGCAAGTCAAGCCTCTATATCAATGGAAAATGCAAGAATATACGAGCAACAAAAAAGTCTTTTAAAGGCTCAAGAGCGTTTTGTGCCCGGAGAATTCCTCAAACATCTCGGTCATGAAAGTATTACAAATGTTAAACTGGGTGAATCCGTTTCAATGGAAATGAACGTTCTATTCTCGGACATATTAAATTTCACCCCATTGGTTGAAAAGCTTTCACCTAAGGCAGTCATACAATTTTTGAATAGACTATTTAATGAAATGGGTATCGTTATAAAAGGTATGGGAGGGTTTATTGACTCCTATCAGGGTGATCAAATAATGGCATTATTCCCAACATCAAGTTTTAAAGCTGTAAAAGCTGCAATAGAAATGACAAGGGCTTTATCAAATTTTAATGATTCTTCAAAAAACGAAAATATCCCACCAATAAGTATTGGAGTGGGCATTAATACAGGTCCATTAGTATTAGGAACAATGGGAGCATTAAATAGAATGCAATGTTCTGTTTTGGGAGATACCGTCAATCTTGCCTCACGGATCGAAAGTTTAACTCGGTTGTATGGAGCAAAATTACTTATTAGTGAACACACCTATAAAACTATTGAGGATAAAGACTATTTTACTTTAAGAATGGTCGATTACGTTGCAGTAAAAGGTAAAGATACGGCTGTTAAATTGTATGAAGTGATTGATGCTGAAAATGAAACCAACCGAGAGTTAAAGAAAAAAACTATGACATTAGTATCTCAAGGGATGGACCTATATTTTTCTAGAGATTTTAAAAATGCAAAAACAATATTTCTTAATGCCCGCGAAATTGACCCAACAGATAACGTTGTAAATCTCTTTCTAAATCGTATTAAAACGTATTTGAAAAACCCTCCAGATAAATCTTGGAGAGGTTATGAAAGCTTAAAACACAAATAAAACAAACAATATTTTAATTAATTTGAGTACATCTAACACATAAAAATGCACATGAGTCGAATGAGAGTTGGGTTTGTAATGGACCCTATAGAAACAATAAATCCAAAAAAAGATTCAACGCTAGCACTTATGTTAGAGGCTCAGTCTCGTGGGTGGGAAATACTATATTTAACTCTAAATGATATAGAAATAAAAAATGACTCTGCTTATGGTAAAATTACATCTATAGACGTAAATAATAAATCAGAAACGTGGTTCGAGGTTAAGCAAGAGTCTTTTGATGTATTAAGTAGTTTGGACATTATTTTTATGAGAAAAGATCCACCTTTCAATATTCAATATGTTATTTCAACATATATCCTTGAGAAAGCAGAAAAGGAAGGTGTACTTGTACTAAACAAACCTTCTGCACTAAGAAATGCCAATGAAAAGGTTTTTGCTTCAAATTTTCCACAATGTTGTCCTCCTTCGATTTTTACACGTTCTAAAAAGTCCATTTTAGATTTTTTAGAAAAGCACAATAAAATTGTTCTTAAGCCTATTGATAAAATGGGAGGGGAATCGGTGTTTATAATCAGTAAAAATGACCCAAATACTATTGTAATTATTGAGGAAGTCACTAAAAAAGAAACAGTGTACATTGTAGCTCAACTCTATTTGTCGGACATTGAAATCTCTGGTGATAAACGTATTATTTTAATTAACGGAGTACCAATACAAAATGGGATTGCACGATTTCCTCAAGGTGTTGACCATAGAGGGAATATGGCGGTTGGAAGCAAAGTAGTTGGGTTTGAACTCACCGAAAGGGATCTTTGGATTTGTTCTCAAATAAAAAATGAACTTAAGTCACAAGGCCTATTCTTTGTAGGAATAGATGTAATCGGCAATTACATAACAGAAATAAATGTAACAAGCCCAACAGGGTTAAATGAAATAAAACAAACTTCTGGTATTGATGTTTCACAAACAGTATTGGATTCAGCTAAAGTGATTTATGATGGGCATATAAAAGAACGGGAGAATAGATGAAGCAGCGTAAACTCTCTGCCGATATCATCCGCAGCTACATCGAGTCAGATTTATTAGGTCTTCAAAAAAAAACAGGCGTATCAGAACCGTTAAAAATTGGTGTAGAATTAGAACTCTTCCCTATCTCCGAAAATTCGATTAATGAAATTAAGCCTGCTCAACTTTACAATGGTAATAACCCTATAATACCATCATTAATTAAAATATCTGAGCAATACGACAAAATTTCAAAATCTAGAGCCTTTAAAATAAATCCCAATACCGATTTAACCTTAGTGGATAAGATTCCTTTTTCTAATGGGAACAGCATCTTTTTTGAACCTGGAGGCCAATTAGAAATTAGTACTAAGCCATGCCTAAGCTTAGCAGATTTAGAACATCAGATAAAATTTGGTCAAAAGATCTTAAAAGAAGTAACTCATCTATCTGGTATAAATTTTCAACAATATGGTATTAATCCTATTAAGATTAAAAAGCTTACTAACCAATTACAAAAACCAAGATATATAGCTTTAGAAAATTACTTAAATAGCATTAGTAAATACGGAAGGAAAATGATGTTAAAAACCTGTTCAATGCACATTAATGTTGATGTTGGGGATGAAGAAAGCATAAAAGCAAAACGTTTAATTGCTGCTAATTTACTTGTCCCCTTTACTACCGCAATATTTGCCAACTCCTATAAAATTAATAAAAACAGAAAGCCTTTTAAATCTTACAGAAGTTATATTTGGCAAAACATGGACAATTCTAGAACTGGAATTCTATCCCTGCACAAGCCTCTCCAATCTTTATCGATACAAGATCTTGTCGATGAGTACTATAAGTTTACAATCAATGCCCCTTTAATTTATATGTCAGAATTTGGAGCACAAGTTTTGAGCAAAGAAATGACATTAAAATATTGGATGGGTAATAAAATAAATGATGCTTGGCCAACTGTTTTAGATCTTAAAAATCATATTTCCTTACTATTCCCAGAGGTAAGAATCCAAAAAGGCTACCTAGAACTCAGGTCTATTGATTCGCCTCCTTTAGAATGGCAGTTGTCCCCAATTTGCTTTTACACAGGGTTACTTTATGATTCTAAAAATTTAGATACTATAATAGACCTACTAAAACCTTTATACCCCATATACAGTGTACTTTACAAAGAATCTTGTTATGGGTTAGAATCAAAAAAAATACGTGATATCTCTAAAACACTTATGGGTTTATCTATTGAGGGATTTTCTCGTTTACCTAGTAGTTTTAAAAATGAAGGCTACAAAGAGAAACTTGAGCACTTCAATAATAAATTTTTAATTCATGGTAAAAATTTCACAGATTAAATTACATCATAATTATTGTATGTTAATCTTGTAATCGAAAAAAATCATTATCTTACTCGTTCCTAATAGATTAAAAATCTCAATGATACATCCCAATTGAGATTTTATCAATTTACAAGACCCAAATCATTATTTAGTTTATAGTCTAACATAATATTAAATATATGGTTACACATAGTTACATTTTAGGTGCAGTAAAACCTATTGAAGAGTTATTTCCTGATCCAGAAATTGCAGATAAAAGTTTAAAATTTCAAAATTATTCAGATGTTATTAGTTACTACACCCATAATTCACTAAAAGCAGATGGCGTCAGTGAAATTCTAAATGTAGAAGTGACACCTAAAAAAGGTAATTATGAAGTAACACTCAGTAGCTCTGGTTCAAAATCTCAACTTGTTAGATTTGCAGAACGACATGTAGAAATATTCAATAAAAACCATGCTCAAAAAGCAATAAAGGGAATGGAATTGCTTAAGGAATTCGGTGTATGGAATCCAATGAAAAACTATCATGTAAATGATAGCCCATCCGATGGCACATCTAAATGGTGCCTATTTCCTCCATTAGGTCTCAATGTTATGGGGCAAAAAGGGCTTCTGTTAATGCATTATCCACCGTGGGCTGTTCCACAATTAGCGACATTTAACAATGCTATGACAATGAATCGATGGGAAAGGATTTTGAAATCCGCTGGAGTTCTTCCTGATGATGTTGACTATTACAAAACATTTATAGATGTCAACCCTATTGCAGCACCAGGTTCTGGAGAAAGTGAATACCCTAATGATTATTTCCCCATTATGATGGCTTCAGCTTTTTTTGATGGCCCAAAAGACAGAGATTATATAAAGTCTATGTTGGAGTTATATCTAACTCCACCAGGCTGGGAAGAAGACAATAAGTACACACTGCCTCTCTTAATTTGTGGCTCACCTTTATATGATCCGCAAGCACCAGGTTGGTTTAGGACTGCATATACTGATATCTTACCTCAAGACGCAAATAAAATCCCTCAAGTTAATGTGATGCAAGTTGGGACTTTTAAGGTAAGGCCTGACTCAAAAAGAGAAACACCATATTTTATTGGAAATCATATGATTGCAGCAGGTGTAACAGGTAAATGCACTAAGCACCCAGACAAGATACCCGACATACGCCAATACCAAGCTCAAGATTTGGTAGCCGCGACATTTTTAAAATTATACCATGACAATCCAAATATTCATCCTGAAGAAGCAAAGCGCCAGGCCTGTGAGCGATGGTATGGAAATCCCTACGGATTAGGTGCACCAGAACCTAAGGCCCCTAATGACCGTCGCACAATTTGTGCCCTAGCCCAAATGGATTTATTTTTTGAGCCACTTCCTAAGCCTCATCCAAAATATACATTTGAAGAAGCATGGAAAAGATGTGCGGATGCAGAAAAGCAAGACAACCCGTGTTCTGGTAAAATAAAACCTGGGGGCACCAAAGGATAAGGAAATTTATATTAAAGAATTAATCAACCAAAAATAAAACACAAATGCCTAGTCAAAATTATCAATACGTTATCAGCCAAAACAGTAAAAATAGTTCCTATCAAATATGGAGTTTCGACATTAATCACCCATCATTACTAAAAGAAATAAAGTATAATAATCCATTGATTATTCCAGAAGGAGATCAAATAATTCAAGTTGGAAATTATGTGTTGCAATGGAGTGCCATGAATAAGGATGAACAATACACCTATAGGTTATTAGAATTTAATCCTGAAGCAGATGACCCTCTAGGTAGTTTTAACACTAATACATGGACAAACAAAGCTGTACAAGCAGGTACGTGGGCCAAGAAAAAATTTTTTGGTTCAAGGTCCGACTTTTCTAACCCACAAGGTGCAAAAAAGGGCTATGAAAAAGGCGACACCCTAAAATTAGTCTCCCTTCATAATTTTGTTCTCAATTGGATACCTACTCAAGGTAGGGGGACATACCAATTATTTAATTTTGATAATGGGAGCTCGGATCCACTACCAGCACCTGTAACACCTCAAGGAGCTTGGCTATCTGTTGAGTTAGGCCATGAGCTGATTCCTATAGGCGGCTACGTTATTGATTATGAAAAGGAAACCGGCAATTATAATATCTGGCAGTTCGATGCCCAAAGCGAAAATCCTCTGAGTTATCCAGCAATAAATAAAGGTAACTGGAATTCTTTAGGAATAACTGAAGATCATGAACTTATAGTAATGGGTACGCAGGTCATCAGTTGGAATACTAAAACAAATGAATTTCAACTTTGGAATTTTAATGCAACAAGTGCTGACGTTTTAATATCTGCAGGCAAGACCGGAAAATTACCTAATGGCATAAATGAAAACTCCATATTAAATGCTGTAGAAACACTTATTCCATATAATGAAAAAGAAGCTGACACACCAGGAACAATGGATTTTATGCGTGATAAAATAGAACATGTAATCTACTATATGATAGAAAACAGATCGTTTGACCATGTGTGCGGTTGGTTGTATGAGAATAATGCTAATTACAAAGTAATTGGGCGTGAGGGGACTTTTGACGGTGTTGATAAGTCTTTTACTAACGAGTATCTGGGTAAAGAGTTTGCGATTACTAAATATAACAACGGTAAATTACCAGATCCAAATACATTAAAATATAAAAAGGGTAAACCATGTTATCCAGTTACAGGTAATGATAAACCAGGCGATGAGGAGAATTGCTTTGTGCTTGATTTAGATGAGAATGATCCGTACCATAATAACTCTGATGTACTACGGCAAATGTTTAATGATAAAAAAACATTGCAAAAATATCTTAATGGTGAAAAGCCTGAACCAGATATGGGAGGGTTTGCGATAAATAATGGTACTCGAGAAGTTATGCTTAGCTACACCCCTGAGCAATTACCAGTACTAAATGGTTTAGCTGAAAATTTTGCAATTTCAGATGATTGGTTTTGTTCAATGCCTGGCGGAACAGATGTTAATAGAGCTTTTGCTTTAACAGGATCTTCTCTCGGACATTTAGATAATTTTCAGAACGGTGTAGAATATACCGAATGGTCAGAGTATCCACATCGACCGTCAATTTGGAAAGTGTTATGGAGTAATGGAATAAAAGATTTTAAGATTTATAACGCTGTAGAATGGATTGGATGCCAATTTACCTATAATTTATTTCTTAAGGGACAAATACCATCAATCGATAATCCGTTTGTCATTGGCAACTATGCACCACAGTTAAATCAATTTTATGACGATTTAAAATATGGCACCTTACCTAAGTTTTCTTTTATTGAGCCTAAATGGGTGGCTAGCAATGGCTCGACATCGTATCACCCAGGTAATGATTTAATTCCAGGTGAACGAACCCTAAATGATATTTTTAATGCTATCCAAGATAGCCCATTATGGGAAAAGACTCTGTTTGTAATAACATTTGATGAACACGGAGGTATAGCAGACCATGTTAAGCCTCCCTATGCGGCAAACCCTTATCCAAATGATTCCATTGATGGATTTAATTTTGATATTATGGGAGTTAGAATTCCAACTATTCTTGTTTCACCTTGGATAGGAAAAAACACGGTTTTTAGATCTGGAACAGGTATATCTTATGATTCAACTTCTATATTGGCAACATTGTTAGAGTGGTCTGGTATTCCAAAATCAAGATGGTGTCTTGGTGAAAGAACTAATCAGGCTCCTACGTTTGAAGAAGTACTTACAGAAAATAACCCAAGGCAAGATAAAATAACTTTAACTGTACCTTATGATTCTAACTTCCCTTTACCTAATAAAGATGACGTTAAGAGAGGTCAAAATGGTCAAACCCAAATAAATCTGGCAAATTTACCAATTCATGGACTACATGAATTAACCGTTCCTAGAATGATAACTGATATGACACCTAATTTAAGTCAAGACGAAAGGGAAAAATTAACAGAAAATATTATGAGTACTTCTGTAAATTTAAAAGAGCTATATCACAGGTTAGATGATGTAAATAAAAAGCATAATAAAGCGCACACAACAACAGTATAGCTAAATTGAAAAATTAAATACTCTTAGAAGACATTTCTAAGTGAATCTGTTTTCCTGTTTTAACGATAATATCGATACATTCTTTTATATCTTCTTCAGAAGTTTTAAAATTGACTATACATGCTCTTAAACTAAATTTTTTATTGATTATAGCATTAGACAGAAATAACTCCCCGCTTTTCTGCAAGCTACTAAGAAGTTTTTCGTTAAGTCTATTCAAATAATTCAAATCTGAATATATGTTGTTATTAGCTTCATTTGGAATATAGCGTAAAGTCGTAATACTTAAATTTTGAGTAATAGCTTCTAAATTTGGATTAGCACTTGCTAAATTGTAAAATAGTCTAGAGAGTTCTATGTCTTTTCTAATGGCATCTATTATCCCTTTTTTACCAGAATGCTGTAATACTAACCATACTTTTAAAGCTCTAAATCCTCTAGAGTTTTGCATTCCGTATTCATAAAAATTATGCGCTAATTCTGGATTAAACCCATCGAAATTATAATATTCTGGTCGTGAACTAAAGGTATCTGTTAAATGTTCAGGGGTTTTAACTAAAATACAGCCAGCCTCTAAAGGTGCATATAGCCATTTGTGAGGGTCTAAAGCAATGGAGTCTGCCTCAGTTATACCAGAGAAAGTCTCACTTAATTCAGGTAATGCTGCTGCTGGAGTCCCGTAAGCACCATCGATATGAAACCATAATTCATACTTTTTACAAATTTCAGAAATTCGCTTAAGATTATCAACCGCACCTGTACTTACATCACCAGCGGTACCAACAACCATAAAAGGTGAATCACCATTTTTTATATCCTCAAGAATACTATTTTCTAATTGATTATCGTCAATTTTATTATCACCATCAACAGGTATCCATCTTACCGAATCTAGGCCATGCCCAAATAAAACTACTGCTTTTTCAATCCATGTATGTGTCGCTTCAGAGCAATATACTATCCATTTAGCCTTTAGGCATGAAAATCCTTTTTCTTTAAATTTTATAGGTATTTTGGAAGTTCTTGCCGTTAGAAAACCTGTAAAATTTGCCATATTACCACCACTAACCAAAAGGCCACCATAACCACTATCGATTCCAATAAAATCACTTATCCATTCAATAGTCTGCTTTTCGATCTCGGTTGCAATAGGACTCAGAATCTGTGCACTAACGTTTGGGTTAATAGCAGACCCCAATAGATCTCCTAAAATACCAATGGGTGCAGGAGCAGAGGTAATAAAACCCATAAATTTTGGATGGCCATTAAACAAAGAGTAATTAATTAAAAGTTCGGTTGTTTTATTAAATAGCTCTTTTGCAGAAACACCTTCATCTGATATTGAATGACCTATTAACTGAGCTCTTAATTCTTCAGTTGAAACATCAGTAGTCAACGCCAAATCGGACATATTATTAATTAAATGAGCAATGGAGTCTATTAATTGATAGCCAATTTCTTTAAATTCCTTTTCATTTAATTCTAAAGCGGATTTCTTAGGATGGGGCATACAAACTTACTCTTTTAAATACTTAATAATTAAACTTTAATAAACACCAAATCAATTAAGTATTTAACAAGGATATTGGATGATGAGAATTATTTTTGATTTTAAATTGAATTTAAAATCTAGTCGTCTAATATAATAAAAATCAACATACTATTAATCAAAATCTTAAGCGTTAATTAAGTTTCATATAACTATGTAAAATAAAAACTGTTGAAATAGTAAGTCCTAAGATTTATAAACCCCTTAGTTTTGAGCTTTAGATACAAATAAAATTATATTCACAAAATAAATGACTTATTCTATGAGGTTCCACATTTTTATAATCAGCATGTTTTTGATACTCGTTTTTGGATGTAAGTCTGAAACAAAAAGTGGAGAACAAATCAATACCGTCACAACAAAAGAGAAAAAGAATGACAGCGATATTCAGCTCCTAGTCGATCAACCAAAGGGTTTAAAAACACCCGAAGGTATGGTATGGGTTGATGGAAAAACATTCATCCAAGGAGCAAAGGCCAACGACAGATTTGCCATGATGCGAGAAAAACCAGCACACAAGGTGGCTGTTGATGGTTTTTTTATTGACATAACAGAGGTGACAAATAAAGATTATAAAGCATTTGTTGATGCTACTGGGTATGTAACAGTTGCTGAGCGCCCAATCGATTGGGAAGAAATGAAAAAAGAATTACCTCCAGGAACCCCAAAACCACACGATTCCATACTGCGACCAGGAAGTCTTATATTCAATAAAGAAGTACAGACAGTTGTAAATATGGAAAACTACAGTCAATGGTGGACTTGGAAGATTGGCGCTAACTGGAGAATGCCCGAAGGTCCTGGAAGTTCGATTGAAGACAAAGATGATTATCCGGTGGTGCATATAGCCCTAGAGGATGCACTAGCTTATTGCAAATGGGCCAATAGGAGGTTGCCAACCGAAGCTGAGTGGGAATCTGCTGCCCAGGGCACAGCAACAGAACAAATTTATACCTGGGGTAATAATTATGAGGTCTTAAATAGTAAAGCCAATACTTGGCAGGGGAGGTTTCCCACTAAAAATGAAGGTTTGGATGGTTTTGAAATGCTATCCCCAGTTAAATCCTATGCGCCAAACAGTATTGGCATCTATGATATGCTAGGCAATGTTTGGGAACTAACCAGTGACCTCTTCAAAGTTAACCATTATAAGGAAATCGACACCTCTAAAGTTCTATTAAATCCGCAAGGGGCATCAATGGCTTACAACCCAAATAATCCATATCAAAAAGAGGTTATTATAAAAGGAGGTTCCTTTTTATGTCATGCCTCCTATTGCGCTAGTTTTAGGATTTCTGCAAAAATGGGAACAAGCATGGATTCTGCATCTGACCACACAGGGTTTAGAACTGTAGCAACTAAACAAATGCTAGAAACTGTAAAATGAGATTATAATGCCTATTGAATTTTTAATTGTTGAATAAATTTATACCTTTCTAAAAGGTAAATGATGGTCACAAATCGGTCACAACAAAAAACAAAAATCCTAACTCACTTATAATAAGTAAATTAGGATTTAACTTGTGACCGCGGAGGGATTCAAACCCCCAACCCTCAGAGCCGAAATCTGATGCGCTATTCAGTTGCGCCACGCGGCCTTTTAATTCCTATGAAAGCAGGAATCTATACTATCTAAGACATTAATTTTGCCTTAACAATTGTTGAAATGGTTTTTCCGTCTGCTTTACCAGCTAATTGTTTACTCACCATTCCCATAACTTTGCCCATGTCTTTCATACCTTCTGCATTGACATCTGCAATTACGTTTTCAACAACTTCAGCAATTTTATCCTCACTTAATTGTTCTGGTAAAAATTGTGATATAACTTCAGCTTGTGCTAATTCTGGCTCTGCCAAGTCTTCACGGTTTTGCTCAGTAAAAATAGCGGCACTATCCTTTCGTTGCTTTACAAGCTTAGATAGAATTTTTATTTCTTCTTCCTCGGTCAATGCGTCGTTAGAAGCAGAAGCCGTCTGAGCTAAAAGTATCTCCGACTTCACTGCACGTAAGGCTGCTAAAGCTGTTTGATCTTTTTCTTTCATCGCTGTCTTCATCGCCGTCATTACATCTGCTTGTAAACTCATAACTCTCTTTATTATTTGCGCTGCGAATATACTAAAGAATTTGGAGTCTTTTCTTTAAACAAATAAGAAACCAATGAAAAAGCCCGAAAAACTTTGGGGGTGTTTTCGGGCTTTGGTAAAGCACCTATTTGGTACAGCTATTAATCAACATTATCGTGCAAAAAAGAATTATTGCTTCTCAGTTGAATATCATCGTTATCATCCGTTCCTACTGAAGTACGAGACGCATTAGTTTCGGAAGAATGTTGTGCTTGCTCTAGATTTACTCCTTGTCTTTTGTATGCAGGTTCTTTCTCTATTTCATCAATCTTTGCATTATTGAATTTATAGTTGAAGTCCTTCATCATACGGCGACGTTCATCAGCACGTGCTTTTAAAATTTCTGAAATCGGGCTATTCATAGGATCAACATCCTCTAATGGCACCTCTTCTGTTTTCTCTTCAGAAAGCACTTTCTTTTCAAAAACCACCTCTTCTTTTACTTCTGTGTCATTGGATTTATTAACGTTAGAATCATAGGTTGAAAATTCTTCTAAAGCATAACGCTTTTCACCTTCTTCATTGACTTCGGTTACAGAAATTAACTCAATAGGATCATTGACATCAATCTCATTAACCTCGTCATCTAACTGAAACATCATGCCTTTATCAGTATTCTCATCTTTCTCAGATTCATCTTTTGTATGTGTTGAGGATAGAGGCAAATCAAAAGTCAAAGTGATTTGTTCTTCGTCACTTTCAGGAGTCACCTCTTCGGCTTTTGGACTCACTGGGGTTATCACAAAATCATCTTCAACCACAGGTTTTATATCTAAAACTTCATCATAAATGACATTAATATTTCTTATTTCGTCTGTGGTCTTTATCAAATCTGAATCCGAATCATCAACCATATCGCTTTCATCACTTAAGGTGTGAACAATTGGCTTTTCCTTTTCATCTTCAAGAACTATATCTGGTGTAATGATAGCAGGATCACGATCAACGTTTCCCATATCACTATGATCTTCCTCCAAAGCATGAATCACTTTTTTAGTTTCTGTATTAGAAATTTCATTTTGCTGGTCTATATCAAATCCTGTAGCTATAATAGTTACTGAAATTGATTCTTCTAAGGCTTCATCTTCACCAACACCCATAATAATATTGGCTCCATAGCCAGCTTCGGCTTGGATATGATCATTGATTTCACCGATTTCATCAATAGTAATTTCCTGAGAACCAGAAACGATAAGCAACAATACGTTTTTGGCTCCTGTAATTTTATTATCATTTAATAAAGGTGAATCTAAAGCTTTCATAATGGCTTCCTGAGCACGTGTTTGACCAGAAGCGGTTGCAGATCCCATAATTGCTGTACCGCTATTACTCAATACCGTTTTGGCATCACGTAAATCAATATTTTGTGTATAATGATGCGTTATCACTTCTGCGATCCCTCTTGATGCCGTAGCTAACACTTCATCGGCTTTTGAAAACCCAGCTTTAAATCCTAGGTTGCCATAAACTTCCCTAAGCTTATTGTTGTTAATAACAACCAATGAATCTACATGATGACGCAAATTTTCGATACCACGCTGTGCTTGGTCATTACGCATTTTACCTTCAAACTGAAAAGGCATGGTAACGATTCCTACAGTCAAAATATCTAATTCGCGTGCCATTTTAGCAATGATAGGTGCCGCACCAGTACCTGTACCACCGCCCATACCAGCAGTAATAAATATCATTTTGGTATTGGTATCCAACATTCGGCGGATGTCCTCCAAACTTTCTACAGCAGCCTGTTCACCAACATCTGGATTGGCTCCTGCACCTAATCCTTCTGTTAGATTAACTCCTAGTTGAATTTTATTTGGCACGCCGCTATTATGTAGTGCTTGTGCATCTGTGTTACAAATCACAAAATCAACACCTTTAATGCCTTGTTGAAACATGTGATTGATGGCATTGCTTCCGCCTCCACCAACACCAATCACTTTTATGACATTGGATTGATTTTTTGGTAGGTCGAATGAAATGTTCCCAAATTCATTGTTGTTGCTCATATTGACTTATCTTATGGGTTTATATTTACTTTAAAATTTTTATTTACTCTGCGTTGTCTAGAAAATCCTTAACCCGCTCGGTTAATTTATCTAAAAATGAACGCCGTTCTTTTATTGGTGTGGTATTTTCAACTTCACTATTTGTAGCTTCACCTCCATCGGATGTTGCCTCTTCTATTTGCTTAGCTTCCAATGCTTCCGCACGTTTTCTGTCTTGCCGTTTTAAACCATCCATAACTAGACCAACTGCCGTTGCATACAAAGGGCTAGCAATGTCGTCATCACTATCACCAGCTAAATGCTCATTCGGATACCCTATTCTTGTATCCATTCCTGTTATGTACTCTACTAGTTGCTTAAGATGTTTTAATTGACTACCACCTCCTGTTAATACAATACCTGCAATTAACTTTTTCTTTTGTTCTTCATGACCGTAGTTTTTAATCTCCACGTACACTTGTTCAATAATTTCGACGACACGTGCATGAATAATTTTAGAGAGATTCTTTAAGGTTATTTCTTTAGGATCTCTCCCTCTTAATCCTGGAATTGATACAATTTCATTATCCTTATTCTCGCCTGGCCATGCCGAGCCAAATTTTATTTTTAAGAGTTCGGCTTGCTTTTCAATAATGGAGCAGCCTTCTTTTATATCTTCAGTAATCACATTACCTCCAAACGGAATCACGGCTGTATGACGAATTATTCCATCTTTAAAAACTGCCAAATCTGTTGTTCCGCCTCCAATATCGATTAATGCTACACCCGCTTCTTTTTCTTCTTGACTCAACACCGCATTTGCAGAAGCTAAAGGCTCTAACGTAATACCTTCTAATTCTAATCCAGAACTTTGAACACAGCGCCCAATGTTTCTAATGGAAGATACTTGTCCAACCACAACATGGAAATTAGCTTCTAGACGACCACCGTACATTCCAATAGGTTCTTTGATTTCAGCTTGCCCATCAACTTTAAATTCTTGCGGCAAAACATGAATAATTTCCTCCCCTGGTAACATTACCAGTTTGTGTACTTGGTTGATGAGTCTATCAATATCCGCTTCGTCGATAACCAATTCGGAATTAGCTCGAGTAATATAATCGCTGTGCTGAAGACTTCTAATGTGTTGACCCGCAATACCAACAGTAACATCCTCAATTTTTTCTGAGCTTGCAGCCTCAGCCTCTTGTACAGCCTGTTGAATGGACTGAATGGTTTGGGTAATATTATTTACTACACCTCTATGTACGCCAAGACTTTTGGACTTACCAACCCCTAAAATCTCAACTTTACCATAATCATTTTTACGACCAATCATCGCCACAATTTTTGTGGTTCCAATATCAAGTCCTACCGAAATTTTCTGCTTCTCCATGGCTTATTTTTTGGTGCAAATCACCTGGCTATCAAACCTTAAATTAATTCTGCTGTATAATTCTATTGTTTTGTCCTTCAATGCCTTTTTATAAAATGCTCTAAAATTATTTACCTTCTTCTCTAAATTATCTAATGTCCCAAGCTCTACTATAAAATCAAAAGTTCTCATCTTTAGATTGATGGTTTCATCAGCGTTTTGATGAATCTCAATCACATGTTTTTTTAAAAATTCATCGTCATTGATAGCTTTTGAAATCGTATATATAGTATTTAAATTATTCTTTCTTACCGTACCTGTTACCAAAGGAACTCTTGCAGAATAATTTGATGACAGAGGCATATATTGACCTTCGTCATCCACATAATATGATGCGTTTGTATGAACTCTGGCTATAGGTTGCTTTTGTTCAATATCGGCAGAAAGCACACCATTTACTGACATATAAACCTGTGCTTTCTTTACCATTGGATTAGAGTTTAGGGCAGTTTCTAATCGATTCAAATCTATAATTTCTTTATGCTTGTCTGAAACACTGGCTTGATTTTGTATTAACAATTTACTAACATTCTGATGCGTTATGAATAGATTCTCTTCACCCATAAAATTAATATCAGGTTTACCTACTACCCTGACAGCATTTCTATGATTTGAAAAGGCATACAAGAACATGACCATAATGATCAATAAAAAAACTTTTATATATCCGTAATTAACTCGCAACGCTTAAGGCTTGTTTAATATGTTTTACTTCTTCTCCTATATCTCCTGCTCCTATTGTTAAAATTATAGAGGCATCACTGTTTTGAACATGATCAATAATCTCTGATTTAGAAATCACTTTTTTATTAGGATTGCTAATTTTACTTAAAAGCCAGTCCGAAGTGACTCCTTCAATTGGCAATTCCCTTGCAGGATAAATATCCAGTAACAACAGTTCATTGAATCCTGAAAGTGATTCCGCAAATTCATCAGCAAAATCTCGTGTTCTTGAATATAAATGTGGCTGAAATATGGCCAACACTTTTTTATGTGGATACATTTCATCCAATGCATCCTTTACTGCACTAATTTCCTTTGGGTGGTGAGCATAATCATCAATAAATACAAGGTTATCCGTTTTAATCTGATACGTAAATCGTCTTTTAACCCCTTTGTAAGATGCTAAAGCTTTGGCGAGCTGCGGCTGAGGGATGCCATATTCTACAGACATCGCCAAGGCTATTGTTGCATTCGACAGGTTGTGTCGTCCAGGTAGGTTAAATTGAAAGTCTTTATATGTTGCAGTTGGTGTTTTTAAATCGAACACATAACTGCCATTTACAATTTTTATGTTTTGGGCAGAATAATCTGATGCATCTTCTAAGCCATAAGAAATACCCTTTATAGGCAATCCACTTTTTACAAATAGTTTCCCATTTGCTTTTACGCGTTTTGAAAATTCCTCAAAAGACTTAGTCAATTCTGTAGCATCCCCATAAATATCCAGATGATCAGCGTCCATTGACGTTACGCAAGCATAGTCTGGAGAAAGCGTTAAGAAAGAACGGTCAAATTCATCCGCTTCTACAACGGAAAGTTCTGTTCCACTTGAAATAAAATTAGAATCATAATTTTCACTCACTCCACCCAAAAACGCCGTTACAGGAGCTTTTGACTGATACAATAAATGTCCTAAAATACTAGTGGTTGTTGTTTTACCGTGAGTTCCTGCAATTGCAAAACAAATGGTATTTTTAGTAATGGCACCGAGTACTTCTGAGCGCTTTTTAATATTAAAATTATGCTCAATAAAATAATTGAGTTGCTTGTTAGCTTTAGGGATTGCTGGTGTATAGACGACAGCTGTAAGTTCAGGGTTTTTAAATTCATTTGGAATGGTAGCGATGTCATCTTCAAAAGTTACTGAAATGCCTAATGCTTCCAATCCAGAAGTAATATCCGACGGAGTTTTATCGTAGCCAGAGACGGTATTGCCATTCGCCTTAAAGTACCGTGCCAAAGCACTCATACCGATACCCCCAATGCCTATAAAATAAATATGTTGTCTTTGACTAATCACTATTTTTTTAACAATTTTTCAACCTCATTAACTATTGAACTGGTTGCGTTTACTAATGCTAATGTTTTAATATTAGTTGATAATTCTTTTTGCTTTTCTTCAGAATTTAGAAGTGCTAAAAATTCACTTTCAAATTGGTCGTTTAACTCAGATTCTTTAATTAGGATAGCTGCCTTTTTATCAGCAACTGCCTTCGCGTTCTTCGTTTGATGATCCTCCGCAACGTTTGGCGACGGGATAAAAATCACTGGTTTTGCAGCCACACATAATTCTGAAACAGAGCTTGCCCCTGCCCGGGAAATTATTATATCCGCAGCAGCGTACGCCATATCCATTTCATTTAAAAAGGCATGAACTTGCACGTTATCTAAACTGTTACAGCCTTTGTATTGCTCGTAGTATAATTTTCCACACTGCCATATCAACTGCACATTGTTCTCGGCAAAAAATTCTAACTTTTCTTCAATAAGTTGATTGACTCTACGTGCACCCAAACTACCTCCTAGAACTAAAAGTGTATGCATATTATGCTTTAGAACGAATGTGTCTTTAGCTTCAATCTGTTTCCCTTCAATATTTAATAAATCTTTTCTTATAGGGTTTCCTGTTAGAACAATCTTTTCTTTTGGAAAGTATTTTTCAAGGCCTTCGTAAGCAACACATATCGTATCTGCTTTTTTGCTCAGGAGTTTATTTGTTATGCCCGGGAAAGAGTTTTGCTCTTGAATCAATGTTGGTATACCTTTAGAATTGGCCGCATGTAGCAAAGGTCCACTAGCAAAGCCTCCCGTACCAATAGCAACATCTGGTTGAAATGTTTTAATGATTTTCCGCGAACGCAATAAGCTCACTATCAGTTTAAAGGGAAACATTAAATTTTTAAGTGTTAATTTTCGCTGTAACCCAGAAATCCAAAGCCCTTCAATGGTATATCCCGCTTGAGGTACTTTATCCATCTCCATACGATCATAAGCACCAACAAATAAAAATTCAGATTCAGGGTAGCGTGATTTAATTTCATCCGCAATAGCGATTGCAGGATAAATATGTCCTCCTGTTCCTCCTCCTGATATGATAATTTTATAGTTACTCATTAAATCGTTTCGGATAAAATGTCCAACGGATTTTCTTCGTTATTTTCTAATTCCTTAATCTCTTCTCGTTTTGCGCTAACACTTAAAATAATTCCTATGGCCAAGCATGTCATCCAAATGGATGTTCCCCCACTACTTATCAATGGTAGTGTTTGACCAGTTACAGGGAAAAGTTCAACTGCAACTGCCATGTTTATTAATGCCTGAAATACAATCGGCAAACCAACACCTAGCACTAATAATTTTCCAAAAACCGTATCGGATTTTTGGGACACAATGACCAACCTAAACAACAACCAAGAGTAAAGAATTAACAAAAACACACCTCCAATAAGTCCATATTCCTCAATAATAATTGCGAAAATGAAGTCTGAAGATGATTGTGGCAACAGGTTTTTTTGTTTGCTTTTACCTGGACCAGAACCGCTTATTCCGCCAGAAGCTATAGCTATTTTTGCTTGCTCAATCTGATAGTCTTCAACTGTTTCTTCCGTGCTTGTAAAACTCTCAATTCGGCTCATCCAGGTATCTACACGGTTAGGCATGGCATCAGGAAATGATTTTGCTACTAAAATGAAAAATACTAATGCCATAATACCTGTTCCGATAATAACCAGTAGATATTTAATAGGATATCCGCCTATAAAAGACAATAGCATTATCATAACAAAAATGATAGCTGTTGTAGAAAAGTTAGCAGGGAGAATTAAAGCCAAAACCAAAAACACAGGTGCCCACAACGGCAATAGCGTCTCTTTAAAGCTCACTTTTTTGTCCTTGATTTTCGATAAATACCTTGCCACATAAACCATTAAAACCACTGAAGCTAAAGTTGATGTCTGAAAAGACATATTTACTAGTGGAATCTGGATCCAGCGACTCGCATTAGCCCCATCGATTGTGGTGCCTTGAAGAACCGTGACAATTAATAGAACAAAAACAATAGGTAACATCACCATCGATAGTCCTCGGAAGTAACGGTAAGGGATTTTGTGAACTCCGTACATAATAGCAAAGCCCAACAATAAATGCATAAAGTGTTTTACAAAATAAGTGAAGGTATTACCCACACCACCAGTATATGCCAAATTACTAGCAGCAGAATACACAGGTAAAAATGAGAATATAGCAAGCAAGGCTGCTATTGCCCAAATCAACCTATCTCCTTTTATTTGCTTAAACAACTCCAAATTAATTTCTCTTAGAGGTTACGCACTGCAGCTTTAAATTGACGCCCACGATCTTCGTAATTTTCAAAAAGATCAAAACTTGCACACGCTGGAGACAGCAATACATTATCACCAGCCTCAGCAACCTTATAGGCAATTTTAACAGCTTCGCTCATATATTGAGTTTCTATAATGACATCTACCATATTACCAAAAGTCCTCATCAGCTTTTCGTTATCTACACCCAAGCAGATAATGGCTTTAACCTTCTCATTAACGAAAGGAAATAATTCTTTATAATCGTTCCCTTTATCTGTACCACCGACGATCCATACAGTAGGTGCGTCCATACTTTCTAAAGCAAAATACGTTGCATTGACGTTGGTTGCTTTTGAGTCATTGATATATTGAACTTTATTAATCCGCACTACATTTTCTAAGCGGTGCTCCACACCTTGAAAGTTTTCTAAACTCTCACGTATGGTTTGCTTTCTAATCTTTAGCAAATGAGCTACTGTAGAAGCAGCCATCGCATTTTTAATGTTGTGCTTTCCTTCTAAGGCAAGTTTGTTTATTGGCATAATTATTTGATTGTTATCTATTGTTATTATTATGTTTTTGTCTTTTAAATAAGCACCATTCTCAATATCCTTTAGTAATGAAAATGGCAACTTTTGAGATTTGATGGGATGTGTTATTAGCCATTCTCTAATCACTGAATCGTCAGCGTCGTAAATGAAATAATCTTCTTCTGTTTGATTTTCAACAACCCTGAATTTTGAAGTCACATAGTTTTCAAAATTATTGTCGTATCGATCCAAATGATCTGGTGTAATGTTTGTTAAAACAGCAATATGTGGTTTAAAATTTACGATGCCATCTAACTGAAAACTACTGATCTCCAAAACATAGTTTGGGTAATTTTTCTCTAGAATTTGCTTTGCAAAACTGTCTCCTATATTACCTGCTAATCCTACATTTATTTGTTGTTTCAACACATGATGCGTCAAAGTTGCAGTGGTTGTTTTACCATTACTACCTGTAATTGCAACCAGAGTAGCATCAGTATATCTAGAAGCGAATTCAATCTCAGAAATTACTGAAACCCTAATTGAAATCAGCTTTTGGACCAATTCAACCTTATCAGGAATACCTGGACTTTTCATTACAACATCTGCATTCAATATTTTTGAATCCGAATGTTGGTTTTCCTCCCATTCAATCTCATGATGTATAAGAACGTCCTTGTATTTTTTCTTTATCTCTCCTTTATCTGAAACAAAGACCTCAAACCCTTTTTCTTTTCCTAAGAGTGCCGTACCTACTCCACTTTCACCTCCACCAAGCACAACTAGCCGTTTCATCTATCTAATCTTCAAGGTTACAATCGTTAGAATTGCCAAGAAAATGCCAACAATCCAAAACCGTGTAACTATTTTACTTTCGTGATATCCTGATTTTTGATAATGGTGGTGTAATGGAGACATCTTAAAAATCCGCCTTCCTTCTCCATACTTTTTCCGTGTGTATTTGAAATAGCTCACCTGCATCATAACAGATAAATTTTCCGCTAAGAAAATGCCACACAGCAACGGAATCAACCATTCCTTACGAACTGCAATTGCAATGACCGCAATGATACCGCCAATAGTTAAACTTCCTGTATCACCCATAAATACTTGTGCCGGATAGGTGTTGTACCATAAAAATCCAACTAAGGCACCAACAAATGCTGCTATATAAATAGTGATTTCCTCAACCCTTGGGATGTACATAATATTGAGGTATTCTGAGAAAATAATGTTACCAGAAACCCATGCGAATATGCCCAAAGTCAATACAATTATGGCTGAGGATCCGGCTGCCAAGCCATCGATGCCATCGGTAAGATTGGCTCCATTAGAAACCGCAGTTATAATAAATATTGCTGCCAAGATGAATACAATCCACGCATAATCCTTAAGACCAGGACTAATCCAAGTAATTAAGTCTGAATAATCAAATTCATTTCCCTTTACAAATGGAATAGTTGTTTTTGTGGATTTAGATTCCTCTTCAAAAAGTTCAGATGCTGCAATTTGAGGGTTTTCAGCTATCAAAATTTCCTGTTGCTCCACAGGCAACTTTTCTTTCATCGTCACATCTTGATGAAAGTATAACGTCGCTCCTACGATTAGACCTAAACCAACTTGCCCTAAAACTTTAAACTTCCCTTTTAGACCTTCTTTATCGTTTTTGAATTTTTTTATGTAATCATCCAAAAACCCGATAGCTCCCATCCAAATGGTAGTAATCAATAAAAGTATGATGTAAATATTTTCAAGCTTGGCTAATAGAAGTACCGGAATTAGGGTCGCCAAAATGATAATGATTCCACCCATTGTTGGCGTACCAGCTTTCTCAACCTGACCTTCTAACCCTAAGTCGCGTATGGTTTCACCCACTTGTTGTTTTTGTAAGTAAGCAATGATACGCTTACCGAATACGATAGAAATCAGCAATGACAAAATAATAGCAACAGCAGCTCTAAATGTTATAAAACCAAAAAGCGATGCTCCAGGAAACTCAAATGTTTGTTCTAAATATTCAAATAGGTAATACAGCATCTTACTTTTGTAATTGTTTTAAATAATCTTGCACCACTTTATAATCATCAAAATCAGTTCTTTTTCCATTTACTTCTTGGTAAGTTTCGTGCCCCTTACCGGCAATCAACACAATGTCATTAGCATTAGCCATCTGACAGGCTGTTTTTATAGCTTGTTTTCTGTCTGATATAGAAAGTGTTTTCTTATAATTTTGAGGCTCCACCCCTGCTTCTATATCTTCAATAATCTTTAATGGGTCTTCAGTCCGCGGGTTATCACTTGTAAAAATCACTTTGGTGCTTAACGCTGAAGCAATATGCCCCATTTTAGGACGCTTGGTTGCATCTCTGTCACCACCACAACCCACTACAGTAATGAGTTCTTCATTCTTAGTTCGGATAGAGTTGATCGTTTCTAACACATTTTTTAAAGCATCTGGGGTGTGCGCATAATCTACAATGGCTGTGATTTTTTCATCGGAAATTAAATACTGAAAACGACCATTAACACTATCTAATTCACTAATAATTCTAAGGGCTTCTTCATTTTCTAACCCGAGTAATTCTGCCGTGGCATAAATGGCCAAAAGATTATAGGCATTGAAACTACCTATCAGTTTAGACCACACTTCATTGTCATTCAATTTTAAAAGAAGTCCACTGAATTGGTTTTCTAAGATTTGAGCACGATAATCGGCATAACTTTTTAAGGCATAAGTGTACTTTTTGGCTTGAGTGTTTTGTAGCATTACCAAGCCGTTTTTATCATCAATGTTAACAAGGGCAAATGCTTTTTTAGAGAGACCATCAAAAAATGCTTTTTTTACATCCCTGTACTCTGCAAAGGTTTTGTGATAATCCAAATGGTCGTGAGAAAGATTTGTAAAAATTCCACCTTCAAAATAAAGCCCTTCAGTTCTACTTTGATGAATGCCGTGAGAGCTCACCTCCATAAAACAGTACTCCACCCCTTCAGAATTCATCAGTTGCAAATAGCTATTAATTGTCAATGAATCAGGTGTGGTATGTGTTGCTTTATATTCTTTATCAGCTACCATAATTTTTACTGTGGACAATAAACCAACCTTATAGCCTGCCTTTGTAAATAATTGATATAACAATGAGCTTACGGTGGTTTTTCCGTTAGTACCCGTCACTCCAACAAGCCTTAAGTTTTGAGATGGATTCTCGTAGTAATTGGCTGCCATAAAAGCCAATGCTTTATTTGAGTTATCCACTTTTATATAAGTGACATTTGCTTTTAAATCTCTTGGCAACTCTTCACAAATAACTGCTATAGATCCGTCAGAAATAGCCTTTTCAATATAATTATGGCCATCAACTACTGTTCCTCTAATTGCCACAAAAACATCGTTAGATTTTATTTGACGTGAATCAAATTCAATTTTATTAATCTTCACATCCGTACTGCCTGTCACAGCAGTGATAGTAACCTTATACAATATGTCCTTTAAACTCTTCATGATGCTTCTAAGACAATGGTTTGGTTAGGGCTTAACTTTATGTTTTTTGAAATAGACTGTTTTTTTACGATGCCATTTCCTTTCAATGTCACTTTTACATCTACTTCCATATTTTCTAGTATGGCAAGTGCATCCATAGCAGGAAGACCTACCACATTAGGCATAATGGTTTTATAAGTATTTGCTAAATCATTATAGGTCTTGAAGTTATTGTCAACCTCCGCATTTTGAACTTCTAAGGATTTTATTTCATCAATTAACGGAGTGTCCGTATAAATCTTTTGGGCAATTCTTTTAAAAACAGGACCAGTAACATCGGCTCCGTAATAACCTATTTCAGTACTCGGTTTATGAATGACAACTATACATGAATATATAGGGTTATCAGCAGGAAAATAACCCACAAAAGAGGAAACATACTTTCTGTCTTTACGCCAAGCTTCTATATCAGCGTAATCTGTCCAAGCAGTACCAGTTTTACCCGCCATAGAAAATGTACTAGAATACAACCGCTTACCTGTTCCTCTGACGACGACATTTTTAAGGATATTCTTTACTTCTAATAGTGTCTTATCAGAACAGATTTTATCAACCAGAACTTCTTTTTCAAAAACTTCGATCTCACGGTCAAATTCTTTAACAGCTTTTAAAAATCTCGGCTTCACTAATTCGCCATTATTTGCGATAGCATTGTAAAACGCTAAAGTTTGTAAAGGGGTTAATTCCATATTATAACCATAGGCCATGGATGGTAAAGCATTTCTACTCCAATTTGCCGCACCAGGTCTTGGAATATCAGGTAAGCCCTCACCAATTATTGAAACACCTAATGGTTGATCGAGACGCCATTTTTCTATTCTATCTAAAAATTTTTCAGGATTATTTGAGTAATGCTCATCGATGATTGTAGCCAGACCAATATTTGAGGATACTTCTAAAGCTCTTGCAGCAGTTATCTTACCATGGCCAGAGCCAGAGTCGTAGATAGTTCTGCCATAAAACTGCTTACTTCCATTTTGAGTATCTACTATAGTTGAAGTATCAATTACTTTATCTTCTAGGGCAGCCATTAAAGCCATTACCTTAAAGGTAGAACCAGGCTCATGGCTTTCTCCTACCGCATAATTGAGACGCTCATAATATTTGCCCTCTGTGTTTCTACCAAGGTTAGAAATGGCTTTAATCTCACCCGTCTTCACCTCCATAACCACTACCGTTCCATGATCGGCTTCATAATGTTCTAACTGACCTAATAGTGAATGATGCGCTATATCCTGAATATTGACATCGATTGTCGTGTAAACATCTAAACCATTCTCAGGCTCTACTTCATTAGCATCCCTAACCGGTTTCCATTTACCATTACCGATACGTTGTTTCAAACGTTTGCCATTCTTTCCTCTTAAATACTTAACCCCAAAAGCACCATCGATACCGACTCTTGTCGCATAACCGTTTTCATCAATTCGCTCATAGCCAATAGATCGTTCAGCAACGCCTCCCATCGGATGCTCACGCTTGGTTTCCTGCTCTACAACCAAACCACCGCGAATAGCTCCTAGTTCTAAAAGTGGGAAATTTCTAAAGCGCACATAATCTGAATAACTTATGTCTCTAACCAACAATAAATATTGCCCCTTACTTGCTCTGGCTTTTCTTATCCTGTTTTGAAAACTAGAAGAAGATTTACCAGTGTATGCCTGTAACGAATCGCACAATGGCTTTATATACTTTTCAAAATCCTTATTAGAAGATGTCAAAGGATCAATAGCAATATTATACTTCGGAATCGAAGTCGCCAACAAACTCCCATCAGCAGAATACACATTACCACGATTTGCAGGAATTTCCATCTCCTTTACCGTTCTCTTCTGCGCCATTGCACGATAACGATCTCCTTCCACAAACTGAATAGAGCACAGCTTAAAAACTACTGCCAAAGCAAAAACAAATAGGCTGCCAGAAACAAAGTATAGCCTGTTTAATATGTTTTTCTCAGTTGTTGCCAATTAATCTTCTGTTGATTTAATTCTTATTTTTTGTGGTGGATTTTCAGAAATTTCCAATCCTTTTTCCGTCATTTTTCTAATAATCGATGATTCCATTTTTAAAGTCATCAGTTTTGTTCTTCTATCGAACATTTGAGAACGCAACTCTTTTACCTCCTCATTCAATCGAGCAATTTCATAGACTTTTTTATCTGCACTATGTGCACTAGCTATCATGACTATTGCCAAGCCCGAAATAAAAATGATGACACGCCAATTTTTAAACGAATCATCACTGATAAGAAAAGTCCCTCTTAATATGCTGTAGATGCTTTTCTTCATATTTTCTCGGCGACTCTTAGTTTAGCACTTCGTGCCCGATTATTTTCCTTAATTTCTTTTGCCGATGGCACAATCAATTTTCCTACTTTTTTTAAAGGGACTTCGAAACGTCCAAAAACATCACGTTCTGGCTCACCTTCAAACAAGCCGTTTCTTATAAATCTTTTAACCAGTCTATCCTCGAGCGAGTGATACGAAATACAACTTAACCGCCCTCCATCTTTTAATAATTCTGGTGTTTGCAATAACAATTCCTTTAAGGCCTCTATTTCTTGATTGACCTCAATGCGTATGGCTTGATAAATTTGTGCCAGCACCTTGTTTTCTTTTTTATGTTGTAAAAACCGTTTTAATACAGATTTTAATTGTTCGCTTGTTTTTATAGGCTCATTATTCCGCTCATGAACAATAACCCTTGCCATAGCTGGCGCTTGTCTTAACTCACCATATTGGAACAAAACATCTCGTAACTGCTCTTCAGTATAGGTATTTATAACCTCGAATGCTGACAATTTACTGTCCTGGTTCATGCGCATATCTAAATCTGACTCAAAACGGGTGGAGAATCCACGTTCAGCAACATCGAACTGATGTGAAGACACACCAAAATCTGCTAAAATTCCATCTACCTCCTTAACTCCATAAAACCTTAGAAATCTCTTAATGAATCTGAAATTTTCATGAATTAGAGTAAAACGCTCATCCTCAATTTTATTCTCTAACGCATCCTTATCCTGATCAAAGGCATATAATTTTCCTCCCTCCCCTAAACGACTTAAAATTTCTTTGCTATGACCACCGCCACCAAAAGTGACGTCAACATAAACCCCGTTTGGTTTAATAGCCAAGCCATCTACGGTCTCTTTTAGAAGTACTGCATTATGATATTCCATCACCTCCATCATCTTGTCCCATTACTTCTTCAGCCAAATCGGCAAAATCTCCAGCAGCATCATCTATAGCTTTTTCATAGCGCTCTTTATCCCATATTTCAATAATATTTACAGCAGATGCCAAAACAGTCTGTTTTGATATGCCTGAGAATGCCAATAAATCTTTCGGTATTAAAAATCTTCCGGCGTTATCCACCTCAACGATCTTTACACCTGCAGTAAAACGACGAATAAAAGCGTCATTCTTTTTGTTGAATCGGTTTAGCTTGTTCACCTTTTCCATCAAGATTTGCCATTCTGCCATTGGATACAATTCCAAACAATTCTGAAATACCGCACGCTTTAGAACAAAGCCATCATTGACCACACCACCCATCTGCTTTTTAAGCGGAGCAGGCAACATCAACCGACCTTTTGTGTCAGCTTTTGCTTCGTATGTACCAATGAATGAATTCAATGCGATTGATTTAGCGTTAGAACGATTGAAAACCAAATATATTGAAAAATTACCCACATTTTACCACTATTTCCCACTTTTGTTGATAAGTTTTGATTTTTTCGATGAAATACATCTTAAATCCCTCTAATAAAATGGCTTATAAAATCTATGGAAATCCATTTTAAATCACTTGTATTATCACCACTCATCAAGGGTTTTAATTAATTTTGAGAGAATTAGATATAAGACTAAAATTCTAAAGGATTTAGTTATATTTGTTTTTAACAAAGCACCAACTATTGCATGGCACACCTTTTAAAAAAAGAAAAGGAATACAGATATATTGAAGTGGGAGAAGGCACACCTATCATTGTGCTTCACGGATTAATGGGTGGCTTGAGCAATTTTGATTCAGTTACTAATTATTTTAGTGAACAAGGCTACAAAGTTGTTATTCCCGAGCTTCCGATTTACACCATGTCCCTTCTTAAAACCAATGTCAAGGCTTTTGCCAATTACCTAAAAGCTTTTATTGATTTTAAAGGGTTTAAGGAAGTTATCTTATTGGGTAATTCCCTTGGTGGACATATTGGATTGTACCACACAAAAATGTTCCCAGAAAAGGTAAAAGCTCTTATCATTACTGGCAGTTCTGGCTTATATGAAAGCGCTATGGGAGGTGGTTACACCAAGCGTAGTGATTATGAGGTTATCAAGAAAAAAGCACAAGATGTTTTTTATGACCCAGAAGTTGCCACTAAAGAAATTGTTGATGAAGTTTACGACACTGTAAATGACAGAAATAAACTCATAAAAACATTAGCTATCGCTAAAAGTGCTATTCGCCACAACATGTCTAAGGACTTGCCAAATATGGAAACTCCAACATGCATCATCTGGGGCAAAAATGACACTGTCACACCTCCTGAGGTTGCAGAAGAATTCAATGAACTATTACCAAATTCAGATTTATTTTGGATTGATAAATGCGGTCATGCTGCTATGATGGAACACCCAGATACTTTTAATGACATTCTCCATAAGTGGCTTTCTGAAAAGAAGTTTTAAGATTCTGGAAAAACTTTAAATTATACTCTTTTGAAAATAAAATCAGCTGAATTTGTTGTTAGTAATTCTGAAGTGGCAAAATGCCCAAAAGATCAGCTCCCCGAATATGCTTTTATCGGGCGAAGTAATGTCGGCAAGTCTTCTTTAATCAATATGCTTACCAACAGAAAGAGTTTAGCTAAGATTTCTGGAAGACCCGGAAAAACGCAGCTTATTAATCATTTTATAATTAATAAGAATTGGTATTTAGTAGATCTTCCTGGCTATGGTTATGCTCGAGTTTCTAAATCTTCTAAAAAGACATTTCAGAAGTTTATTACCAACTATTTTGAAAAACGTCAGCAGCTCATTTCTGCTTTTGTGCTTGTGGACATTCGTCACAATCCACAACCCATAGATTTAGAGTTTATGCAATATCTTGGTGAACGACGCATTCCGTTCTCTATCATTTTTACCAAAGCTGATAAATTGAAACCCAAGGCCATTGAACGCAATGTAAAGGACTACTGCAATGAATTATTAAAGACTTGGGAAGAATTACCTCAGTATTTTATCACCTCATCTAGCAAAGGCATAGGACAAGATGATGTTTTGGATTTTATTGGGGCTACTAATGAAGAGATTGAAAAACTGAGAACTAAGATTTAAGTCTTCACATCCAAAGCATCCCTAAGGGCATTGCCGATTAACATAAATGCCATTACCAAAATCATAATGCATAATCCAGGAATTAGAGCTAAATAGGGTTTTCCTAGTATGATATAATTATAATGATCCTTAATCATTGCGCCCCAACTCGCCATTGGTGGTTGTGCACCAATTCCTAAAAAGCTTAAGCCACTTTCAATTAAAATAGCAGCTGCAAAGTTAGCCGCAGAAATGACAATCAATGGTGCCATAATGTTAGGAAGAATGTGCTTTGTTATAATTCTAAAATCGGTATAACCAAGTGCTCTCGCCGCAGTAACATATTGTAGCTCCTTAGCACTAATAATTTGACCACGAACTACTCTTGCCACTTCTACCCACATCGTCAAACCAACAGCAATAAAGACTTGCCAAAACCCTTTCCCTAAAGCCAAAGTAATGGCAATGACCAAAAGTAACGTTGGTATGGACCACGTAATGTTAATAATCCACATGATAAACGCATCAATTTTGCCACCGTAATAACCTGCAATACTTCCCATTAAAAGTCCCACTAAAAGCGAAATTAATACTGCGACAAAACCTATAAAAAACGAAATTCGAGACCCAATTAAAATACGGCTTAAATAATCGCGCCCATATTTATCTGTACCAAATAAAAAGGTTTTGGTCTGTATATAATTCGCAATATATCCATTAGGAAACTTACTGATTTCAATATCCTTTTCAGGACCTACCAATCCATCCGAAGCATATTCGGTATAAATCAATATTCCGTTTTCAACCTTATAATCAGTAATAGGAATTTCTGTCTTGGTATTTTTCTTTCCGTATAACCACTTAGACAACAGGCTTTGGGAGCTTTCAACTTCAAATGGCAGAGTCAACATATCGACTTTAAATTCTGGTGGTTTTGAGTGAATGGATAAATGCATCTGATTGGCGTACTGCGAGTCATCGGGTGCCAAAACATAGGCAAATACTGATATAAGCCCCACAAGTACAATAATTCCAAAACTAAAAACGCCCCAAAAATTCTTTTTGAATTTTTGAAGCGCTAATCTTGTCAGTGAATTGCTGTTGTTAGACATTCACGTGTATTAATTTTTTACGGAAGATGCTACGTTTGGTTTTATAGCATAGCTTAGCTTTAAATCGTTAAGCACGTTGAGAGCTTCCTCAACATAAACATCACTTGTTAAACTTGTATGCCAACGCGCCCTTCTGTCTCTTAAAACGGAATCTTTTTCAATCAAATCTAATTCATAAGGCAAAGAATTGAATGTCAAATTTGTTTTGTAATCCGATATTTTTTCGAAACGCTCAGCCTCTTTCTGATTGGCTTCTAAACGCGCTTTATAATCCTCATATCTTAAGGAGAAATTATCTCTTTCACGAATGGTGTTTATCCATTTAGCGTAATTATCGATGAGTTGCAACTGTTCATTATTTTCTAAACGCTTTCTACTATTTTCAATAGCAGCATCATAATCGTAATAATTTTCCCAAACACTATATTCTGCAGCATCAATTTTATCCCAAGGTAATGGATTATCATAGATCTTTCCTTCACTAATACCAATATACTTATAACGGTCTGGCATAATAATATCACTTTTTACACCTTCTAATTGTGTAGAACCACCATCAATACGATAATACTTTTGGGTTGTAAATTTTAAGGCACCCATATCACCGCTCGAATTGTTACGCACCATTCTATTGAGGTCTATTATAGTTTGAACAGATCCTTTTCCATAGGTTTGTTGACTACCGATAACAATGCCTCGTTTATAATCTTGCACTGCTGCTGCTAAAATCTCAGATGCAGAAGCAGAAGCTTCATTCACCAAAACAACCAATGGCCCATCCCAGGTAATCGATTGGTCAGCGTCCTTTAATACCTCTTTTGGCTCTCCTGTAGTTTTTACTTGTACTACCGGGCCATCTTTTATAAAAAGGCCTACCATGTCAACCACTGTTTGGAGAGATCCACCCCCATTATTTCTAACATCTAAAATTAACCCTTCAATGCCTTCTTTTTTAAGACGCTCTATTTCTAACTTTACATCAGTAGCTGCATTTCTTTCATTTTTATAATCATCAAAATTGACATAAAAACTAGGCAGGTCTATAATTCCGTATTTTTTATCATCTTTTATTACTGTTGATGACTTTGCATAGGTCTCTTCTAATTCAACAACATCTCTTGTAATGGTAATATCTTCTATAGTTCCATCTACCTTCTTTAAAGTTAATGTCACTTTTGTTCCTTTTGGGCCTTTAATGAACTTAATAGCATCTTCCAAACGCATACCGAGAACACTCATAGGCTCTTCTTCGTCCTCTTGCTTTACTTTTAGAATTTGGTCTCCCACTTCGAGCTCCCCTTGTTTCCATGCAGGACCTCCACTTATAACTTCATTAACAGAAATCACATCCATTCGCTTTTGTAAACGGGCACCGATACCTTCAAACTTACCCGTCATTCTTACATCAAAACGCTCCTTATCCTCAGGCGCAAAATAATAGGTGTGTGGATCAAATATCTCGATAGCAGCGTTGACATACACTACAAACCAATCCTCACGATCTCTCTCATTTATAAAATTATCATATAGCTCGTCTAAAAACGTTCGTGTTGTTTCTCTTGCTTCTTTTTCTAACTCTTCTAAAGACTTTTTTTCATCATCTTCGAGTTCTTCATTTAAAGTATAAGCTTCGTCATAATTAGAAATCGTAGCAAACTTCAACTGCTTTTCCCATCTCTCCTTCATTTGCCTTTTATTCTTAACATATGGCAAAGCCTCATAGTCCGCATTATATTCTTCATCTTGAGAAAAATCAAATGGCTCATCTAAAATTTGATTGTAAATATCTTTAGATTCAGCTATCCGCTCTAAAAGCCTTGAGTATGTTAAGTTAAAAAACTCAAACTCGTACGACTTTAATTGATCATCAATCTGCGACCTGTATGCGGCAAAGTCGTCCATATCGGACTGATAGAAATAACGCTTTAATGGATCGAGTTGTTCAACATAACTTTGAAAAACCTTCTCAGAAAATTCATCATTTAAATCTTGCGGCGCAATATGCCCTTGATCTAATACATAAGTAATGATTTGTATAAGCATTTTATCCTTGTCAGGATCATCGAATGTTTTTGAAGTAAAGCTACACGATGCAAAAGCAATCAGAACAGCTAGTAATAAAAACTTATAATTCCCTTTCATAGTATCCTCGTTTATTTTGGGGTGAAATATTAATTTTACTAAAATAGCAGAAAAAACCATGCCACAAAAAATACATGCTACTAATTTTATGTTAAACCATTAGCTTAGGGCTTTCCTAAGTAATTTAGTATTTTAGCAGTAATCAAAAAAATGCCCTTATATGACTAAACGACCGCTTATTCTTGTTACCAATGACGATGGTATTTCGGCACCAGGGTTACGCACCTTAATTTCAGTAATGAAAACACTTGGAGATGTGGTAGTGGTTGCTCCAGATAGCCCACAGAGCGGCATGGGGCATGCCATAACCATTAACTCTACGCTATTTGTCGAAAAGATAAATATTGATGACGGTGTACAAGAAGAATACAGCTGTTCAGGAACTCCTGCTGATTGTGTAAAATTAGCTATAAACGAAATTTTGGGACGCAGACCTGACCTTTGTGTTTCTGGAATTAACCACGGTTCTAATTCATCGATTAATGTTATTTATTCTGGCACAATGAGTGCTGCTCTTGAAGCTGGTATAGAAGGCATCCCTGCCATTGGGTTTTCATTATTGGATTATGACTGGAATGCCAATTTTGAACATTGTAAATCTTTTGTAAAAACAATTGCGAAAAATGTCTTAGAACATGGCTTACAAGATGGAGTTGTTCTGAATGTTAACCTTCCAAATTTACATGAAAAAGACATAAAAGGGATCAGAGTTTGCAGGCAAGCAAGAGCGAACTGGAAGGAAGAATTCGATAAACGCCAAAACCCTATGGGTCGAGATTATTATTGGCTTACGGGTAAGTTTGTAAATATGGACAATGGTGAGGACACAGATGAATGGGCTTTAGAAAACGGATATGTATCTGTGGTGCCAGTACAATTTGACTTAACCGCCCATCAAAGTATAAAAACATTAAACACCTGGGATTTTAATGATTAGGAAAGAAGTTATTGTTGGCTTTGTTGTTGGTTTACTATCAGCCTTTATTGGTATTATTTTATTTGACATTATCATTGGCTACTTTAATGATTTGAGTCTCTCTGAATCTCTAAATAGAGCTTGGAGTACTCGACTTTTGGGTAAAAGAGTAAGTATTGGCGCACTTATTAATTTACCTGTTTTCTATTTTTTTTTAAACAAGAAAAAAGATTACCATGCTCGTGGAGTTTTAATGGCTACTATTATGATTGCTGTTATTTTTATAATTAATAAATTCTGATGAAATATTATATACTTGCTGGCGAGGCCTCTGGAGACTTACATGGGTCCAACCTAATGAAAGCATTGCTAAAGCAAGATGCCCAAGCAGATTTTCGTTTTTGGGGTGGTGATTTAATGGCGAGCGTTGGTGGCACATTAGTCACCCATTATAAAGAGCGCTCTTTTATGGGTTTTGCTGAAGTGATTCTTAATATTAGAAAAATACTAGGGCTTATTAAGTTCTGTAAAAAGGATATTACCGAATACCAACCTGATGTTATCATTTTCATTGATAATTCTGGTTTTAACTTACGCATTGCTAAATGGGCGAAAAACTTAGGCATTAAAACACATTATTATATTTCCCCGCAGGTATGGGCATCTAGGGCTAGACGTGTTGAGAAGATAAAACGGGATATTGATGCCATGTATGTTATTCTTCCTTTTGAAAAGGAATTTTATAAAACCCACAACTATGATGTTCATTTTGTAGGCCACCCGTTGATAGACGCTATTGCTGAAACTTCTGGAGTCAACGAAAAAGAATTTCGTACAACTTATGACCTAAGCGATAAGCCTATTATTGCTTTACTCCCAGGAAGCCGTAAACAAGAAATCACTAAAATGCTGGGGGTTATGTTGAGTTTGGTTGATGATTTTAAAGACTATCAATTTGTTATTGCGGGTGCACCAAGTCAAGATCAGTCATTTTATGAATCGTTCACAAAAAACAGAAATGTTCATTTCATCTCAAATAAAACTTATGACCTGTTACGTTTCTCCTATGCCGCTTTAGTAACCTCTGGAACAGCAACATTGGAGACTGCACTTTTTAAGGTACCACAGGTTGTTTGCTACAAGGCCAACCCCATATCTTACCACATTGCAAAACGCATCATCACTTTAAAGTTTATTTCACTGGTAAATCTTATTATGGATAGAGAAGTTGTTACTGAGCTTATTCAGAACGACCTCAACAAAAACCGTCTAAAAAAGGAACTTTTAAAGATTTTAGATACTAAAACCCGAGAACAACAGTTTTTAGACTATTACGAATTGGAACGCAAACTCGGTGGTCGCGGCGCTAGCGAAAACACTGCCAAATTGATTTATAATGCCCTTACAACATAATCCTACTTATTATATTGTCCTGTTTTTATCCCTAATTCTTTTGAGTAGTTGCGGGGCTTCAAAACGCAATAGGGTTGTTGTAAAAAAATCAAAAAGCGTAACCTCAGAACGTTCAACGCCTAAAGTAAAACCAAGTGAAACTGCCAAGGATATTATTGATTTCGCAACCTCTTTTGAAGGGGTACGTTATAAATACGGTGGTACAACAAAAAGAGGTATGGATTGCTCTGGGCTTATCTATAGAAGTTTTGGAGAATATAATATCAGTATGCCGAGAACAACAACAGCCTTAGCTTCTTCGGGGAATTGGGTGGATGTTAAGGAGGTTATTCCTGGAGATTTGGTCTTTTTTGCGACCAGAAAGAACAGCAGAAAGGTTAATCATGTCGGGATTGTCACTGAAGTGAAAAGAGGTGACTTTTCATTTATACATGCCTCATCAAGTAGAGGAGTTATGATTTCTAAACTGTCGGACACGTATTGGTATTTGGCATACGTACAAGCACGACGTTTTCTTTAGAAAATTTTAGTAATTTCATATAATGAAGTTACTGAATTTCAGCGTCATAAAATTAACTCTATGTCTTATCATAGGCATACTCATCGGACACTATCTAAGTCCGTCCTTACTATTTACAGTTTTAAGCTTAGTCATTCTTTTTGTGTGTCTTTCTGTAGTTTTTATCTACAATTCATTTAAAACCAATCAGAATCCATGGTTTGGTATCCTTGCTTTTTTAAGCATGATTTTCATTGGAGTTCTAATTTTTCAATTACAGGATGAACGATTAAGTACTAACCATTACATCCATTCTAAAACTGACTTAGCATCCTCAAATGCCTTAATTTTTAAAATCAGAAAAAAGCTAAAACCTGACGCCTATAACTACAAGTTTATTGCTGAAGTTGTATCTATAAACCATAAACCACATTCTGGTCAATTGCTCTTGAATATTTCTAAAGATTCTAGTGATTTGGATTTTGGAGTTGACGATCTCTTCTTTACTTCTGCATCGCTTACAGAGGTACAAAGACCAAAAAATCCGTATCAATTTAATTACAATAATTACCTACAACAGCGACAAGTGTATCACCAAACCTACTTAAGACCATCTGAATTATTTCAACTTGATTCAGAGAAAACCTCGATTTACGGCTATGCTGATGAGTTTAGGTCTAAAGTTAATAGAAAACTAAAAGCTTCAGGCTTTGAAAAAGAATCGCTAAGCATCATTAACGCATTGCTTTTGGGTCAGCGCCAGGATATTGATGCTACAATTTATAATAACTATGTTAATGCAGGCACCATTCATATTTTAGCAGTTTCTGGGTTGCATGTTGGCATTATCTTATTAATACTTCAGTTTATTCTAAAGCCTTTGCTGTATGTTAAACAGGGGCGAACGCTTCAAATTATAATTATTGTTATAGCCTTGTGGTCTTTTGCAATTATAGCCGGGCTTTCCCCTTCTGTAACAAGAGCGGTGACCATGTTTAGTGTTATTGCAATTGCTATGCAACTAAAGCGCCCGACTAACATCTACAATACTCTGACCATTTCAGCATTTATTATTTTGCTTTTTAAGCCTATTTATGTATTCGACGTTGGCTTTCAGATGAGTTATTTAGCCGTTTTGGCTATTGTTAGTTTTCAGCCCATATTTTACAAACTTTGGCAGCCTAAATTATGGGCAATAGATAAATTGTGGCAAATATTTACTGTGACCTTGGCTGCACAGATTGGAGTAGTTCCGATTAGTCTCTATTATTTCCATCAGTTTCCAGGTTTATTCTTTATTTCAAATTTGGTGATCATCCCATTTTTGGGTCTAATTTTATCTACAGGAATACTTATCATTGCTTTAGCACTATTAAATAGTCTTCCTAAATTTTTAGTCGATACATTTAGTTTTATTATTGAAAGCTTAAATGCGTTTATTGCTTGGATTGCTCAGTTTGAAAACTTTCTACTTAGGGATATTCCTATCTCCCTGTTACAGGTTTTAGCTTCATATTTAGGAATAGCCACTCTACTTTGGGTCATTAAACAAAAATCGTTTAGAGCCTTGACCCTCTTTTTAACAAGCATCATTCTTTTCTTAGGAGCATCAACCTGGAATAGCTTCACCACTTCAAATTCCGAAGTTATTGTGTTTAATAAAAGTCGCCATACCATTATAGGGCAAAAATCGGGGACTTCTTTGAAGACGTATTCTACGCTTCCAGATTCAATGTTACACATCGACAATAGTGTTAAAAACTATAAAGTGGGTGCTTTTATTTCTGAAATAGAGAATGACACGTTAACGTCTGTTTACCAGTTTAATGGCAATAAAGTTCTTGTCGTGGATAGCCTGGGAGTTTATATGGTTAATTCTTTTCAACCTGATGTTGTATTATTAAGAGAGTCACCTAAAGTGAATCTCAACAGGCTCATAGACCATATTCAACCTAAGCTTATCATTGCAGATGCAAGCAATTATAAAACGTATGTTGCTCGATGGAAAGCTACTTGTTTAAATAAAAAAATCCCCTTCCATTACACTAATGAAAAGGGATTTTATAAACTTAATCTATAATTATTGAGAATCTTTAAACTCTGGCTTAAAATTCTCAAAATAGGTGTTAAATGCTTCTTGGGTCGTCATGCTTTTGTATTCATCTGACTTAAATAACTTTAGATATAACTCCAATTGTTTTGGCTTTTGGTAACCTCTAATCGGAGCAATCATTTTCTGTTCTTCATCTAAAAATACAATTGTAGGATAAGCATTAACTTTTAAAAACCGCGTGAACTGATGCGCACTGTTACGTCTGTTAGCATTTTCTGGTTTGTAACCTGGGTTCTCAAATTTCTTACCATCGAAATTAACAACATCGTTACCTTCTGCATTGAATTTTACAGCATAATAATGCTCATTAACATAATCAACCACATCCTTATTATGAAAGGTGTTTTTATCCAATAATTTACAGGGCCCACACCAATTGGTATAGACATCCATCATTATCTTCTTCGGATTCTTTTTCTGAAGGGCAATAGCCTCATCCAAACTTACCCAATTAATCTCTTGAGCCGGAATTGCCAACACCGTAAAGAGTGCTATAATTCCTATTAGTACAATTCTTTTCATGTCTGATTTGTTGCAATTATAATACCAAACTTACAAAATAAAAAACGTCTCTGAGAGACGTTTTTTAAAATTTTAAGACTTAATTATCTGATTCCGTGCATCATCTTTTTTATCTTTCTATTTAATAAAAGCATAATAATCCCAGCACCAATTGGAATTAATGTAAATATTAAAAAGAAAGTTGTGAGTCCAGATTCTTCTAAGATTGGATCCATAAAACTTGCAGTCCATCCCCCAATTACACCTGCCAGAAAGTTTGATATAAACCAGATACCAAACATCATACCTACTAACTTAGCAGGAGCTAATTTACTAACATAAGATAGACCTACGGGCGAAAGACATAATTCTCCTAGTGTATGTAATAAAAAAGCCAAAACAAGCCACAACATACTAACAGAAGCGGTTTTTGCTCCTAAAGGAATTTCAAGAGACCCATATGCTAATGCTGAAAATCCTACTCCAACTAGAATAAGACCCAAAGCAAATTTAATCGGTCCTGAAGGGTTATATTTACTTTCCCAAATTTTAGAAAATAAAGGAGCAAATAAAATAATGAATAATGAATTTAATACCGAAAACCAAGTTGCTGGCACCTCATTAGTTTCCGCATTAAAATCTCTGTAAAGCATCCAAATTACTATTCCCCAAATGATAACAAAACTTGTCCCTAAAAATATATTCGAAAGCGCATATTTACTAAATGTTTGCTTAAACAGCATAATTAATACCCAAGTCAATACAAATAATGGAACTATTGTTATTATAGTATTTATTATGTTAAATGTGGTGGCGGAGCTACCTGTTAATATTCTATCCGTATAATCATTAGCAAAAATAGTCATTGAGCTACCTGCTTGTTCGAACGCCCACCAAAAGAATGTTGTAAATAATGCAAAAATTGCAATAACAGTAATTCTGTCTCTTACTATTTTTGAGTTTTCAGCTTCATCAACAACTTCTTCAATATTATTTTCTAATTTCTCAAGAGAATCTTCAACTGTTTCATCGATTTCTCTACTTTGCTTTGGCGTTAAGCCAATATTACCAAAAATACTTTGTGCGAAATGAAACTGTAGCATTCCAAAAAACATAAAGATACCTGCAAGACCAAAGCCATAGTGCCAACCTACATTCTTACCTATATAACCACAAAGTAAAATACCCAAGAAAGCACCTGCATTAATACCCATATAGAAAATGGTATAACCTGCATCTTTCTCTTTACCCTGGCTTTTATATAATTGCCCAACAATAGACGAAATATTCGGCTTAAACATACCATTACCCAATATTAACAACACCAAACCTATATAAAAAAACCAATCACCAACTATTTCTAAGGCCATTGAGGCATGACCTAGAGTCATTATAAATGCACCTATTATTACAGCTTTTCTATACCCTGTGAATTTATCGGCAATGTATCCTCCAATTATTGGTGTTAAATACACTAAACCTATATACCAACCATATAAGATTGCAGCATCAGCTCTTTCCCATCCCCAACCTGTATTTTCACCGGTCATAGCCGCAATTAAAAATAAGACAAGTAGGGCACGCATTCCATAATAAGAAAAACGCTCCCACATTTCAGTAAAAAACAGTACAAATAGACCTGATGGGTGCCCTAATACAGTTCTTTGATTGGTTTCTGAACCTCCAAATTTAAATTCCATATTTATTAGTGTTTAGTTAGTTATTTTATCCTTTAATATTAGAAGATGTTTCTTTTTTTTCTTCCTTTTTTACACGTTTATCACCCAAAGTAGTGTGAATGAAGTTTGTCATCTTGTTGTACAAATGCAAGCGCGTGTTACCACCATAGATACCGTGGTTTTTATCAGGGTATATCATCCACTCAAACTGCTTGTTCGCTTGGATTAAAGCTTCGACCATACGCATGGTGTTTTGTACATGGACATTATCATCTCCAGTACCATGAATCAATAAAAAGTCACCCTCTAATTTATCCACGTGATTTATCGGCGAATTTTCGTCATAACCACTTGGATTTTCCTGTGGTGTGGTCATATAACGTTCGGTATAAATAGTATCATAAAATCTCCAACTTGTTACAGGTGCCACTGCAATCGCCATTTTAAATGTATCAGCACCTTTAAATAGAGCGTTACTGCTCATAAAACCACCATAACTCCAGCCCCAAATACCAATTCTTGAAGCATCTATATAAGGTCGTTCTCCTAATTTTTTAGCAGCAGCAATCTGGTCCTCAACTTCGTATTTACCCAATTCATTTTGGGTAACCTTCTTAAACTCGGCACCTTTTAGACCCGTTCCTCTTCCATCGACGCAAGCAACTATATAGCCTTCTTGAGCCAAGTGTTGATACCAATAATCGTTAGCACCATTCCAGCGATTAGCGACTTGCTGTGAACCTGGACCAGAATATTGATACATAAACAACGGGTATTGTTTATTAGGGTCAAAATCAGCTGGTTTAATCATCCACATATTTAGCTCATTCCCGTTAACGTTTATGGTACTAAACTCTTTTTTAGACGTTTTATATTCTTCCAGTTTTGAAGCTAAGGCATCATTATCCTTAATAATCTTAATGACATTACCACTATCAGCATTGTTTAGAGTATATTCTGGTGGTGAGGTAGCACTAGAGTGTGTATTGATAAAATAGGTGAAATCAGCACTAAAAGACGCATTGTTAGTGCCGTCCGTTTTTGTTAAGCGCTCTTTATTCTGTCCATCTAATTCTATAGAATATATATCTCGGTTGATTGACCCATTTTCGACCGATTGGTAGTAAACGGTGTTATCTTTCTCATTATATCCATAATAATTGGTGACTTCCCAATCACCATTTGTGACCTGATTAATTAAATCGCCGTTATTGTTATAATGATAGATATGGTTGTAACCATCTTTCTCACTCGTCCAGATAAAACTATTATCATCGAGAAACGTTAAATCGAAAGTAACGTCAACATACGCTTTGTCTTTTTCAGAAAGCACAATTTTTGAAGTATCAGATGCAGAATCAATAAACCATAGATCTAATTCATTCTGATGACGATTCATGTATTGCACACTTAAAACATCTGCCTCATTGGTCCACTTTAATCTTGGAATGTAGAAGTCTTCATACGTTTTATTTACAGTTAATTCTTCAAGTGAGTTAGAACTTAAATCGTATAAATGCAATGACACTTTAGAGTTGACCTCACCTGCTTTAGGATATTTAAATACTTGTTGTGTTTGGTATAAATCCGAACCATAAACATCCATCGAAAATTCTGGAACTTCAGTTTCATCGAATCGTATAAAAGCAATTTTATCACCGTCGGCATTCCAGTCGAATGCACGTACAAAACTGAATTCTTCTTCATACACCCAATCCGTTATACCATTTATGATTTCGTTCTTTTTTCCATCAGAAGTCAATTGAATAACAACCTGTGTTTCCAAATCCTTCACATACAAATTATTATTATAGCCATAAGCTATTTTAGAGGCATCTGGTGAGAATGTTGGCTCTTGTACAAAATCATCAGACAATTTAGATACGGATTTTGAAGCAATGTCATAGACATAATATTCCCCAAGTGTAGAGCGTCTAAATATTGGTTTTGAATTGGTCGTCAATAATACCTTCGATTCATCTGCACTAAATTCATAATCAAAAAACGATTGAATTTCAGACAAATCTGAAGAACTTACAATCGTTTTTACTTTTTTAAGCGTCTCATAATCATAGATATCTATAGAAGCCTCTTTTGTTTGTCTATTAAAATTTAACACTGAATATTGAACACCATTATTCATAGAATGCAAGGCTTGCATGCCTTCACTTCTAAATGTTCCGTTCCAAATATCTTCTAATTGTATTTCTTTGTTTTGTGCCACTGAGAGTGTAGTGACTAAAAAGCCAATGATGGCTAAAACTCGGGTCATTTTCATGAAAATCCTTTTTAAATAAAGCAATGCCAAGTTTACTAAAAATTCAGCAAAAAACAGGTATTATTAACAGTAAATCAGCAATAATTGATAGATATCAAGCACATTTTGTACCAATCGTACTATCTTTGCATCTTAAATTACAACTCGCATGCAAAAACCTGTTAATGGCTTTTCTAAGTTATCTAAAACCGAAAAGATTGATTGGCTGCTAGATACCTATTTTGAAGATTCTGAAACTGCAAAAGCTTTGATTTCTCAATACTGGAATGACGACACTTCCCTACAACAGTTGCATGATGAATTTATTGAAAATACCATTAGTAATTTTTATTTGCCTCTAGGCATAGCTCCCAATTTTTTAATTAATAAAGAACTTTATGCCATACCTATGGCCATTGAAGAAAGTTCAGTAGTCGCAGCGGCTAGCAAAGCTGCTAAGTTTTGGTTAGATCGTGGCGGATTTAAAGCAGAAGTATTATCAACCCAAAAGATTGGACAGGTTCATTTTACCTATGAAGGTAATCCTGATGAGTTAAAAGCCTTTATTGATACTATTAAACCAAGGTTTTTTGATGATAGCGCATCTATTACTAAAAACATGGAAAAGCGTGGTGGTGGTATATTGGACATTGAATTGCGAGATAAAACAAAGGAATTAAAGCACTATTATCAACTCCACGCTACATTTGATACTTTAGATGCCATGGGTGCTAATTTCATTAATTCTTGCTTGGAACAATTTGCAGAAACACTAAAACAAGAAGCGAAAAATCATTTAGAAAGAGATTTAACTATTGTAATGAGCATTCTCTCCAATTACGTTCCAGAATGTATCGTAAAAGCTGAAGTGAGCTGCAGTATCGATCTGCTAAAAGAAAAAGACATCCCTAAGCCAAAAGTGTTTGCAGAAAAATTTAAACAAGCTGTCACCATAGCTGAGGTTGAACCTTATAGGGCAGTGACACACAATAAAGGCATAATGAATGGCATTGACGCTGTTGTACTTGCTACAGGAAATGATTTTAGAGCTGTGGAAGCCGGTATCCATGCTTACGCTTCTAAATCTGGACAATATTCTAGCCTCACACATTGCAGTATTGAAAATGGAGTTTTTAAATTTTGGATTGAGATTCCTTTAGCTTTGGGAACTGTAGGAGGGCTAACAAAACTACATCCCTTAGTGAAATTTTCATTACAGCTACTCAAAAACCCAACTGCCAAATCATTGATGAAAATTGTGGCTGTTGCAGGATTGGCTCAGAATTTTGCGGCCTTAAAATCATTGACTACCACAGGTATTCAACAAGGTCACATGAAAATGCACTTAATGAATATATTGAATCAGCATGAAGCAACACCATTGGAAAAAAATAAGCTGTTAGAGTATTTTAAAACTAACACTGTTTCGCATAGTGAAGTAGTTTCAAAATTGAAAAGTTTACGCAATTAACATGTCAGTATTTAAAAGCCATGGCAAACTACTCCTCACAGGAGAATACTTAGTTCTCGATGGCGCAAAGGCTTTGGCTGTGCCGACCAAATTTGGACAAACCTTAAAATTTAAGGAAGAAGAATCTGGTGTTTTAAAATGGCGTAGTTATGATGAGCAGAACACACTTTGGTTTGAAGCTACTTTTAAAATTCAAGATTCTGAAGTAGCAACTTTAAAATCATCTGACATTAAAGTCTCACAAAGACTTGAAACTATTCTAAACTCCACCTTAAAATTAAACTCAGAATGGCTACAAGAAACCAAGGGCTATAATATTGAAACTTATTTAGATTTCAATCTTTATTGGGGGTTAGGAACTTCTTCGACGTTAATAAATAATTTAGCTTCTTCCGCAGGTGTTGACCCCTATACCTTATTAAAAATGACATTCGGCGGTAGTGGTTATGACATCGCTTGTGCTAAAGCCAGCGGCCCTATCACATTTCAATTAGGCAGTCCCTATCCAAAAGTAGCTGAAGTCAGCTTTAATCCAGATTTTAAGGATAAACTCTATTTTGTTTATCTCAATAAAAAACAAAATAGTAGAGATGGCATACAACATTACAAAAACCAAAAGCCAATTAACAGTGCTGTTTTTTCTGACGTTAATACCATTACAGAGGCTATGATTAGTTGTAAAACACTAAATGATTTTGAGTCGTTACTAGAATCCCATGAAAGTTTGATTTCAAAAATTATTAAGCAAGACCCTATTCAAAAATCATTCTCAGAGTATCATGGCAAACTAAAAAGCTTAGGTGCATGGGGTGGAGACTTTATATTAGCAACAAGTGAGATAGACCCAAGAGCCTACTTTAAATCCAAAGGCCTTGACACTGTAATTCCTTATGTGGAAATGGTCTTAAAATAAAAATGGCCTTACATTTCTGCAAAGCCATATCTACAATTTATAGTTTTAAAGCCTAATAGACTGTTTTAGCTCTATTATCTTCTATTTCTGCTTTTTTCTCTAAAGCCGCATATACTTTTGTCTGTACAGTATTTCTACGCGCATTAGTTAATCTGCTTTGGATTGCTGAGAAATTATCCAATTCCTGAGCTTCTTTCACTGCTGTTACCTCAACTACAAAAACACCCTTTTCTCCATCAATAGGTTTTGATGTTGCACCTTGTGCTAATCCTAATGCGGTACCAACCACTTTAGGTTCTACACCTGCACCCGTTAAAGTCGTGTTCTTTAATGTTAAGCCAGATGCTGTTCTAGGCGACTGTCCTTGATTACTTGCAATTTCATCAACGGTAGTTGCAGTAATTTTTGCCCTAATCATTTCAGCTTTCTTTTCTTTTCGAACCTCAATCAATACCGGTGTGGTGGCGTTGTCAACACTCATTAAACCTTCTTTATTGATATCTACCAATTGCGCTACAATAAATCCGACTCCTGCAATGGAAAAACGCTTGTACTCCCCTACTTCTGTATCATCATTAAATGCCCAACGCACTACTTGTCGCTGACTTCCAAGACCAGGAATATTCTCATCTAATTCTTTAAAGGTTGCTGGTTTTACAGCCAACTCTCTTTCCTTTGCTAATTCAGTGAAATCTCCATTTTCTGCAGCAATTTCAAATTTTGAAACTGCATTAAACACAGCATCGATAGTTTCTTCTGATGGTTCAATTTCTCTTGCCACAGTCGCCAACTTAATTGTTGGGTTAAAAGCGGATTGGTCTAATATTTCAATAATATGATATCCAAATGACGTTTCAACCACATCAACATCTCCTTTTTGGTTATCAAATGAAAATGCTTTAAACTCTGGTGCGAATGCTTGATTATAAGTAAACTCTATAATTCCTTCATTTTCGTTACTTACTTTATCAGACGATAAATCCAATACCTCCAAAAATTTAGAACGATTGCCCTTAACCACATTTAAAATACTATCCGCTTTAGCTTCAGCTTTTTCTTTAGTATAGGTAATAGAAGGATCAACTCTATTTGCACCAACATACGGGATTAATATGTGACGCACCTTAACAGAATCAGGACGTGTTTCCTTAGCCAACACTTTTGATAATTTATAATAACCCGCATCTTTATATGGGCCATAATAGTCACCAACATTGGCTGCTAATAATGAATCTCTTTCTGCAACTGGCAACTGATTTACTCTTAGATAGGCATCATTGTATTTAATATCAGAATTTGAATTCACAAAAGCCTCAACATTAGTAGTGTTATCAAATCCAACAATAGTATCCGTTGTTTTTGTGACGTCCGAAAACTCAACTCTGTCTTGTTTTAAAGCGATAAGGTTATTTTTAATTTCATCCTCATCACCAATTGAAGCATCCTCTCTAAACTCTACATAAACAATTTCTCTTGTAGCATCTACTTGATATTGCTCCTTATGTTTTTCCATATACGCCTTAATCTCAGACTTAGTGACTTTAACCAAGCTGTCTGCTATTGATGTGTATGGTATTTGCACGTACTTTACATCTACCGATCTTGCTCCAGCAACATGCTCATCCTTAGCTTCTACCAATGAAGCACCAACACCTGCCTTAATTAAATTGTAATATTGCTGTTGCAATGCACCAGAAGCTATAGCTTGCTCATTGTCCGTCCAACTTTGGTAATTCACCTGAACATTTCCTAAAGGAGCCGCTTGTGGAGCAATTTCTTTAAGGTTAGCGATGAATGCATTTAAACGATTGACGTCATATACACTATCCTGATTTTGAAACTCTGGATAAGACTGAAAGGTGTTTTTCAACAAATCACGCATCTTATCTTTCTCAACAGATAACCCTAGTTCATCATATTCTGTTTCAAGAATGATTTTACGCAACTCTTGGTTGTAAATCGCATTCATGCTTTGTACCGAAGTACTGTTAGGCCCGACTCTACGCTGATAATTTTCAACCTTAAACATAAACTCATCACGTTTTATGTCTTCACCATTTACCGTTGCGATAGTGTCTTGGGAAACTCCCGTTAAAGCATCAGAATTCTTGAACAAATCACCAATAACAAAAGAGAATAATGCTAATGCGATGACTAAAATCAAGATTAAAGAACGCTGTCTAATTTTATTTAAAACTGCCATTTTATGGTATTAAAGTATTTAAAACAAGTGTGCGAAAATAGTATTTTCTAACAAATAATAAAAGTAGAATCTTAGTTTTTATAGCCAATAAAACCCATTAATCCAAAGGCATTATCTTAAGATGTACAATGTCAATTTTTGTAGAGGACACTTCGGTAATCGTAAACTGAAAATTGTTGACACGAACGATTGCATCTACTTCTGGAATTCCTTGTGTATGGTTAACGATAAATCCACCCAAAGTTTCGTAATGGTCACTTTCAGGGATATTCAATTTATACGTTTCATTAAGGTAATCTACCTCTAAACGTGCAGAAAACTTATAGTGTGTTTCATCTAATTGCTCTTCAATTAAAGCCACACTATCGTGCTCATCTTCAATCTCACCAAATAATTCTTCAACAATATCCTCAACCGTCATCACACCCGACGTACCGCCATACTCATCAATAACAATGGCCATACTTCGTCGCTTTTTAGTTAGGATATTGAGTACGTCTTTAATGAGAATGGTCTCTGGCACAAAGCCAATCGGAATAAGAATAGAGGAAATGTTTTTCGGCTTTTTAAACAACTCAAAAGAATGTACGTAACCTAGTATATCGTCCAAAGATTCTTTGTAAACTATAATTTTGGTATAACCGGTTTCAATAAAAAGCTGTCTTAGGTTTTCAATCGAATCTGAAATGTCTATCCCGGTAATTTCTGTTCTTGGCACCATAACTTCCCTTGCTTTAACTTCGGAAAATTCTAAAGCATTCTGAAATATCTGAATTTCGCTATCCACTTCATCGTGCTCTTCAACCGATTCCATTTGCTCGGTAATATAATTACCCAACTCCACCTTGGTCAAGGCCAAGGCAACTGTATCGCCTTCTGTTTTAAAAAACAATTTAAGGACCCAATCAGAAATCCAAATGACAAAGTCCGAAATAAACCAGAAGACTCCATAGAAGAAATAGGTCGGTAAGGCAAAGAGTTTTAAAAAGGTATTGGCATAAATTTGAAAAAAAACCTTTGGCAAAAACTCAGCGGTAATTAAAATTATTAATGTAGAAATCACGGTTTGCGACAACAGTTGTAAATCCGAAAACAAATAATTCAACACACTACTGTCCGAAGGCAAAATAGAATTAAACCATTTTACTAAGGCTTCACCCATTTTAAATCCGTAGATAACCAATGCTATATTATTACCAATAAGCATGGTAGCAATAAATTTTGAAGGCTTTGCCGTTAGCTTACCCAATATTTTTCCTAAAAAATCTCCTTGAATTTTCTCTAATTCAATATGAATTTTATTGGAAGACACATAGGCAATCTCCATCCCCGAAAAGAATGCAGATAATATTAAAGACAGAATAATTATAAGAGTATCGACCGACATCAACTAGCGTTTATCGCGATCTTCAAACTTTTTTCTGAAGCGCTTTCTAAAGAAAAACATAAAAATAGCCACTGCCGTAAATAGTAAGGAAATATAAGAGCGGGTTCTATCTGTCGACCAATTTTCAATAGCATCATAGAGAAATAAGACCGCAAATATGAGGTAGGCGTATTGAAAAAACTTAAGGATTTTCATATAGTTAGTTTCATTGTATTGGGCAAAGATAACTAATTATCTATTTGTATGTCTCCAGCCATTTCGAGTATTTCAAAACCCTTAAAGTCACGGTCACTGTCGAAACCTCTCCCGTCAATGTTATTGGCTGTAGATCTTAACTTAACTTCCTGATTAGTAAAAACCCATTCATTTTTTTGATCGTAATACATTTGAGGAGCAAAAAGACTATCTCCTTTATGTGTCGCTAACAAAACATTACCCTGAAGGTCTATGAGATCTGTTTCATTATACGCAATTGCGTAATCAGCAAATATGGTACTCTTGTTATTGTTTTTGTCGTAAATAATAAGCTCAATACCCTCCGGGAATTCTGAAAAACTAAATGGCCTATTAGAATAGTCCATCATTTTTGGACTTAGTAGATTCGCCGTCAGTTTGGCTGAATCCGTGTATTTAAGATTAATAGTGTCCGCTTCTCCGATAGGAGCATTTTGAAGCACCCCGATCTGCTGTACTTCACTAAAATTATCCTTACAAGAAAAAAGCACAATGACTACAAGTGCAGTCATTGTGCTTTTTATAATATGTAATTTATGCTTTAGCATTAATTATGGTACTACGACCGAGCCACCAATCCAGCAACCAATATTTATGGTTTGACCTGAATTTCCTCTAGAGAAAATATCAGCTTTAGTAGGTGCCTTTGCTCTATAGTTAGCCGCATATTGAGCCGCTGTACTTTTTAATCTTGGGTCAACACGACCAGCTTTTTCAGCCTCATTAGCTGCATACCAAAATACTGCTCTTTTATCAAAAGTATCTGCTCCACAATTATTAGCACTATTTGCATACATAATAGCTATTTGGATATATGGACTACCGTCAGAAGGGTTAAGACTTAACGCTTCTCTATAATACTTTCTTGCCTGCCCATATTTACCAGAACTCTTAAACTTCTTAGCAATTCTATTTGCCAATCTTGCTTTTTTAGCTTTGTCTGTCTCTAAGTTATAAGATTGCTCTATATATTTATCGGCTTCAGAATCTTTACCTTGAGCGTAAAGAAGAGTCGCTACAAAATATTTGGTATCTGCAGTAGGTGCTGTTGCATCGTATTGCTTCACTAATTTTGTGTATAACTCAGAATCTGTACACTCTTTATTATACATTCTGCTTACAGAACGCTTTAGCCAGACTGCATCATTTTTATATTCTTCAAAATCCTTTTCGTATAAAGGTATTAAGACTTCACAATTTGCTCTATCACCAAGCTTTTTATCCATACTCTCAGAGATCTGATCAAATACTTCAAGGTATCTTGTATATTGTTTCTTCAGTGCACCTTCTCTTTTAGATAATGCAGCACCACCTTCTTCTTTTTCAACAAGCTTGTTTAATTTTTCAGTATTATCATCAACTTCAGTGAGAATTTTATCAGAAACATCATCATACTTATCAAACATTTCTTGAGCCTCTCTTTTCTTGGCATCGAACATATCAACCATTAAAGAGAAATACGTATATAATCCCTGTGGACTTGTAAAGTTTTCCTTGTCCTTGGTAAAGGCGTCATTGTACTTGTTATAGATTTCTTCATCAGATAATCCTAACTCTTTTCTATACTTGTACATTAACTGCGCTTGCTCAACATACATTTTACCTTCAGGGAACTTTGAAGAAAAATATTCATTGTATTGAGTATAGACTTTTAACAGGTCATTGATATGTCCTTTTTGCTCTTCACCTGTAGAGTTTTCTATCTTATATTCCAAGATGTTATCTCCATAAGCATAGATTGCCTGATTGAACTTTGGGCATTTATTTCTAAGTTTAGACCATGGCTCATAAGCTTCTGCATATCTTTTACTCTTTGCGTAAGGAGCAAAAATCTGAAGCCAGGTCATACATTCCTCATCTTGCTGTGCATGACTTGTATTGAATCCCACCAAAAGGGCCATCAATAGTAAAGTAACTTTCGTCTTCATGTTATTATAATTTATGTTAGTTATATTTTCTTTTTGCAAACCACCTGTCATTTAATGAAAGACTGATGTTTAAGTTAATAAAATTTTCTTTTATTAAATTTTGGTTGGTGGTTCCTCGTTGTCCGTATTCAAATCCGATGTTCAACTCTGATACTCCACCGCCAGTTCCACCACCAAGTGGTAAACCTAATCCAAAAGACATGCCAAACTCGTTTATAGATTCATTATTTATTATTAATCCCGATTTACCAAAGTTAAACCCACCTCTATAAACGACTCTTTTGAAGTAATTTGAGAACGAATTATAGTCTGGGATATAAAATCCTCCAACTGCAAAACTAGGAGAATCCTCAAAAGACGAGTTCTGAGTACTGAAAATTGGATTATCGTAATCCCCTGTTTTTTGTAGTACATATTCTGCACCTACAAACCACTTGGTCTCCTGACCAACCCCAAAACCTAAAGAAAACCTAGAAGGCAATGTTAAATCTGTATTCTTCAATCCTTCACTTTCTAAATCAGCGTCTTGTGTTTCTTGTACAAATTCTTCTTCTGTTGAATCATTATAAATAATAGTTGAAAAAGAACGTTGATTCTCGGATGAGAGCCTACTTTCTGGTGAGAATGTTGTTGTTGCAGACAGCATCAATTTTTCAGATATTTTCTTCTTGTAAGCCAAGCCTAAATTAAAATTAAGACCACTTAAATCTGATCGGTTATCTTGGCGTGTTTGGTATTGCGTCGGATTGCCATCACCATCATAACTAAATGCAATAGCACTGTTCTGTACATTTCCGAAATTATAATTAAGATCGATACCAAGGCTTAATGCATCAGAAATCTGATAGCCCATACCAACAAAAACTTTATTAAGACCACCTTCACCTCTATATCTATTCTGAAGTTCTTCGTCGTCATTAAGACTTTCTAATTTATATCCCACAGACGTAAATGGGAGCAATCCAAAACCTACTCCAAACTTTCTGCCAACAGGCATTGTCAATGCTATATAGTCAAAAGTAGAAGTATTTGCCTGTTCTGAACCTTGATTACTTTCAAGTTCCAAACTCGTAAATGTCCCTGCAACTGCAAATTTAACAGGGCGGCTTTCACCATTAAAAGGTTGTTGATCTAAATTCTTACCAGCATAAGCGGCAGGATTTCTTAAGTTAATATGAAGACTGTCTAAGTAAGTACTTATACCTCCCATGGCTCTATTCTCAACTGTTCCCTTAAATTTAAGGCTACCTATACCGTAAAAAGAATACGGTGATGCTGTACCCTGTTGTGCATAGGACTGACAGCTAAAAATTGTAATTACAATTACAACGAGTCTTTTAATCATTATTTTGAATTATAGTCAAGAATAAAATTCAAACCTTCAAGAAGAAAATTCGAGTTGGCAAATATGCTATTTTTTAATTTGTTTGACAACAATTTAGCGTCCCCACCTGTTAAAATAACTGTTAAATCTGGGTATTTTTGCCTGTACTCATCAATAACCCCATCAATTTCCTTATTTATCCCATAAAGAACACCAGAATGAATTGATGCCTTTGTTGAGTCCCCAATTATATTTTCTGGCAACTTAGTATCTAATAACGGTAAGTTTGCCGTAAAGGTATTTAATGACCTATAACGCATTCTAATCCCTGGTGAAATTGCTCCTCCAAGGTATTGATTTTTATCATCCAAAAAATCGTAAGTAATGCATGAACCTGCATCAATAATAAGGACATTTTTATTAGGATATTGAACTGCTGCACTACTGACTAAAGCAATTCTATCAACTCCTAAAGTTTTTGGCGTGCCGTAATTATTATTAAAAGGCACTTTTGTATTAGCATTTAATTCAAGAACATTATCGACCTCTTTTATCCTATTAATCTGTGTTTTATTTAGTCTCCCTACAGATGAGATAATTGCTCTATCAATTTTTGGATAGGTTTTTATCACTTTTTTAAAACTTGAAATGAATCGAGAGTGTTTATCACTAGATTTATAAATAAGTGTATTGTCCTTGAAAACAGAGAGTTTTATATATGAATTTCCAACATCAATAATAAGGTTCATAAAGATATATTAAGCTACAAAGTTATTAAATCAATTTTTGTGAAATTCATTTTGCGAATAATAAAATAGCATCTATATTTGCACCCGCCTGAACGATAAAACAAAAGTGATGTCGGGCAGGTCCGCATTTAAAGCGACTGGTGCCTTAGCTCAGTTGGTAGAGCAAAGGACTGAAAATCCTTGTGTCCCTGGTTCGATTCCTGGAGGCACCACTTTTAAACCCTGTAAACATTTGATTTACAGGGTTTTTTAGTTTTTAAGGGACAATAACGGGGGTAACAAATTTGAAATACTCCTATTACTTTTTCATTTTTTTTATTTTCGAGAAATTTATTAATCCCAAGCTTTTTGACTCAACTTCTTGAATATTGTTATAGCTTTATAGAATGATTATAATTAATTACTATACCCTATTGTTGGCACTCAATTAAAGAACAATAATTATGACAAAATTCATTTTACCTGTTTTTTTGATTTGTTTCAATTCAGTAATTTTTTCTCAAAATATTAAGATTACAGGAATAGTATTTAATGAACAATCTAAAAAACCTATTTCAGATGTTTTAATTATTGTTGATAACGAGATTTTGACATTCACAGATCTTGAAGGAAAATATTTTTTAGAGCTACCTAACCAACTAGAAAAGGAAATTATTTTTTCACATATTTCTTATCAAACTAAATCGTATAATTTAGATGATTTAATTATTACTACCCAAATAGCTTTATTTAGTAAAAACAACGAATTAGATGAAGTTGTTATTTCGGGAAAAAAAAGAACGAAAAAGGAAATTTTAAAATCAGCTATCACAAACTATAAAAATCAAGTTAGAAAAGAACCTTATTGGTCTTCAGTAAATTTAAAGCAAGTCACAAAATTAAATGATTCTCTACCTTCGTATATTGAAGTTGATGGAAATTTATTTTCATTAGGTGACGATAGAAATGTTTGGAATTTGCCGATATTAATTCCAAAACAATCTAGACGAACCAAAGAGAATTTTCTTGAATCTAGTAAAAATAATACTTCTTTAAAAGTCGACAATAAACCTTATATAAATTATGGGTTAGAAATTTTTAACAGTTCCTTTTTATTAAATTATCGATTTTTTGAAATTGGACATCCGCTAAGTAAAAATGGCAATAGCCTTTACAAATTTACTTTAGGAAACACAATTGAATTAAATAATGAAGAATGTTATATTATTAATTATGAAGCAAAAAAACCTAATGTAAAAATTAAAGGAAGAATATTCTATTCTATTCGAGGGCAAATAATAGTTACTAGAGATAATCTTACGCTAAAAAAAATGACATCTCTTTTTAGAAGGTCTAGGAGTAAAGATGGTGGAATCGATGTTATATTAACAATAGATTATAGTCAGATAGAAAAATTAATTTATCCAAAAGATATTTTATATAAGGTTATGTTCTTTAATTTTGAATCTAAAGGTGTACTTCATTTTAATAATATCGACATAACACCGAGAGAGAATTATCGTAATTCTATTTCTTCTAACAGGTTCCTTTTTCAATATTCTCAAGTTTATAATAATTATAGTTCTTCTTATTGGAAAAACAAACCTGTAATGGATGATTTTATAGACACAGAATTGAAAAATCTCTTTAAAGAAAAAAACCTAAATGACCTCTTTATTATTGGGAACAATCAAAAAATTAAAGTAAACACTAAAGATCTGAACACCGAGCTACCAGAAAAAGCAATTTTAACTTTAATGAATAGCGATATGAATTAATATTTCATTAAAAATTAAAACGAAATACCAACATCGTTTATGAATCATTGCTAGCGTTAGCCTTGTCATTAAAATGATAGCGACTTTTCTATTCGGTTTGTATTTGCTAATTTAGTAACTGAATTAGTATCGTAATCATACTTAGAAATGTTGTATTTAATTTAAAATAATAAACATGAAAAAAATAGTTCTTTGCATTTTTCTTATTTCTATTGCTAATAACACTTTTTCTCAGCAATTAGATTTTCCTTTCTTAAATAAGCTGACAAAAATATCCATTAATGATGTAGAAGAATATATGATTAATTATTATGGTTTTGAAAAAATTGAAAGTAAAAGCCAAGCCAATGTAATGACTTACGGTAGATATTATAATCACGATTTAGATAATTCCATCATTATTTCCATTTCGTTCGTAGATGACAAACCAAATACCCTCGAATTATCAATAGCTGAAAATTATGACATTAAGGCAATTAAAAAAGAGTTAATAAAACGTGGTTATAAGAAGCACCCACTTATAGATTTTGAATTTGTCACTTTCAAAAAGGAAAAATCCATCGTTTTAGTTTCGATTATCCCAAATGAATTTGGTAAAAGCAAAATAAAGTTTGTTTCTGAATCATAATTCGATTTAGTTTTCTATTTATTGAATATAGTTAGATAAAATATCTATACACCACAGTATATAAAAAATTGCTGGTGTTACTCTTAAACAAAGGTCGTTGCACGTTTGCTACGTCTGAATTTCCATATACAAAACCGATCCTTAGATACACCACCATCAAAAACCCAATTCAAATGAATCGGTTTTTTAGTTTTTAGGGTGCTAATTAGGGTCGATTTAAACAACTTTTTTACTTAATTGAAACTCCTGTTTTGTTTAATAAGCAACCCTTAGAAGATCAATGAGAGGTTGACTTCTCTATAACTTCAAAGCTCGAAGCAATAACAAATTTTAGTGCTTTTTACTCCCAAAATGCTTCTATCTCCTCTAAAGTTTTTCCTTTTGTTTCAGGTATAAACTTATAAGTTATAAAAATGATGACTAATATAAATGCAATGAAGATAAAGTAAGGCATTGAGCCATTCCATGGAGCACTATTATTTGCCTCACTTTCCATAACAATAGGAAACGATTGGGATACTACATAGTTGGCAGCCCATTGAGCAGCAACAGCTACGGACATTGCAACACTACGTATTTTATTTGGAAACATTTCTGATAAAACGACCCATACTACTGGTCCCATAGACATCGCAAATGAACCTATGAAAACAAGAACTCCTATTAAAGATACTAGGCCAACTGTATTTTGCTGTAATGACACACCTAATAGTAAAAAACCTATAATCATACCTACGGAACCTATATAAATCAATGGCTTTCTTCCATATTTATCAACAGTGAACATGGCAACAAATGTAAATACTAGATTAACAAAGGCTAATAAGATTTGCTGTGCCAAAACATCCTCCTTACCAAAACCTAGTGCTTTTTCAAATATATCTGCTCCGTAATACAGTACAGCATTAATCCCTGTAAATTGCTGCAAAACAGAAAGTACAGTTCCTATAACTATAATTCCCAACACCACTTTTGAAAAATAATTGATTTTTATCTTAGTCTCTTTTGCTTCGAGTGAGGTTTTAATTTCCAGCATCTCCTTTTGGGCTTGTTCCTCTCCATGAACTTTCTTTAAGATAGTTAAGGCAGCGTCATCATCACCTTTAAGTGCCAACCAACGTGGGCTTTTTGGGACAAAAAATAAGAGTATTAAAAACAGTCCGCTAGGTATAAGCTCAGACCAAAACATGCGCTTCCATCCGAATTCTATGTTTTCTAGTTCTGTTAAGTTGTTCCCTATAAAATAAGTGGCCAAAAAAACCACAAAAAAGCCAACAACAATAGCCAATTGATAGTAGGTCACCATTTTCCCCCTTATATCGCTTGGAGCAATTTCAGCGATGTACATTGGCGCATTCATGGAGGCTATACCAATACCTAAACCACCTATAATTCTAAATACCACAAGTAAGCTCACAGACTCTTCAAACAATGATGGTAGACCAGAACCCCAAGCTGAGAGAGTAAATAGTACAGCAGAGATTATAAGCGACTTTTTTCTACCTAATTTTATACTCAATGGGCCTGCAACTATAGCACCCATAAAACACCCTAAGAGCGCACTACCTACTACCCAACCTTTCATAGCAGAGTCTAGATCAAAATGCTTACTGAGATAAAATTGTGCGCCGTTAATTACACCTGTGTCGTATCCAAATAATAATCCACCTAAGGCCGAAACCGCTGTAATCAGTAATAAGAAAGTCTTTTTATTCATAGTAGTAATGATTAGATAAGTTTAGTTAGTTTTTCAAAATTTAAATATAGACGAATTCAATTCAAAGGTGTTTTAAATAACGTCTATAAAGGTATGTTTAAGGTCAAAAGCATTACCTACTTTAATTTAAAATTAATAAGTACTGGCAAATGATCTGAAGGATATTTCAAATCCCAATTATCGCTTAACACTGCATATTTAGACACTTTAATATTGGTACTTACAAAAGCATAATCAATTCGCCTCGTAACAGGCTTGTCAAAATGAAATCCATTAAATGTGCCTTCTGGACCAAAATCTAGTTCTGCTATCTCTTTTGAATCTTCTAAAACAGTTTTTATATATTTTACACTATCATGATCTGGTTCCATATTAAAATCACCTATTAATATTATGGGATGATTATCAGAATTTAGTGCCTTTATTTTTTCAATTATTAATATTGCACTATTCTTTCGAGCTTCTTTACCAACATGGTCAAAATGTGTGTTAAATGTCCAAAAGGTATGCCCAGAAATTTTATCTTCTAAAAGCACAAAAGTACAGACACGATTGCACACCGCATCCCAACCCATAGATACGGTATCAGGTGTTTCAGACAGCCAAAATGTACCCGACTCTAAAACATTAAATTTATCCTTATTGTAAAAAACAGCCGAATATTCACCCTCATCATCACCATCATCTCGTCCAACCCCTACAAAGCTGTAATCCGTTAAAAGGCTATCCATATCCTTCATTTGGTTTGGCATTGCTTCTTGCACACCCAGTACGTCTGGTTCATGGAATTGTATCTGACTAATTAAGAATGGTTGTCTATTTGTCCAACTATTTTTTCCTTCTTTTGGATAATCTAATTTAATATTGTAGGTCATCACCTTAAACTCTTGTCCTTGAGCCGAAACTAATATAGCTACCATAATTATAAATACAAACTGCCTCATAATTTATTCTACATAAATGATTTCACTTTTTTCTGAAATGCCATTTTCGTTGAAAGCCTCAATCTGAAAATAATAGGGCGTATCACGATCCAAATTGCGCATAAAATGTTCGGTAGTATCATAAACTTGCCAAGATTGGTACAACTTGCCCTCAGCTATTCCCCATCGAATATTATACCCTTGGGCGTCTTCAACTGCATCCCATGAAAATGATGCGTCTCTTCGGTCATCTTCACGATTAATTTTAAAGTTAGATACCTTATTTGGCGCTTCACCCAAACCAAGACCAAAAACTCTAACTTCGGACATCGCGAAGTTGTTCCCCGGTACCTTTACGTTGTTGTATCGCACATATTTTGCTTTAACCGGTTCATCTAAAACTAGGTATGCATTTGGTGCATCTATATCGCTATTACTTCTATCGACTACTGTTGTCCAGTTTGTACCATCTTCAGAAGTTTCAATTGTGAATTGATGTTTTAAACCTTCAACACGTGTGTAGATTCCAGATTCATGATCGTGATAATTTAGCTGAATAGCGTGTACTGTTCCTGGATTCAGCAATTCAATAGCTATCCATTGCTTATCGTCGTTAGCTTCGGCAACCCAAAAAGTTTTTGGGTTTTCGTCTGTTAAAACGTTAGAAGTTATTTGTCCTTTGTCATTGGTTTCGGTTGGAATTTCCTTCACTTCAACTTCATCATCATTAGAGGTGAATTTCATGATTTGCTGAAGTGAAGACGATACGGTTACATTTCCTTTATACGATAATAACATCCACCCATTATGCTCGCCAGCTTTTGTTGGGTGATTTGGTCCAAAGCGTGGATAATCGCCATACGATGTGTTGCTGTACATTAAACCATCGTCGTCAAAATAGGTAGGAAACATGCATAAACGACGTTCCCATTGCGCATTAGACGCTAGAGCCATGGTGGCAAAATGCCAGTATTGACCGTTGGTTTGCCTTACAGTTATACCATGCCCTGCACCATTTGTAAATCCGCCAGGTTTAAAACTCATAGGATTGTTTTTCATATAGGTAAATGGCCCAAGAGGCGAATCACCAACATAAACCCCATCAGCATATACGTTAAACTGGGTGCCCGGTGCCGCATATTGCAAATAGTATTTTCCGTTATGCTTAGTCATCGATGCCCCTTCCATATACCCTTCTTTTAAGGTTGGGTGAAAGTTATTTTCTCCAAAACGCTCCCAACCATGCTCTTCCTCAACAAGATTAATCAACTCTTCCCTAACACCGGTTTCTAAAAAACGATCATCTTTATTAAGCATTTTCACTCGGATTGGATGCACATTAGACGAGCCCCAATACAAATACGTCTGGCCATCGTCATCAATAAATAATTCCGAATCTTGAATATTATTTGAAATGGAAGCTGTAGGTGTCCATGTCCCTTTTTTTGGATCATCTGTAAATAGAATACTACCATAACCGGCAGGATCACCAGCAAAATACACTAACGAATCTTTATAATTAAAAGCTGTAGGTGCATTGCTTCCTTCAAAAAACCATTGCTTTGGCTTTATAAAATTCCAGTTTACAAGATCCTTAGAGTGCCAATATCCAAACGATCGTGTGACAAACATATAGTACTCACCCTTGAACTCAATAACAGCAGGATCTGCCCCAGAGCGATAAGATTTATTTCTACTTGAATTATAAACCATATAAGTATAGTCTATATCCAAAGGGTTACAATAGGTTTGATTTTCTATTTTATCTTCTGAATTAGCTTTTACATTGGTGGTTTTTTTTGTGTTATTACACGAAAATGTCAGTAAAACTGAAATTAATATGAATAGATGTTTCATTAAAAAATATGTTTTGCTTTAGACAATCAGGTTTTAAGTACCTGAAAGATCTCGATTGTTATACTATAATTCTATATCCTTGTCAGCTACTGGATCATAAGCTGTGCCTGTTTTGCCTCGTAACCTTTCAAATTGTTTATAGGCACGCTTTACCCGCTCTTTAGGCGCCTGTTTAAATTCTTCATCTGTAACTCCGTATTTTTTTTGAAGCTCTACTAACTTCATCCTCAGTTGAGCTTCAATGGCATCATACTCAGGATTATCAATTTGGTTATGTATTTCTTTTGGATCTTCTTCTAAATCATAGAGCTCCCACGTGTCAATATCATCATAAAAATGCATCAATTTATAGCGGCTTGTCCGCACTCCGTAGTGTTTTTTAACCATATGGAACGCAGGGTAGTCGTAATAGTGATAATAGACGGCATCTCTAAAGTCATCACCTTCAAAAGAGGACTCTAATAAAGGACGCAATGACTTCCCTTGCATGTCATCTGGGATTTCTACTTGTGCATAATCCAAAAAGGTTTCTGCAAAATCCAGATTTTGGGTTAAAGCCTCGATAACAGTTCCTGGAGTAATAGCCTGCGGATATTTAACCAATAAAGGCATTGCCAAGGATTGCTCGTACATGTAACGCTTATCGAACCAACCTTTCTCCCCCAAATAAAAACCTTGATCCGTTGTATAAATAACAATCGTATTCTCTGCTAATCCATTAGTCTCTAAAAAATCCAATATTTTCCCAACTCCCTCATCAACCGAAGCAATAGTTGCCAAATATTCCTGAAGATAACGCTGCCCTTTCCACTTGGCCAATTCTCTACCAGACAAGTTTGCCTTATGGAACGCATCATTTTTTGCCTGGTATGCCCGATCCCATGCAGCGCGCTGCTCAGTAGTCATCCGTTCAAAATCTGTTTTCCATGGGTTCCAAGCTAAATCAGGACTGCCGAACTTTTTGGTCATTTTTAAATCATGCCCTTCATACATATCCTTATAAATGGTTTGCTGTTGCTCTTTTGAACCTAAAGACCCTTCATGATCTGTAAAATAGGTGTCCGGCAAATTAAATTGAATAGAGTCAAATTTATTGGCATGGCGCAAGGCTGGCATCCAATTTCTGTGGGGAGCCTTATGCTGCACCATAACCATAAAAGGCTTATTACTATCTTTAAGTGTACTGAGGTGCGCTAATGCATTCTCAGTTATGAGATCAGTGGCATACCCTTCAACTTGAGTTGTGTCAATTGTCTTTGTCCCTTCATTTTCCGAAATAAAGTCTGGATTATAATAGTTGCCCTGATCCTTCAGTATATTCCAATAATCGAATCCCTCGGGAAAACCATGCAAATGCCATTTACCTATAACAGCTGTATTATATCCTGCTTGTTGCAGTAGCTTTGGAAAGGTCTGTTGACCACCATCAAATTGTTCGCCGTTCATCCTAAACCCATTAAGATGGCTAAACTTACCTGTTAAAACTACAGCTCTACTTGGCCCACAAATAGAGTTGGTACAAAAGTTATTCTTAAAAAGAGCACCTTCTTTAGCAATCCTATCAATATTCGGTGTTGGCGCCAATTTACTTAATGGATGCCCGTAGGCGCTAATAGCCTGTTCTGCATGGTCATCCGCCATTATATAAACAATATTTGGTCGTGGTATCGGCTCAGTTTTCTCAATTTTTTCTGCTTCCCTATTTTTACAGGATTGAAGAGCAAAAAGAGCAATTAAAATGATGCTTATATATCTCATGGTCATTTTGTTTTAATAATTTTTGTTTGAATTACTTCTCCATTGAAAACGGTCTGCTCAAAAAATTGAAACACAGCATCTAGATCCTCAAAGGGAATTCTTGAAATTTCATGCCGACCTCCTTTAACAATATTGAAATAGTACGGTGAATCAAATTCTTCCAGTTTTTCGGAAATAGCTTCCGATCCATCCAACATTATATATCCATCTTTTGTAGGTGCACAATAATGGTGAGGAGCATTTCCATAAGGTACTAGTTGATCGTCAGTACCATGAAATAATACCGAAGGTATTGCATTTTCTTTTGTGATGTAACTGGCATCGACTACTGCACCGGCGCAAGAGAACACGCCTGCAAAAGCCACATTTTTATATGCTTCTGCATTGTCCAAAAAATACTCTCTCATAAATACGGCATTAAGACTGCCTTCTGCTCCAGCACTACTGCCGCCTGCAATAATCTTAGTGCTGTCTATTTGAAACATTTCAGCACGTTCTACTAGAAATTTTGCTGCATCCATATAATCGATAGCTGCTTGTTTAAAGGTCTCTAGTTTTTCGTCTTTAGGGCAATCACATCCAAAACCGGAAGGTTTGTTTTTTCTTAGCAATCGATAATCTATAGATACTCCAATATAGTTTTGCACATTGGAGACATACTTTACCAATTTATTATCATCTGGATAGGCACGGTGACTTCCAGAAAACCCTCCCCCATGCATCCAAAGTAGAACTGGCAAACGGTCATTTTCGGTTATGTTTTCTGGAGTAAATACATCTAATTTTAAGGTGTCAACTCCCTTAATTGAATAGATATAGGTCTCCTTCTTTTGACCAAAAAGCAAATGCCCTATGGTCAGTATAACTATTAAAGGAATGTATTTCATTTAGTTTATTTTTTCAATTAAAATTCCGCTAATCACAGGCTGTCCTTCAATTGGCTTAAGCGAAACCGACAATCCTTCATTACCTAAAACTTCAACCTTAGTACTTAAGGTAATTCCGTATTTTTCAATGTAAGCTTTTGCCATATTGAATTGCTTTTCAATAAGAATTCCGTTCATATAAATATCAAAAATGCGTTCTCTTTTAGTGAGAGATTCATTTGTGTCGGTAAGGTTATATATATTCTCTGAAGGGCGTATTTGAGGCTCAACAAAAAACAATGATACTTCGTAACAACCTTCTACCACATCAACCTTATAGTCTGTACAGGCTTCTAACATGGTTTGGAACAAGGGCTCGGATTCTGAATTTTTAATATTGTGCGGAATACCTTGATTTTTATCTTTTGTCATTGCAAAAGGTTTCCCATTAATAAAACCAAATTGCCCTCTTTTGTATGGTTGGTCTGCGACAAATGTAATCTCGCGTTCTGTATCGTTAAAATAGAAGTGAGCTCCGATATTAATACCAAAACGATTAAATTCTTTAAAATCCAAAGCTTTTATTCTTAAAACATCTACTTCTTTTTCTTCAGAGACTTTAGTATTTGATACTTTAATTCTATTTTCTCCATTTACGAATGGAACATTAATCTTTGCAACTCCATTTTTAAATTGAACGGTTTTCAATTTCTCATCGTTTAAAAAAACAGCAGCTTCCTTTTGATTGGAATACACTTGAATGGGATACGTTTCATCTTCAAATAGTGTTAAACCTTTTAAATGGTTTGTTGCAACCTTTACAAATGGCTCACTATCATCCAAAACTGCTTTGTACCAGTAGTAAATTTCCTTTGGTGTTCTATCATATTGGACTAGCCCTTTTTGATTAACATGCGGAATTGGATCTCCACGAAATTCTGATCCAAAATCTGCAAAATTCCATGCCGTCATCCCTGCTATAAACGGACGATCCATAATTTGTCTGTAATAAGATTGATGTAATTTTGCTTGGTAGCCAGTAGAAAAATCGAACTTTTTGGGTGTATCCGTAAAAATACGAACATCAGCTCCTGGCCCATATTCTGACAAAAACATAACCCGATTAGGAAAACGCTGATGTTGCTCGTCCAAAAAAGGGCCAAGATCTTCAATTTGTTTATCGTACCAGCCAAAATAAAGATTCCATCCCAATAACATAGGTAGATCAGCAATGCCTGTATCATTGTATACCTCATTTAGATGACAGGCCATCACTGTGATGTGGTTTGGAGCTAATTGACGCGTTACATCTTCGAGTTTAGCAGCAAGATTAACTGCGCTTTTTTTGAGATTTTCTTTGTCATTATCTGTCAATTGTCGATTGAACGCCAAGCGAATGAAAATCTCGTTCATATAACCAAACATAACTACTGAAGGATAATTATAATATTGCTTTATATGCTCCTTTTGCATGGCAATACTTGTGTCGAAATACGCTCTAGAATCCGTTACTAGATTAATAACTGGTATTTCGGTCCAAACTAAAATCCCTAATTTATCACACAGATCATAAAGTTTCCGTGAATGAGGATAATGTGCAAAACGTATCACATTTGCACCCATTTTTTTTATTAAATGAATATCATTCTCTTGAAGGTGTATAGGCAGAGCGTTACCGTATCCTTGGTAGTCTTGATGCCGATTTACACCGATTAACTTTATAGGTTCACCATTTAAAAAAAAGCCCTTATCAGAATCAACTGAAACCCATCTAAAACCAACGTTAGTGCTTTTAGAATCTAAAGTTTTTCCATCTTCATTCTTTAACTCAAGTTTTAGATAGTAAAGCCATGGACTTTCTGGTGACCATAACTGCGGATTCTTTACCTCGGGGAGCTCAATTTTTAATTCCTGAGATTGATTTGGTCGAAAATTAATAGTCTCAGAATACTGTATTAGAACATTACCTTGCGGATCGAATAACTCATATTTTAAAACAGAATTAACGGATTGGCTCGATATATTATTCAGTATAGAAGTTACTTCTACCTTAGCCTTTTCATTTGAAACTTCAGGGTAGTTAATATAGAAGCCATCTGATGCAAAATCATCTAAGCTAAAATGCTGCTTCTCTAACGAAATCAATTCCACGTCACGATAGATGCCACCATAAAAAGTGAAATCAGCATCTAGTGGCGGAATATCAACATTATGAGAATTATCCACCTCAACTTCAATTAAATTATAGGCATCAAAACTTAAGTATTCCGTTATGTCAAAATTAAATGCGGTATATCCCCCTTTATGGTTTCCGACCTTATTTCCATTAACATAAACTATTGCCTCTTGGTTAACGGCATTGAATTTTAAATAATGAATCTTAGAATCTCCTTCAGAAGGAATAAAAATCTGTTTCTGGTAATATCCTAATCCCCTACGATAACCTGGTTCATCATCAAAGGCATCCAGAACATTCCATGTATGTGGTAAATTTACACTCTTCCAACTAATTTTATCTTCAGAGTATCGCCACCCTGAATTGATAATCTTTGTTTGAGAAAAAACAATCCATGTAAACGAAAAACATAGCCAAAAAATGGATAATTTTCCAATACTATGTCTTCCAATCTGTTTCAAAATTTTAATTTATCAGAGTGAATTTTGATTTTAAACCTGTGCTAGAATTCGTTCCAACAAACACTTCAAACTCACCAGCTTCAGCAACAAAATCCAAATCATAATTGTAAAATTTTAAATCTTCCACAGTAATTTTAAATGAAACTGTCTGGGTCTGCCCTTTTTTTATCATTATCTTCTCAAAGCCTTTTAGTTCCTTTACTGGTCTTGTCACTGAACCGACAAGATCCCTGATGTACAGCTGAACTACTTCCATACCATCGTAGTCTCCAGAGTTGGTAACATCGACAGAAATGGTAAGCTCCCCGTCCATATTTATGGATGTTTTATCTAACTTTAAGTTACTATAATCAAATGTGGTATAGCTCAACCCGTACCCAAATGGGAATAGTGGCTCGTTGCGCACATCTAAATAGTTGGTTTTAAATTTTTCAAACTTTCCTTCTGTATTTCCTAAAGGCCTCCCGGTATTTTTATGGTTATAATACAGTGGTACTTGTCCAACATTTCGAGGGAAAGTCATGGTCAATTTCCCAGAAGGGTTTACATCTCCAAACAAGACATCGGAGATGGCCAAACCAGCCTCACTACCAGGAAACCAAACATTTAAAATAGCTGGCACTGTATCATTTTCTTCGACTATTGTCAATGGACGTCCTGCAAAAAGGACTAAAACGACAGGTTTTCCGGTTTTTAAAAGTGCATTCAATAAATCTTGCTGAACTTGAGGAATATCAAGGTTTGTTCTGCTACTGCTTTCACCACTAAACTCTGCAGACTCACCTATTGTGGCCACAATTACATCTGATTTAGCTGCTACTTGAAGTGCCTCGTCTAACAATTGCTGATCTGTTCTACCATCTCTTGGAATGGTTTTACCGAAGGTCGTTGCCCGTTTTTCTAATTCTAAATCATAATCTACATTACTTCCTTTAGCGTAAAGAATATTTACCTGGTCACCAACCGTTTGCTTTAACCCGTCTAAAACAGATACTGATTTTTCCTGATCCGTTGCAACACTCCAAGTTCCGGCCATATTATTCGCCGCAGTTGCTAAAGGTCCTATTAGAGCAATTGTCCCAGATTTTTTAAGAGGCAAAAGTTGATTGTCATTTTTTAGTAAGACCATAGACTCGGTTGCTACTTTACGTGCAAAACTTCTATTTTCACTTGTAAACACTTCTGCTTTTGCCCTATCTATATCGCAATATCTGTAAGGGTCATCAAAAAGCCCTAACTGGTATTTGGCTGTTAGAATATTCCTTACTGCATTATCTATCTCATCCTCGGTTACCATTCCCTTTTCAAAAGCAGACTTTAATGACTTTACGTAAGCGGCCGAGGCACTTGGAGAATCGCCAGCCATATCCATATCTATACCTGCTTTTAATGCCAATGAAACGACATCTTCCTCATTGCCCATACCATGTGCCATCATTTCCCAAATACCCGTGTAATCCGTTACCACAAAACCATCAAAACCCCATTGCTCTCTTAACAAGTCCGTTAAAAGCCATTTGTTTCCTGTTGCTGGAATACCATCAATTTCATTAAATGATGCCATTACCGAACCTACGCCAGCGTCAACAGCTGCTTTATACGGTGGAAGATACTCGTTATACATTCTAATACGACTCATATCTACTGTATTATAATCACGTCCGGCCTCAGGTGCGCCATATAGTGCAAAATGCTTAACACAAGACATTAAAGTATGGTTTTTACTTAAATCATCTTGCTGATAGCCTTTTACCATTGCCTTTGCAATTTCACTTCCCAAAAAAACATCTTCGCCATTACCCTCAGATACTCGGCCCCAACGTGGATCTCTAGAAATATCTACCATTGGAGAAAAGGTCCAATTTACACCATCCGCACTAGCTTCTTTTGCTGCTACTTGGGCTGTTTTTTCTATAAGCTCCATGTCCCATGAACATGACAGACCTAATGGAATTGGGAATGTACTCTTATAACCGTGAATAACATCCATTCCAAAAATTAATGGAATTCCTAATCGACTATTCTCAACTGCAATTTTTTGAGCAGCTTTTATTTTTTCTACGGATTTAATGTTGAAAAGACCTCCAACGCTTCCCTCCTTTATTTTTTTTCCTATACCAGAACTTTGAGATTGTCCGGTAGTAATGTCACCTGAAACAGGTAAATTTAACTGACCTATTTTTTCTTCAATGGTCATAAGTCCTAATATAGAATCTACTTTTGAAGCAAAAGGATTATCAGTTGATGATTTCGATGTTGTTTCAGTATTACAAGTATATAGAACTAGCGCTATTAAAATTATAAAACTGTTTCTGAAGTTAATTGATTTGTTCATTTTTTAATTTGTTTTTGAAAAAAGCCAAGGTAATAATCCTGATTCTGCAAAAGCAGGATCCCAACTATTATGGTTGGCATCGGCATATAGTGTAAAATTAGGTTTTCCTCCATTTTTGAGTATGGCGTTTACCATTTCAACAGATCTGAGCGGATTTACGACATTATCATTGGCACCATGAAACACCCACAAATCAACTTTTTCTGCATATTTCTTTGATAGCTCAACATTACCAGCACCACATATAGCAAATGCGGCTGCAAACACATCTGGCATTCTGGAAAGAATCTCAAAAGTGCCCATACCACCCATAGATAAACCGCCAACATATATTTTTTCTTTATTTACAAAAGGCTTCTCTATCATTTGCATCATTAAGTTCATCACCAATTCCATTGGCTTGGTTGGTTCCTTATCTGCAGGAAAGACAAGTTCTATTGGATAACTGCTACGATCTACATCTGCATTAGACCAATAACTATCTCTTGGGCACTGCGGAAATATAACAATTGCAGGAAATGCGCCTCTATTTATTTTATCGGTAAATAATTTGCTGCCGTGCACTAACTGTTTTTTATTATCATTACCTCGTTCACCTGCTCCATGGAGAAATAGTACTAATGGGTACTGTTTAGACTTATCAAAATTTTCTGGCAACAACATTCTATACTTTAAAGTGTCTGTTTCCTTGATGTAGTTTTCTTCAGTAAAAAGACTGTTTTGTTGTGCTAATAGACCCAGATTACTTAACATAAAAAGAGAAACAAACACAAGCTGTATATATCTATGTTTTACAGTCATATTTTTAATTTTAGATTTTAACATTTGTAAATGTAAACTGGTGTTCTGGCTCGGTATTAAACTTATCTAACCATGGTGAATATGTTTTTACCGAAATTGATTTTGCCATTACATCTACTTTTACAATTCTTAAGTAACCCGAATCCCCTTTTTCGACACCTGTTACATTTTTTTGATAGTTAGCTAGCATCTGATAAACATTGTTTCCATAATCGTTTTTGGCAACTAGTTGTCCTACACCAGAACCCAATATATGACCTGAAAATACCATTAAGATATTTTCATTTTTCTTAATGAGTTTTTCCCATATACCACCTCCGTCATTCACAGCATTTTCACCTTCATCTTTACCAATACCATACTTTTGTGGTAAATACCAATCGTCTCCATCTTGTAATGTATTGTCTTCGTACATGTAAGAATGTGTGTTTATAATAACGTGATGGTTCGGATGCTTCTGTATTAATTGATTAACCCAATCCAATGTTTTGTTTCTGGGGCCAAACTCTAAAGAAAAGACAAGCCACTTTTCGCCTGCCAGGTTATATTCTGAACAGTTATTATCAATTGACTCTTTAGGAAAAGTAGCAATACTATTAGAGTGTTTTACGTAATTGGCATGATTGAAGAATCGGTTGGCTAACGTTGTGTTTCTGATATCTGCAAATTTACCCTCTTCACTTCCCATATCATGATTGCCCAATGAGAGGTTATATGTAACTTTACCATCTAGCAAAGCAAATCCGTTTCTTGCAAATGCCCATTCTTCTTCAGAATTGTTTTGGGTAATATCACCTTCGTGCAAAACGAATGAAAATCGATTTTCGTTTTCAGAAATCCACTCCATTTGTTTCATAAACACTTCGGGAAACTCTTCAATGTATGTCTGAGTGTCTGGAAGCACGACAAACTCAAAACTATCTAAGGTACTACTATTACAGCAACCCTGTAGAAGAATAAAAATGAGTATGTAATACCTGTTAAACATATTTTGCTAATAATTAAAACCTAAAGCATCTAATCCGTTTTGAACATCTTCATTTTGCATAAATAAATTCCATAATAATCCTGTACGATAATTTTCTATCATAATGATTTGTGGACCTTGGTCAATTGCCAAATAGCGCTCAGTTACCCAATCGTATTGTGGACTAAACGCATCGTAAAAACCAGCTGGTCCCATTAAATCATTTTCATAGAAATAATGCATTGCAGCCAATGATTTTTCTGGTGTATATGGAATAGAACTTACTGCTGCTGTTGGTGAAATTGTACCATTATCATTTTCTGGGTCGTGGGCAGAGTAGCCTACCGATCCATCAGTATTTCTGGTATAGCTTGCGGTTAATCCCCAACAATCTGGTCCGTAATCGGTAAAATTATTTGGATTATTAACGCAGTATTGATAATTGATGTTGGTGTGATTAACATTTAAATCCCAGTAATTGGCATATTGATCATTTAGGCTCGTTGGATTAAGTCCTAAATACGAATAATGCGCCCAAAACAAAGGACCTGTACCAGTACCTGCATGATCTAAAATCAATGGTATGGAATATTGACTTGAAGAAGACACAATATTTCCATTACTTGCCCAACCTTCATTATAAGCTTCTGTAGGAATAGCATAATCGGGTGAAGCAGCTCCTAAAATAAAAGCTATTAGTGTTTCATTATAACCAACCAATTCTAAATTTATTGAAAATCCATTATTTGGACTCCAATGCCAAAAAAGTGCATTTTGGCTTTGAGTATACCAATTCCATTCTACGCCTTTCCAAAGGCTATCTGCCTGTGTTGCCAATGCCTGCTCTTCCGTTGAGCCATTCTTAAAATACTCCTTTACGCAGATAAGTCCTTGTGCCAAAAAAGCTGTTTCAACAAGGTCTCCACCATCATCTTGTGGGCTGAAAGGAATTGCTGCACCTGTTCCCCCATTAATCCAATGCGACCATGCTCCATGAAAACGATCGGCACCTTCAAAAAAATTGAGTATTTGACTTAGTCTTTGAGTCCCCTCTGCTCTTGTAATATATCCTCTTTCAATACCGACTAAAATTGCCATAACACCAAAACCACTACCGCCCGTAGTCACAACGTTTTGACTATCGCTTGGATTATTGGGATGGTATCGCTCCCTTGCTGCACCTGAATTCGATTCTGCAAAATCCCAAAAATACTTAAAGGTTGCCTCTTGTGTCAAATCCATTAACTCATCGTCAGTAAGAGCTGTTGGCGGCACTTCTGGATCTTCCCCATTAGGATCGTAAGGTTCTTCATACCCAGGGCCATTGTCAGAACCACAACTTATCAATACTATACTTAATAAAAATATCTTTAAAATTTTCATATTAACCCTTCTTTTCATATTTAAAACCAAGCTTATCTAAACCTGCATGAACATCTTTATTTTTCATAAACAGATTCCACAACAAACCTGTTCTATAATTTTCTATCATCACGGGAATTGGGCCTTGATCTATGGCCAAATATCTTGGATTGTACCAATTGTGCTCAAAACTAAACGCATCATAAGGGCCATATTTACCAATTAGACTATCATGGTTTTTATAGAGATTAGCTAACATATCCATGCTCTCTTTTGGAGTGTAAGGGAATGATGACAACGCTGCTGTTGGTGAAATAACTCCTAAGTCATTTCCTGGCCTATGGCCTTTATAGCCTTTTACAGAATAACTAGAAGTCAGTCCCCAAAGACTATCTCCGTAACCTTTAAAATTTTTAGGATTGTCCACGGCATATTTATAATGAATCTTGGCGTGGTTTTGGGTTAATTTCCAATAGTCAGCATACTGATCTGATAAACCCTTTGGATTTAGGCCTAAATAGGAATAATGCGCCCAAAATAAAGGTCCAATTTTAGCATCACTGTGTTCGTAATAATTTAGTACTAAATCTTCATTGTAATACGTTTCATCTGAAACAATAGCACCGTCTTTTGCCCAACCCTTTTCGTAAACAGACTTTGATATAGGATGGGTTGGAGAGGAAGCCGCCAAGACATACATGATTAAACATTCGTTATAACCACCAACTGGGAAATCCATTTCCCAACCAAATTCTGGTGACCAGTGCCAATACAATACATCTTCACCATTTTTGGTGTACCAATCCCATTCTACTTCTTTCCAAAGTTCATCAATTTTAGACACGAGTTGTTGCTCTTCCTCGTTTCCGTTTTTGAAGTATTCGGCAACCGTCAATAAGCCCTGTATTAAAAATGCTGTTTCTACCAAATCACCACCGTTATCCTTCTTGCTAAAGGGATATACTTTCCCCGTTTCACCATCTAGCCAATGTGGCCATGCACCATGAAAACGATCTGCCTTCTCTAAAAAATCTACAATCTTTAAATATCTATCTAAGGCTTCACCACGCTGAATAAACCCCCTTTCAATACCAACCAAAATAGCCATAAGACCAAAGCCGCTACCACCAGTAGTAACCGTATTTTTTGGAGATGTAGGATACACATCATCCATGTGGAGTCGCTCTCTTGCCAAGCCTGAGTTTGGTTCTGCACCATCCCAAAAATAATTAATGGTTTGTTTTTGCACAGTGTCTAAGAGTGCTTCATCCAACCATTCAATGGTTTCAGAAACTTCAGCAGGACCTTTTTGTTGTTTTGTTTTATCATTACAGTTAAAGAAAAGCAATACCGTAACTGTCAAAACAAAAAAGGTAATATGTTTTGATTGTATCATTAGGAAGTTTTAGGTAAACTTTAGCTGCAATTGTACAAAGCAATTGCAGCTAAAGTAGGAAAGACCAACTCAAATAATAATGTGTCTAACCTATTATTAAATTTATTCCATAGCTTGAATCTCAGCTTGCGAGAGCGCCTTTTTAAAGATTCGTAGGTTATCCATTGCACTTTCGTCGGATAAATGATTCCACCCGGTAAACCTAGGTGCACCCGACATAATGGACATGATATCACACTCCGACCAATCTACACCTGTAAAAGTGTTTTGACTTACCACCTGCCCATCTATATATACCACACATTCGGTATCTGAAATTGTAAATGCAATTTGTACCCAACCACTGCCAGGGGCAATGTCTGCTGCCGCGCCACCATCAAACCAACTATCTCCAGTACCGTTTCCAACATTTAATTTAATGCGTTGCATTCCTCCTGCATTTTCACGGAATAACCTAAACCCATTAGTTCTAAGGTTTTGAGTTTCTGGGAAATTTGCATTTTCTGAATCGGGTGGACCAATAACTAAAATTCCTGCTCTATCTGGTGTTGCATTGACATTATAATTGAATACTGCGGAAAATTCATTTCCAAGAAGACCCTCAGTTGGAAATGTTAAGTAAGAGTCTGTTGCCCCCTCGTAGGCATTACTGCCTTCAATAGCACCACCAGCACCAGTGAACCCAGGGCTACCAACCTCGGTACAATCTTCATCACTATAAGCGTCTGTATAACTTCCATTAAATGATAATCTGAAAGTTTCATCACTTTTTGCAATAAGTTCCAATATATCGTCTTGGGTTAAGGCCATATTGAATAGTCGCAGCTCATCCATATAGCTACTGTCAGAGTTATGTCCCCAACCTGTAAATCTTGGTGCACCGGACATGATTGACAGTATGTCACATCCTGTCCAATCTATTCCCGCAAAGGTATTCTGGCTAACAATCTCTCCGTTCTTATAGACTACAGCCTCTGTTGCTGAAATTGTGAAGGCAAAGTGTACCCACTCATCTACTGTTGGATCTACATCAGCAGCTGCGCCACCGTCAAACCATGATTCACCATCACCTCTACCTATATTTAATTTAAATCTTTGATTCCCCGCTGCATTTTCCCGAAAGAACCTAAACCCTGAAGTACGATTATTCTGTGCATCTGGATTGGCTTCGTCTGGTGGGCCAACAACTAATACACCTGCTCTGTCTGGCGTTGCGTTTACTTTTATCCAAAAAGCAGCACTAAATTCCGTACCACCCACAAGACCATCTGTTGGGAAAGTAAGATAAGAATCTGTTGCACCGGCATAGGCACTTGTTCCTACTCTTGCCTCTGGGGCAAACCCTGGATTACCAACTTCAGTGGCGTCTGTTACTGTTATTAATTCACTATAACTCCCATCAAAATTCATATAAAAGGTTTCCCCAGGAAACTGAGGAGTATATGGAGGCTCCTTGCTAAAATTTGTAGTTGCAATGGTCGTATTGCCTGCTAAATCTGTAGCAGATACTTGTAGGGTATGATCTCCGGTTGTAATGTTATCGTAAACAAATTCAGTTGAAAAGATTCTGTAATCAGTAAAGGAGTTATACGATGCTATTTCTTGACCATCTAATGTTACTACAATCAATGAGAGCTCAATATCGTCTTCAGCCCTAAACTCGATTGGAGTTGAAGTTATCGGGTCAGCAACTTGAATTTCAAAACCTTCAGTAGGTTTCATAATTGATACTAACGGTGCACCCGCATCTGGTCCTGGATCTACTTCGGTAATTGGATCTATACCCTCATCGCACGCTGAAAAAAGCATTATGAGGCATAATCCAAAGATATATTTAAATCTGTATTTCATGTCTATTAATTAATTATTGTTAACGTAGTTACGGAGTATAAAACTTAAATCTAATTGCTCTAATGGATAAGGTAAAAAGGCTTTTTCCATTGAGAAATTTCTACCGTCATAGCTCAGTTCATCAGTTTTACCTAATCTTAGCATATCGTAGTATCTGATTCCCCATTCCAATCCTAATTCAGCAAACTTTTCATCCATGACATCATTACTGGTTACCCCCGTTAGACTTGGCATATTTGCTCTTGCTCTAACAGTATTAACAGCTTGATCGGCTGAACCAGCCGTACCGGTAGCTCCACGAGTTAATGCTTCGGCATACATTAAAAGTACTTCAGCATAGCGCATTACTGTATAATTTTTGTTAGTTCCGTAAGCTGTTCTACCTGGTGTTAACTGGTTAGACGGCAGATAATGCTTGCCACTTGCAAAATAGGCTCTTGAATAATCGTTAATGACATCACCATCTCTTGTTGTATTAGAAACAAAACTTGGTAGATCGGAATACGCAGGATCAGTTTGAAGTTCTTCAATACCTCTATCTGTGAATAGGATACTAGTTTCTAAACGGACGGTTTCCCCTCTATCTAACATAAATTTTATGAACTTAAAGCTAGGCTCATAAAAACCCCATCCACTATTTGCTTCTGGTACCGCTGCTGTCCAATTCTGCGGGCCATAAAATGCATATAAATGTCCTACATTTTCACCTGAAGCTTGACCAAAGTCCGAATACTGGATTTCCCAAATATTCTCATTTGCAAGTTTGCCAGGTATCTTGAATAATTCATAAAAATCATTAAATAATTGAAATTTTCCAGAGCTAATGATTTGTCCAGTAGCATCTGCTACTCCTTGATAATCCTCAACTTCGAGATTGGCTATTGCTTGTACAGTTAAAGCGGTATACTTTGTGATTCCACCTGGTAAATCTTCTCTTTGGTTTGGGGCAACATCTAATAGAAACGGTACCGCTTCGTCCATTTGCTCAGAAATCCAAACCATCAGTTCGTCTTTAGGCAATACTTCTATATCAGTTACATTCAATGAGTTTATTTTATAAACATCACCAAAAAGGCGCGAAAGTTGCAGTGTCATAAAACCTCTCAACACTTTACATTCAGCAATATATTGATCTATAAGCGCGGAATTGACACCACCATCCCTAAAACGCTCCAATGCTTCAATCTGAGCTGTAACCTGAAGTATATCTTCAGCCCAATTCTCAAAAAACACATTGTACATCCAAAAGTTATTGTCGTAGATATAATTATCGGTATCAGCAAAGCCCTGTTGGTCTCCAAGACCTCCAGCATTTACATCATCGCCTCTAACAGAAATTAGAGGTATTTGCTCCCATCCAACACTTTGAAAAGATGCATAGGCTCCTACTAGGGCACCAAAAGCACCTTCTTGACTCGTGTAGTCAACGTCATCTGCAACAAGAAAGTTTTCTTGCTCCTCGTCTAATTTGTCCTCACAACCCAAAAATAGAATTGGAATGACTAAATACATTAATTTGAATATATGTTTCATAGCTAAAAAATTTTAAAATTTCACTGTTAAACCAAAAGAATAAACTGATGGTGTAGGGTACGTTTGAGTATCACGACCATCAAAACCAACTTCTGGGTTAAATCCATTAAAGCTTTTAGTCCATAAGAATGGCCTATCTGCAGTTAATGTTATACGCATTTCTGGCAAATTACTCTCTTTAAATGTATAACCAAGTTGGATATTTTGAATTCTAAAGAAGTCCCCGTCTTGCAAGAAAAACTCTGACAATCTTTGGTTCCAAACTTGTCTGTAGCCTTCAGATGAAGGGAAAGCATTTGTAGTTCCTTCTCCTCTCCATCTATTGATTGCCAATTCAGCATCTATATTGCGTCCTTGGGTTCTTATAACTTCTTGTCGGTTAGTATTTAATATAACGTTTCCACCTTGACCATAGAATGCCATATTAAGATCAAAAGCCTTGTAATTAAAACCAATATTACCTCCATAATAAAAGGTCGGTATCGGTGAGCCTAAGTATGCCCTATCGTCAGCATCCAAAATCCCATCGCCATTATTATCCTTAAATCTAAAATAGCCTGGTTGAATATTTGTTCCGTCTGCAATAGCGGCTTGTGCAGTTGGGTCAGCGGCAATTTCACCATCATTTTGATATACACCATTAATTTCCCATCCGTAAAATACATTAATTGGCTGCCCGACAACTACTCTTTGTCGCGCTTCAGCTGTTCCTCTCTCAATTGCAGTTTGCCCAAATAAGTCTGTAATCTCATTATCTAAAGTACTGAAATTACCAGAAATGGTATATCCGAGGTCTTCAGTAATATTTCCTCTCCAAGACGCAGCCACTTCAATACCTTTATTTCTCACACCTCCAACATTTTGAAGACTTACACCTGTACCTACAACTTGAGCCACTCCAATGACTAAGTTATTGGTGTCTTTAATAAAATAATCAGCTTCTAGCGATAAGCGATTATCAAATAAATAGGCCGAGAGACCAACATTTAATTCTTCAGTAAATTCCCAATTGATATCGTCAGAAACGGTTGTGAACTCAAATCCATTATAAAAAGTATCGTTAAAAACAGTATTCACTGTATTGGCACCCAATGGCACACTAACTGGCACAGCGTCATTTGCAACACGGCCCCACCCTGCTCTTAATTTTAAATAATTGAGAAAATCTATTCCTTCCATAAAAGATTCTTTTGAAACCTCCCAACCTACACCAAAAGCAGGTAGATAGACATAGGTTTCATCATATTTGTTGGTTCCTTCAGCTCTGAAAGTGGCATAAGCCAAATATTTATCCATTAACTTATACTCAGCTCTACCAAAATATGAAAACCCAAAGTTTCTAAACCCACCGTCATATGACGTCCTACTCGCTTGGTCGGTATTACCGATATACCAAGTTTTTTCATTATCTCTTAAAAAAGAACCATTGGGGTCAAAATTACCTCGCCCACCAAAGTTACGTCCGTAATCATCTCTATAGGAAGTACCCGCCAACAAGGTAAGGTCATGATCTTCGCCAAAAGTATTTTTATAAGTTAATACGTTGTCCCAAATATAATTTTCAGTCACACTATTGTTACGAACAATAAAAGAATCATCTACACTTCTCTGGTAATCATCTGTTACAAAATAAGGCAATAAAACTATTCTCTCATTAACCCCTAAGTAATTGTAAGACAAGCTAGTTTTGAAACTCAATTTAGAGGGAAGTATTTTAAAATTAGCATAAAAATTTGCCGTAGTTCTCCTTCTTTCTCCTCTTCGATCAGAGTTGTCTAACAATGGAAATGGGTTCTGAGAGCCTCTATACCCTATTTCCCGCGCATCTGAGTATGGCAATGGGTCCGCTTCTGTAAATAGTTCATCGAATACTGGCAATATAGGCACTGCAAAATAGGTCAACTGCCAAGCTGATCCTTCATCAGCGTATTGTACTGCATTACTGTATAACAAACTCCCACCAACATCTAACCAATCATTAACATTTGCATCGACCTTTGTCCTCAAATTATATCTTTGGTACTCATTCTTCATATCCAAAATACCATCTTGAGCAAAAAAGTTCCCCCCTATTGAGTATTTTATTGTTTCAGAGCCTCCATTGACTTGCAAATCATAATTTTCTATATCTGCAACTCTTAAGACTTCATCATACCAATCAGTATTAACGTCTGGCACATTTGGATTAATTCTGCTACGTCCAAATCTTTGAAAGGCTTGGTCAATACTTGAAATTTCGGATCCAGATCCAGACTCTAATGCAAATGTTGTAAACTGCTCAGCATTTGCCATTTTAATCACGTTTTGAGCTTTTTGCACTCCGTAATAACTTGTAAATGTTACTTCTGGTTTTTGATTGAATTTACCACTTTTTGTAGTAATCAAAACAACACCGTTAGCTGCGCGTACTCCATAAATTGAAGCTGCTGAAGCATCTTTTAATATGGATATCGATTCTATTTCACTTGCATTTAGGAAATCGATATTGTCAAAGAAGTTACCATCGACAACAAAAAGAGGAGAGGAATTGCCCGAAAGCGAATTAGTTCCTCTAATTCTAATTTGAGGTGTTTGACCAGGGGAACCCTGACTGCTAATTTGAACACCAGCAACCTGCCCCTGAAGCCCTTGGGCAATCTGAGCAGATGGAGTCCTTTGTAGAGTTTCTGATTCGACAGTGGAAATAGCACTAGTTAAATCAACTTTCTTTTGAGTACCATAGCCAACTACTACTACCTCATCGAGTGTAGAGTAATCCTCTTCTAATGAAATATTGAGTATGCTTTGATTTGTAATGGTAATGGTCTGAGTTTTAAAACCCAAATAACTAAATTCAAGTTTTTCACCAGCACTAACATTAACGGTGTACTCTCCATCAAAATTTGTTGTCGTACCTCTTGCAGTTCCTTGGACAATTACATTTACACCAGGTAAGGGAAGATTATCAACAGAATTTGTTACAATTCCAGTGACCTCTATTTGTTGACTCCAAGAAAACAAAGAAAAAAACAACAATAAAAGACTGAGTTTAGTTTTCATACATTAATTGATTTTGATTGTATTAGTTTAGCTTTAACACCAAATTTATAATGTTGTCAGCATATAATAATGGTTGTTATTTACATTTTAAATACGCCAATTAGGAGAAAATCTAAAAATTCTAGTGAAATTAGGTTTTGACGTAGTCTGAAATTAGCTAAAAATTAATGAAATACCTAATTTTTTAACAAAGTGACGTAGTATTGACGTACTTCATTTATGTCTATTAATTAAAATAAAGGGGTAATTAATCAATATTTAACAAATAATCCGTTAAAGAAATATCATCTTCTAAATTTAATTTCTTTTTCAGCCTATATCTGTGTGTTTCTACACCCCTAATAGATATGTTCATTAAAGGTGCAATTTCTTTAGTAGATAAATTCATTTTGATGTAGGCACAAATCTTTAAATCCCTGGAGTTCAATTTTTGATGTTTGTTATTTAAGCGCTCAAAAAATGCCTTGTGTACTTGATTAAAGTTTTCTTCAAAAACTTCCCATTCATCATTGTGCTCTATAGAATGATCAACACGTTTAATGAGCTTTTTATAATAATACACGTTACTAAACCCATTTTTGTTTGTAGCTAACGCCCTTTTAATATCTTGTAAGGTTTCATTTTTCTTAACCAAAGCCATGGCAGTATTGGCCAACTGCTTACTCTTTATATTAATCTCATTTTGCAGGGATTCATTCTTTAATTGAACAATCCGTTTTTCATTTTCTAATGTCTTTTCTCTTAATAATTTTTGCTGTTCTTTACGAAGTTTAATTTTTATAAGGCGTTGCTCCTTTATAATTTTTTTATGATGCATGTAGTAGAACAAAAGTACTGCAAGTAGTAATAAGAAAGCATATAAAATATAGCCTACCGTACCCTTATACCAAGGCGGCAACACATTAATGGACAAGGTTTTTATAGATGACGTGTCGCCTGAATAATATTTAGTTCTTAATTTGATATCGTACTCTCCACTCTTAAAGTTAGATATATCAAGAGTTCGATGTTCTACAGTAAACCACTCATCACTTAATGTTGGGATACTGTACTGAAAAAAATGATTGTTCGACTTCGGTGAAGACAGTTCTAAAATTAGTCCTTGATTGTGTTTTATTTCTATTAGCTCGTCATTTGATAATGAAGGAGAAATGAAATCGTCACCGACAGATATCGTTTCAATAGTAGGCGAAATAGGTTTATTAGTAGTTTTATAATTTGTATCAATTAGCATAAACCCATTATCCAAATTTAAAACATGAGTTGAATCGGAAATTTTGGAAATACGCTCATAACCAATAATATACCTATTCTTTATAAGGCTATTATCCAATACTCTCTCATTATATGGCTCAGTGAGGTTCTTAAGGCTAGTAATATTGCTTGACCCTTTTAAAGCTATTGGGCTTAAATTTGGCTCTGAAATTATATAACGATCTTTTCCTATTAAATCATTAAGTAAATCATAGGATACGATAGAGTCCAAAATGGGTTGATATTTTCTCCATCCGGTGTTTGTTTTAAAAACTGTCTCATTCTTTAAATTGTAAACCCTAATATTATACAAGGAATTTATTCCCTTTGAATCATAATTCTCTATGGAGGTTATGGATTCATAATTTTTATCAAAATTAACTTTGTATAAACCTTTATATGCATGTGCCACCCATGCGCTATATGTATCCTCGAAAACTAGAAAGCGTGACGGTATCGTAGTTTTTCCCATATGCTTAACAGACCATGCGTTGTTCTCTTTTTCAAACTTTACAAGACCAGAATATGTCCCTTGTATATAGGTCTTTTCTAACCCAGGAACTTTTTTAATTGTCCATCCACCTGTAAAATCTGAAATCTTTTTTATTTGATTACCTTCTACCACAAAAGTCCCTTCATTGTGACCGCAAAACAATTGGTCTTCAATAATTTTCAATTCCCAAACCTGTCCTTGGGAGCCTTCAATAAAATCTAGCTTCTTTTGAGAATTGAGCATAAAAAGCCCCGTGTTACTACCAATATATAATGTGTTTTTAAATGTAATAACGTCGTAAACCGCACCAAGCCTTCCACTTACATCATTATAAAAATAGTTAGGACTATCAATGTCCACACTAGCAATACCGTGATCTAAACCCAGCCATAATTTTCCTTCTGTGTCTATATGTTGACCTAATACAGTATTATTTATTAAACCACTCTCTTTATTTACGTGATATTTTAACTTTCCCTTTATGTTAATTATATAAACCCCGTCCTTAATAGTCCCTAAAGCCATGTCACCTGACTTCAGTAAAGAAAAATCATTCAATTGATTCTCTTCTATTAAGTTGTTAATTTGAAAATTTGTTGGTGTTAACCTATTATTCTCTATAAAGAAACTGCCTTTTAGAGAAGTCATTAAAAGCAACTTGTCATTATGGCTCGACAATGAAATCATTTTAGTATCGACTAGTTCTTGACTGAAAAAAAACTCTTTAAGACCTGTTTCATCAAGAAGAAAAATGCCTTTATTCAAAGTACAGATATACAACTTACCTTTAACAACATTACAAGAAATAATAGATGATTTTGGGTTGTGTTGCTCTATACTATTACCATCATAGATGTAGATATTAGAAAAAGATCTAAAAACAACTTTATCACCAAACTCAACAATCTCCCAAATTTCTTCATTTGAAGAAATTTGATTTTTGATGCTTTCGCTTAAAGAAGAATATTTTAAAAGGCCTTTTTCATTTTTTTGCCAATATCCAAATTCCTCATAGGAACCAGTATAAACCCTATTCCCCAATGCCAACACTGATCTTAGGGTTGTTTTGTTTGGTAGCTGATAAAACCTCCAACCCTTGGCGTCATACTCTAACAGCCCATTATTGTTAGCAACATATACTTTCCCGTTTTCTGCTCTAGTTACGTCCCAGTTTTGGTTTGCAGCTCTATACTCCCCTAAATCATAGTTTTTTATACCTGGCGAAAACTGAGCAAAACAGTGACCTGAAGAAATAAATAAAAAAATAAGCAAGAGTTTATTCACTATGCAGGTAAAATTTATTTGAAACGCTTTAAAAGTAACAATTAATAATGAACTATCACAGAGCTAGAGTATAGGTTAAAACTCAACTAATAATTCAAAATTATAATTAAGAAAAAGCAATAATTAATTTCAATTTTTATGCTAAGCGAAGTAAAAATTCATTTTGCACTGTAATCTATTAGAAGTACCTTCGACCAAACGTACTCATGTATGTTTTTTTAATATCAAAAAACAACTTATGTCTAAAACCTATTACGACCCAGCTGACCTTAGAAAATTTGGCAACATCACAGAATGGAGTGAAGAACTTGGCAATAAATTCTTCGACTACTATGGTAAAGTATTTGAAGAAGGGGCTTTAACAGCACGAGAAAAATCACTAATTGCCCTTGCCGTTGCTCATACCGAACAATGTCCCTATTGTATCGATGCTTACACTAAAGATTCATTACAACGGGGAGTGACTAAAGAAGAGATGATGGAAGCCATCCATGTCGGTGCCGCTATAAAAAGTGGTGCTACATTAGTGCATGGAGTGCAAATGATGAATAAAGTCAACAAACTAGAAATGTAGTTTCACCCATCAAAAACCAATTCTACAGAAATAGAAAACCTAATAGACCATTTATTCGTAAGAATAAATAAAGAATCCTAAAAAAATTTATGGCTACAAAGTCCTTAAAAAAACGCGAAAGCGACTTAGCAAATAGCAACAGACAACTCGAAATACTTTCTAATGGCATTTTTCAGAGTGGGGAACTCCCTAAGTTTAAAGATAAAATCGCTGAAACAAATCAATTTCCTCTAAAGGCTAAAAAATTAGAAATTCTTCAAATCAACGTTGGCTACATGTGTAATCAGGTTTGTGAGCATTGCCATGTCGATGCTGGACCTGATAGAAAGGAAATAATGACACGAGAAACTATGCGACAATGCATCGAAGTCATAAAAAATACAGGAGCACATACTTTAGATTTAACAGGTGGAGCACCAGAAATGAACCCCGATTTTAGATGGTTTGTAGAAGAAGCTTCGAAAGCGGGCATTAAAGATTTTATCGTAAGGTCTAACCTTACCATTATTCGTGCTAATAAAAAATATTACGACTTACCAGAATTTTTCAAAAAACATAACGTACATGTCGTGAGCTCTATGCCACATTGGACAAGAGGTAAAACAGACAAACAGCGTGGTGACGGTGTTTTTGACAAATCGATTAAAGCCTTACAAGAATTGAACGCTGTTGGTTATGGTATGCCTGATAGTGATTTAAAGCTAGATTTAGTTTATAATCCTTCGGGAGCTTATTTGCCAGGCGATCAAGCTTCCATGGAAAAAGATTTCAAAAAAGCATTGCTAGAAGACTTTGGTATTCACTTTCACAACCTATTTGCTATTACCAATTTACCTATTGCGCGTTTCTTGGATTATTTAATTGCATCAGAAAATTATGAAGATTACATGTATGCTTTGGTTGAAGCTTACAATCCGGCTGCAGTAGAAAATGTAATGTGTACTAATACATTATCCATTAGCTGGGATGGCTATTTATATGATTGCGATTTTAACCAAATGTTAGAGTTACCTGTAAATAGTAAAGCCAAACACATTTCAGATTACAATGAAGAATTGCTTGAAGGCAGAAACATTATGATTTCACAACATTGTTACGGTTGTACCGCTGGCGCAGGAAGTAGCTGCCAAGGTTCCGTTGCTTAAATTAAAATTACACTTTTAAAAATCAATACATGAGTTATTTAGATACAACACACGACGTATATAAAGAAGCAGCATTAACACCAGATGTTGGGTTGTGCTGTACAACAAATCCTATATGGGAACTACCTGGACTGAAAATTCCAAGAATTATGCAAGAGATGAATTACGGTTGTGGGAGCACCGTACATGCAAGAGATTTATCTAACAATCCAAAAATGCTATATGTTGGTGTTGGTGGTGGTATGGAGTTATTACAATTCTCATATTTCAATCGACAAAAAGGTGGTGTCATTGGTGTCGATGTGGTTGATGAAATGTTAGAGGCTTCTCGAGAAAATTTTAAAATTGCCGAGGAACAAAATAGCTGGTTTAAAAGCGAATTTGTTGATCTAAAAAAGGGTGACGCACTTAATCTCCCTGTTGAAGATAACAGTATTGATGTTGCGGCTCAAAACTGCCTATTCAACATTTTTAAAGCTGAAGATTTAAAACGTGCGATTGAAGAAATGTACCGTGTTTTAAAACCTCATGGCAAATTAGTAATGAGTGACCCTACATGTGAGCAACCCATGAACGACACTCTAAGAAATGATGAAAGATTGCGTGCATTGTGTTTAAGTGGAAGTCTGCCAATATCAGAATATGTTAAGGCATTGACAGATGTAGGATTCGGAACCATAGAAATTAGGGCACGTAAACCGTATAGAATTTTAAACCCTGAGGATTATCCGACTGATGAACTTATCTATATTGAATCTATAGAAGTTGCAGCTATTAAAGACCCTATGCCAAAGGATGGCCCTTGTGTCTTTACAGGAAAAGCGGCTATATACTTTGGTAAAGACGATTACTTCGATGACAAGAACGGTCATGTTTTGTTAAAAAATCAGCCTTTAGCAATTTGTGACAAAACAGCTTCAGCTCTTGCAAGCCTGGAACGAAAAGATATATTTTTTAGCGAATCTACGTTTCATTATGATGGTGGTGGCTGTTGCTAATGGTCTAAAAATTCATTTAAGCCAGTTATGAGAAAAAGTTGTGTTTTATTACTGCTTTTGTGTTTCACTTGGAATCCGATTTGTGCCCAAGAAAAACTATCAGACTTGTTAGAAAGGTTCAATACAGAATCTGTACCCTACATTTCCGTTCAGGAATTGGCCATGCCAAAATCTGATGCGGTTATTCTAGACGCTAGAGAAATTTCGGAGCATGAAGTAAGCCATATAAAGAATGCGATTCATGTTGGCTACAACGATTTTAATCTTTCAGAAACCCTAAGTCAACTACAAGACAAATCTGCTACGATTGTGGTGTATTGTTCTCTTGGTATTCGTTCAGAAACTATTGCCAATAAACTAAAATCCGAAGGTTATACCAATGTCTTTAATCTTTATGGAGGTATTTTTGAATGGAAGAATAATGGCTTTAAAGTGTATAATTCCGAAGGAAAGGAAACGGAAAATGTAGATGCTTTTTCAAAATATTGGTCGCAATGGCTACATAAAGGCCATAAAGTCTATTCCATCGAAGAAAAAAAGCCTAAGAACTAAATGAAAAACAAACACCAAGACCTCATCATTGTTTTCACCAGAAATCCAGAACTTGGTAAAGTAAAAACACGACTTGCCAAAGGCATTGGTGATGTGGCCGCATTGGATGTTTACAAAAAGTTACTGACCCATACAGAAGAAACCATACTCCCAATCAATGCTGACAAAGCTATTTACTACTCCGTAAAAGTAAGAGACAACGATATATGGAATAATGAAGCATATTTGAAGTATCAGCAAACTGGTGAGGATTTGGGCATTCGTATGTTGAATGCCTTTAAATCTGCATTTAAGTCTGGCTACAAAAAAGTTATCATTGTCGGTAGTGACCTTTATGATTTAAGAGCCACACATCTTGAAAAAGCGTTTTCGGCATTAGACCAAAACGATTATGTTATAGGTCCAGCAAAGGACGGAGGCTATTATCTACTCGGCATGACCCAATTGACTGGATCTGTTTTTAAAGATAAGGACTGGGGCACATCGACAGTATGTCAAAATACTTTGAATGACCTAGAAGGAAACAAAGTCCACATACTCGAAACCTTAAATGATATTGATTTTGCTGAAGATTTAAAGCCCTATGAAGATTTTAAATACGTATTTAAATAACTTCCTTTTTTGATAAAAGGAAGACGATTGTTTACCTTTGAATCAACACTAAAGAAATCAAAAATTAATGCTAAAATACATATTAGAAAGTACTGAATATCTCCAGAGCAAAGGCTTTGACAATCCTGAAGTCGGTATTATACTTGGCACTGGTTTGGGTCAATTATTAGAACATGTCGAGGTTTTGGCAGAGGCCAGTTACAATCACATCCCAAATTTTCCGACTGCAACTGTAGAGTTTCATAAAGGAAAACTTATTTATGGAACCCTTGAAGGCAAGACTGTAGTTATTATGCAAGGACGTTTTCATGTGTATGAAGGTTATTCGCTTCAAGACGTTACGTTTCCGGTTCGTATTATGGAAAAGCTGGGAGTTAAGACTTTATTAGTTTCAAACGCTGCTGGAGCTGTAAATTTAGATTTTAAGAAAGGGGAATTAATGTTAATTGACGACCATATTAACCTTCAAGGGAGTTCCCCGTTAGCATTTAAAGGAGTGTCTGATTTGGGTGAGCGTTTTACAGATATGAGTGCACCTTATGATGCGAAAATCAATTCAAAATTTGAAGCGATTGCCAAATCGAACGCTATTACTCTTCATAAAGGTGTATATGCTTCTGTCGTTGGCCCACAATTAGAAACTCGCGCAGAATACCGCATGCTAAAAATTATTGGTGCCGATGCCGTTGGTATGAGTACTGTCCCAGAAATTATTGTCGCCAACCATCTTAACCTAAAAGTGGCTGCGATTTCGGTATTAACAGACGAATGTGACCCGGATGATTTAAAACCCGTCGATATTGGTGAGATTATGGCTATGGCGGCTAAAGCGGAACCAGAAATGATTACCTTGTTTAAAGAACTGATTAAAACTCTTTAAGTTACTATTGGAAAAGTATTGGGACATACTAAAAAATTCATATTCTGGATACTGGAACTACCTTAAATATGAACTTTTTGATCTCAACCACTGGGACAACTACTTCTATGGCCTTATTATAATTTCCTTAGTGATTTGGATTTTGGAAATCTTATTCCCTTGGCGTAAAAATCAATCTATTTTTAGAAAGGATTTTTGGCTAGACACTTTTTATATGTTCTTTAATTTCTTTGTTCTCAACTTAATTATACTCATTGCTTTATCGAATACAGCCTCAGAGTTCTTTAATGATATATTAGGTTTTATAGGCTTATCGATATCAGACTTACAGTTATTCAACGTCCAAGAATTGCCGCAATGGTTAGGGTTATTTATTTTCTTTATTATTTCAGATTTTGTACAATGGAATACGCATCGCTTACTACATAGAATACCTTTTTTATGGAATTTTCATAAAGTACACCACTCTGTAAAGGAAATGGGCTTTGCTGCACATCTTCGCTACCATTGGATGGAACCTGTGGTTTACAAATCTTTGTTGTACATTCCTATTGCTATTATGGGTAATTATCCTCCACAAGATATCGCTATTGTTTACTTCTTTACTATAGCCATCGGGCATCTCAATCATGCAAATTTAGGTTGGGACTATGGTTTTTTAAAGTATGTTTTTAACAACCCTAAAATGCACATCTGGCACCATTCTAAAGCATTGCCACCACACTCTAAATATGGCTCTAATTATGGTTTAACACTGAGCCTGTGGGACTATCTTTTTAAAACAAACTATATCCCTCATAATGGCCGTGATATTGAATTGGGTTTTAAGGATGATGAGCATTTTCCGAAGGATTTTATAAAACAGGAATTGTATCCGCTTTCAAAAAAATAAAATCAATGTTTAGAATATATACATTTTACAAATCTGTTTTTATTTATTTTCCGTAAATATGAGCATGATAAGTATTGTTATTCCTGTTCTAAATGAAGCCGAAACTATAGAAAAGCTATTGTTTCATTTAGTGGATAATACCGACTTAAATTCTATTTCAGAAATTATTGTCGTAGATGGAGGTAGTACTGATGGTACACAAAAACTAGTCAAAGATTTAGACCTTAGTATACAGGTGTTACACTCAGAAAAAGGCCGTGCCAAGCAAATGAATCTGGGCGCTAAGGCAGCTAGTGGCGGTATTTTATATTTTTTACATGCGGATTCCTTTCCACCTAACAGATATGACAAATACATTATAGAGGAAATCAAAAAGGGAAACAATGCAGGTTGTTTTAGGCTTCAATTTGACCATAATCATTGGTGGCTTAGGTTGGCAAGTTGGTTAACGCAGTTTCGATGGAGAGCTTGTCGTGGTGGTGATCAAAGTCAGTTTATAACAAAGGAATTATTCAATGAGATTGGTGGTTTTGATGAATCTTACATCATCTACGAGGACAACATCCTTATCAATGAGCTTTATGCACGAAATGAGTTCGTCGTTATCAATAAAAAAATAAAAACCTCAGCACGCTTATATGAACGGCATGGCATCTGGAAATTACAATACCACTTCTGGGCCATCTATGTTAAAAAATGGTTTGGGGCTTCTGCTGATGACTTATTTGCTTATTACAAAAAACACATTAGTTGTTGATTTTATTTAAAAATACTGACCAATACCAAAAACAAAACCTTGTGTGGCATCTGGGGTTATTCCATAGCCATAATCAATTCTAAAAATGGCATTGAATATTTTTTTATGGATAAAGCGCAGTCCAATACCAGGATAGACTCTAAAATTTTGTGAATCCCCGAAATCCCCAAAATCACCCCCAGGATTTCTCCAACTACCAGCATCTATAAACGCATTACTTTGTAACACAAACCAGTTTTTTTCATACAATGTATGTCGATATTCAGTATTAAGAACAATCACTCCCGTACCACGATCTATGGTATTCCCTACTCCACGTATATTCAAATTATTATCTACTGAAAAGGGCGCAAAAGGAGAATCATTATTGGTAGCAATTCCTAATCGCAAGCGACTTGCCCAATTTCCTTTTGTCCCAACTCTTAAGAAATAGGAAAAATCATTCCAACCGATTAAAAATTCAGGCAATGCCTCATCTCTTGATGTGACGTATTGCCCATTAAATTGACTTCTAAATCCAGATAAATATTGATAGTAATAGTCAATGTTATTGTACTCGTATATGAATTTATACAACAGTTTTTTCACCCTTAAATCTTGTGGAATATTGGGGTCTGTAGCCCCAAATTTGTATTCATAATCTTCCGTAAAATAGTTTATGCCCAATTCCACACGGTGATTAAAGTTAAATTGATACAACCCCAAAACCTCATAAGATTCATTATTGTACTTATAATCCGCTGTGGTATTATTAAAAAACACAGGTTCTTGAGTCGTTAAATCTTGGTAGTTAATGGCAAGTCCTAAATTCCTTGAGAACAAATAAGGTGCTCTAAAATTTAGTCCTATAGAGTTATAGATATCCTTTTGATAAAATCCACCAAAGGTCATATTCTGACCTAAAAGATTAAACTCATAAAGTCCAAACCGATAGGCAAACTCATCATCATTGGTAGTATAAACGTTTGCTGAAGGAATGATTGTAAAATTTTCTTCAATATTGTAATAAACGTTATAGGTATTGGCTTTGTCGGCAGGAAAGACTTGATAATAAGCATGTGCTATCGAAGGCAAGCGCTTTAGCAGTTTTATATCTTCTTCAATCATAGAAGAATCTAGAACAACTCCTGCTTCAACTCGCGAAACGCGTTTAACAAAACTCGATTTTAGCTTTTTGTTTCCTTGTACTTTAAGGTCTGCAACTTTAGCATTTTGGGCATTCAATATGCTAAAACTAAAAACGAATACTGCTAAAATTAATTTCATCCTGTCTGTTTATAATACTGCCTTATAATATCTTCGGCAGGCTTGTTCTGTGGTGTAAATTGAGAATTGTCCATACCACCAACTTTATTGTGGTCTATGAACCATTTCCAAACAAAACCACCTGCAAACCACTCTTCTTTCCAAAAGGTTTCAAACAATGCTTTAGTTGTATTGACTTGAGCTTCCATATTTACTTGATCCATACTACGATCGTATCTCCATGGTTGTTTCCCAGCGTAATCCACACTTCTATATCCGAATTCCGTAAACAAAACTGGTTTATTATATTTTTCGGATAATTCCTTTATTACTGGTTTATGCTTTTCCCAACCTTTCATACTTGTTTCATACGTTGGTGTTTGTAATTCACACACAGGGAAATAAGCGTCTAAACCGATAAAATCTAATTGTCCCCAAAACGGAGTCCTTTTAAATTCGTCCCAATTAGCGGCGTAGGTCAATTTACCTGTGTAAATCTTTTTTATGTTTGTTATCAATGTGTTCCAATACTCTGGACGACGGTCAATAAATTTTTCAAGCTCAGTCCCTATACATAAAATCGGAACCTTTATTTCTTCTGCCAAATCAGCATATTCCAAAATAAATCTTGAATAGGATTCCTCCAACACCTTCCATTCTTCTTCAGTTTTCATATCCATATAACCTGTAAAATCACCACGCCCAATCCAAATCTGAGGCTTCAACATTACTTTGATGTTTTGAGCTCTCAATGCTTCTATATATTGTTTTGCACCATCTCTTCTCTCACCAAACCATTGCCGTTCCGTATTAAATATAATCTCAGGATTTTCTATATTTCTGATAAATCCAAACGGCATAATCGCAGCATAATTGGCATTGACCGCTACGACAGGTTTTATATGACTCTCATCAACAGTACCACGAGATGCCACAAAACTGACGCCATTAATTTTTTCAACTTGGCTATTACAAGACCATAAACAAATAACTAATAGACATAAAATTGGAAGCTTAAGACGTTTCATATTGTATTGGATTTTAAGCTTCTAATTTAAAGCTATTCCCTAAAACAACACTCTTAATCCTAAGTTAAAAGTTTCACCTAACCCAGTGTTGTTACCTCTCACAAAGTTGGTGTATAAGGTTTCAATATTTAAAACATCGGTTAACTGATATTTTAGTCCACCGCCTAAGGCTGTAAAATCTTGTTCAAAATTATTTCCAAAGTCAAGTCGTTGCGAGTGTTGCGCCAAGGCTAAAATTGTAAATTTTGAACTTGGAAAATAACTCAAAAACACACCTGGCGTGAGGTTTAAACTGTCATTAGCAAAACTGTCTTCATTTTTTCCAAAGCTATATTCTGTATTTAATTCCGTAAAAATTTGCCAATCACCAGAAGGAAATGTGTAATCATAGAAGAAACGATTTTGAAAAATAAAACCTTTCTGATCTAGAAACACACCATCTTCAACTTCATTATCAATTAATGGAATATGAAAGGCTGTTTGAATTGTAAAATTAGACACATTTTTAAGTGGGTTAAATTTTACGGCTGGTGCAAAAGATGTAAAACCAGAGCGTGCTGTACCAGATTCTCCATCAAAAGAAAAAACATCCAAAGCATCTCTATCTGCAACAACGTTAGACCTAAATTCTAACAACAATCCAATATTAAATCGACTACTTTCTGAAACCCCTGTAAACACATCTACCGTAGAGGTGAAAAAGGTCTCTCGAGACTCTGTGCCTTCGCTAAAGGTACTTTCTGTTTGGGTATAAAGGTTATTGAACCATTTAATATCCCACTGACCTTTATTCAATAATTTTGAAGGTGTATATTCTTGGATTACCGATTTCTGTACTTGGGCGTCATTCTGGGAATACCCAACAAATGTTAGTGCTAAAATGGTTATGGTTAGTAGTGTCTTTTTCATAATATATTGCCCAATTCAGTGAGCGGCTTATTTAATGCTTTGGTTACTGTTTGTTTAAATTCCAGTTATAAGGGTAGTAGGTTAATTTGTAATCATTCGGAATTTTTTCAGTGCGGTAAGTGTTTATAAAATCGATTTCAGATTGACCACTAAGGATAAAATCTTCGTTATACCATTTCATAATTTCTGAAGCCTCTACTCTTTTCTTTTTGTGATTGACCTTAATGAAATTGCCATTGATGGCCAATTTTGTTTGTTTATCTAATTGAGCGTCTAAGGTGTTTGGTTTGTATGCAGAATCGATTATTGGTGGGCAACCAACTGCTCCACATACCAAGACAAAATGAAATCTAGGATCTTCAAAATTACCTCGTAACAAATCATTTTCTATACTATTGAGTGTTATGGATGTTCCACCAACCTTATATTGAATTTTATCAAAAAAGCCTGAAACATCAAGAGGAGATTTTACTGGGTGATTATCAATAATTCCTTTAATAGTTAAAAGGTTGTAGGCATTGATCCAAAATGCTTTATATGTATTGGCATCAGATTTGTCAACTTCAATTTCCTCAGCTAAAGCTAAAATTTTTTGTAATTCTGATGGATTATCATGTATTTCTGAATAAGCTACTTTTCCGTTTCTTACATGTTTCTCCATGAAGTTATCTGTTTTCTCAAAAAATGTTTTCAAATCTTGAGCGGTAGTCATTACTGACATAAAAAGAGTACATATTAAAAGGTAGTTTTTCATAATTGCTTAAAACATTAAACTGTGTGAGGTCAATTCAGTCGCTAGCATTCTATGCATCTTACAAGATTTTTAAAGAATCTGAACGTCTTATATCACCCAAAAACCTTACACCTATTTTTAATTTAAATTCTTTCTAAATTGAAAAGACAACATAAGTTATTACCTTTAATTGCGACTTACCGTATAACTAACAATCATATACATGGAGCACATCGTAATTATCGGCAATGGTATTTCTGGGGTTACATTAGCCAGGCATATCAGAAAATTATCGGATAAAAAAATCACTATAGTTTCAGCCGAAACGGACTATTTCTTTTCGCGTACAGCTATTATGTATATCTATATGGGTCATATGACATTTGAACACACCAAACCCTATGAAGATTGGTTTTGGAAGAAGAATAGAATTAATCTCAAAAATGGGTATGTAAAGCAGGTTGACACTGAAAATAAAACACTGCATTTTGCAGAAGGTGACCAAATGACTTACGACAAATTAGTCATTGCCACTGGTAGTAAACCTAATAAATTCGGATGGCCAGGCCAAGATTTAGACGGAGTAATGGGCATGTACCACAAACAAGATTTAGACAATCTTGAACACTACGCGCCAAATAACAAAGTATGTAAACGTGCAGTGATTGTTGGTGGCGGTCTTATAGGTATTGAGTTGGCGGAAATGCTAAACAGCAGAAAAATCCCAGTTACCTTTTTAGTACGAGAGCGTAGTTTTTGGAATGGTGTTTTACCAAAAGGCGAAAGTGAAATGATAAACCGTCATATTAAAAATCATCATATTGATTTAAGGCTTTCAAAAAATCTCAAAGAAATAAAAGCAGACGATAATGGGAAAGTTAAATCTATAATTATAGAAGAAACTGGTGAGGAAATTGACTGTGACGTTGTTGGGTTAACGGCTGGAGTATCCCCAAATATTGATTTCCTTAAAGACTCTAAAATTGAAACAGGCCGAGGAGTAAAAGTCAATCGTTACCTAGAAACCAATATTAAAGACATCTATGCTATTGGTGATTGTGCAGAGCAACGCGAGGCTATCGGAAACAGAAGACCTATAGAAGCCGTGTGGTACACAGGTCGTATGATGGGGGAAGCTTTAGCACAAACAATCTGTGGCAATAAAATTAAATACAACCCTGGCCATTGGTTTAACTCAGCTAAATTTATGGATATAGAATACCAAACCTACGGTTGGGTGTTTAGTGAAGAAAACAAAAAAGATGAAGAGCTTCATTTTCATTGGAAGCACGAAGACGACACAAAGTGTATTACTATAGCTTACCACAGGGATACTAATACGTTTTTGGGCATCAATACTTTTGGTATTAGAATGAAGCACGAAACTTTTGACCAATGGTTGACCGAAGAACGTGACGTTGATTATGTAATTAACAACTTATCCAAGGCTAATTTTGACCCAGAATTTTATAGTCATTACGAGACCGAAATCCTATCTAAATATAATCAAGAATCGTTAGCTACAAAATTATAAGCATAACAATGGTGACTGAGGCTCTCGAAGTCACCTCATTAAAACATAAAACAGCGCTTCGAGAACCTCAGCGCCCAAAATAAACCATAAACCGTTTAATGATGAATTCACCGAAACCAAGTATGTCCATTACAAAACCTGAGGCATTTGATCTTTCTGTTAAGCAGAAAATCTCAACTGCAATTGGAGTGATTGGGCTCATTATTCTTTTGTTAGCAGCATTCAACGTCAACTTTCCTAACAAGCCTATATTCCTGACTGCATCCTTAATTATGATAAGTCTTGGTGCGATTTTATTTACAAATGACTTGTATCTCGGCAAACATCCTGGTATTAAAAACGATGGGGTAATGTTTAAATCCATTTCTTCAAGAGGGCTTTGGGCATGGATAACAGGCATTGCTCTAACCGGATTTTACATTGTACTTTATTTTAAAGCTACTTGGTTAGGTTTGGGTAAAAGCGGAGCTGAAAACACAGGTTTAGTTGCTCTTTTTGATCCATTAAGCTATGTACTCAACGGCGGAAAAGCCAGCCAATGGTTTGTTTATGGAACACTTTATACTGTAGCCATTTTAGTTTTCGGTTATAAGTTCTTATTGAAATACCGTCATAACCGATACGAACGTTTACGTACCTATTCAGTCATGTTCTTTCAGTTGGCGTTTGCCTTTTTAATTCCAGAGTTTATGGCAAGGTTAAATTCAGAATCGTTTAGTTTACCCTATTATGATTTAAAAAACATCTGGCCTCTCAACTATTATAACTTTGAAAAATATAGAGTTGATGCCTTTATCGACGCTGGGGATATTGGGTTAGCATTACTGATATTCGGGATCTTGTCCATTTTCGTAATCACACCAATTTTAACCTTCAAATATGGAAAACGCTGGTACTGTTCCTGGGTGTGCGGTTGTGGTGGCTTGGCAGAAACCTCAGGGGATTCCTTCCGCCATTTAAGTGATAAAAGACAATTCGCTTGGAAGATTGAGCGCTGGGTAGTGCATAGCGTGGTTGTATTTGTTGTGCTTATGACAACAGCCGTAATCTATTCCTATTTAGGAAATGATAGTAGTAAATACTGGTTGACTAAAAACACTTTTTTAATTGGTGTTGCGACTTTATTGACCCTGGTTTTTGCTTTAACAATGATTTTTAAAAGAGCACAATTAGCCAAAGATGCTAAATACGGGGCTATTGGTTATTTTGTAATCATTATAGCACTGATAGGCTTACACTATTTTAATGGATCAGAATTATTTTTATTTAAACCTGAACCACTTAGACAATCGTATGGCTTTTTAATTGGAGCTATCTTTTCTGGTGTTATTGGCACAGGCTTCTATCCTATTTTTGGTAATAGAGTTTGGTGTCGATTCGGTTGTCCAATGGCTGCAATCTTAGGTTTTCAACAGCGATTATTTTCAAAATTCAGAATTACAACAAATGGCGGACAATGCATCTCTTGTGGAAACTGCTCTACCTATTGCGAAATGGGAATTGACGTCCGTGCTTATGCCCAGAAAGGAGAAAATATTGTACGCTCTAGCTGTGTGGGATGTGGCATTTGTTCAGCTGTTTGTCCTCGTGGAGTTCTTAAATTAGAAAACGATTCTTTGAAAGGTCGCATCAATTCTAACGACATCTTATTAGGTAACGATGTTGACTTAATGGCATTGGTAAATCAGAAATAATGCGCCTTTTACTTGTTCTATGTTTTCTCTTTCAGTTTAGTACTGCTCAAGAAACCTATCATAAAAGCTACTTTGAAAATGGTCATTTGTCTTCTGAAGGCTGGTTAAATAACAATCAAAAAGTTAATTATTGGAAATACTACCATAGCAATGGAGAAATTAAAAGTGCAGGTCATTATATCAATGATAAAAAAACAAAATATTGGAGGTTTTATCGTGAAGATGGTACCTTAGAAAGTGAAGGGCATTTTAACCATGGTAAAAAACACATGTGGTGGCTTTTTTATGATGACAATGAAAAAATCAACCATAAGTGCCAACTGCAAGACAATCAAAAAAATGGGTATTGCTTAATGTATGAAAATGAAAAATTAGTGTCAGCAGTAAAATATTCTGAAGGTAAACGCATTAAAGAATGGACTAATTTTAGGGATTTTAAAAAGGAGAATAATTTAAGAGACCTACAATGACCAATATTAAAGTCATTATCCCGGCATATAACGAAGCAGATTCTATTGCATTAGTCATTAACGACATTCCAAATAGTGTGGATGAAATCATCGTTGTTAGCAATAATTCCACTGACAAAACCGAAATTAACGCAAAAAATGCCGGAGCAACCGTTCTTTCAGAACCTAAATCAGGTTACGGGAACGCCTGTTTAAAAGGACTGGATTACATTTCTCAACTAAAAACAAAACCAGATATAGTTGTCTTTTTAGACGGAGATTATAGCGATTATCCCGAATATCTTACCAAGATTATAACTCCGATTATTGAAAATAACATTGATTTTGTTGTAGGTGCAAGAGCTGAAATATTGCGAGAAAAAGGCGCAATGACCTCCCCACAAATATTTGGCAATTGGCTGGCTACCAATTTAATGAAACTTATATTTAAATCTTCATTTACTGATTTAGGACCTTTTAGAGCTATCAAATACTCTAAACTTTTAGAACTGAACATGGAAGATAAAACCTACGGTTGGACTGTAGAGATGCAACTTAAGGTTTTAAAGCATAAAATGACCTATACAGAAGTTTTAGTACCTTATCGTAATAGAATTGGTGTCTCAAAAGTTTCAGGAACGATAAAAGGAGCTATCTTTGCAGGCGTTAAAATCCTGACGTGGATTTTTAAATATAGCTTTAAAAAATGATTCTCGAATCAATCATTATTACCGTTTACACAATTGCGATAGTGCTTATATTCTTTTATGCATTAGCGCAGTTAAACTTATTATTCAATTATTTAGGGGCTCAAAAAAAACAGGAGGATTGTGAAACATTTGATTTTTCCAATCCAGATGAAATTCCTTTTGTGACCATTCAGCTACCGGTTTTTAACGAGATGTATGTTATGGATCGGCTTTTGGACAATATCTCTCTATTAGATTATCCAAAAGACAAACTAGAAATACAGGTATTAGACGATTCAACGGACGAAACTGTTGAAACCACGAGAAAACATGTAGAGGAACTCAAAGAAAAAGGCTTAGATATACATCATATTACCAGAACAGACCGTAGTGGTTTTAAAGCTGGTGCATTAAAGGAAGGGCTAAAAATTGCCAAAGGCGAATTTATTGCCATTTTTGATGCCGACTTTTTGCCAAAACCAAACTGGTTAAAGCGCACCATCCCTTATTTTAAGAATGAAAAAATAGGTGTCGTTCAAACCCGCTGGGGGCATATCAACAGGAATTATTCTTTATTGACGCGTATTCAAGCTTTTGCTTTAGATGCGCATTTCACGCTAGAACAAGTAGGAAGAAACAGTAAAGGTCATTTTATAAACTTTAATGGTACAGCTGGAGTTTGGAGGAAGACCTGTATTCTCGATGCTGGTAACTGGGAGGGAGATACACTTACAGAAGATTTAGATTTAAGTTACCGTGCTCAACTCAAAAACTGGGAGTTTAAATATCTTGAGGATGTTGAAACACCAGCAGAATTACCAGTTGTTATCAGTGCAGCACGTTCTCAGCAATTTCGATGGAACAAAGGGGGTGCTGAGAATTTCAGAAAAATGTTGTGGCGAGTTGTAAAGTCAGACAACATTTCTTTTAAAACTAAAATTCATGGTCTTTTGCATCTCTTAAATAGCACCATGTTTTTAAGCATTTTTACTGTTGCCGTTTTAAGCATACCAATGCTTTACATTAAGAACGAATATGCTCACCTAAGAATGTACTTTTACTTTATGAGTTTCTTTGTATTAAGTACCATCATTTTCTTTGTCTGCTATTGGTTTATGTATCGTAATATTTATGGTGGAGGGTTTAAAAAATTCTTCAGTTACATCGCCATGTTTTTTACTTTTTTTTCAATAGCCATGGGCTTTTCATTACATAACTCCATCGCTGTTATAGAAGGTCATATCGGTAAACGCAGTGAGTTTGTTAGAACCCCTAAATTTAATATTTCATCATTGAAAGATTCCTGGAAAGGCAATAAATACCTCCGTAAAAAATTATCCTTAAATGTTATTATTGAAGGGCTTTTAATGGTTTATTTTGCCTTTGGGTTATACAGTGCTTTTATCGTAGGAGACCAAGGGGGTGATTTTGGGTTGTTTCCTTTTCACCTTATGTTATTCATCGGTTTTGGGTATGTGTTCTTTAAATCCTTAAGCTCTAAAGTTTAGGATCTTTCTTCAAAAGGAATAATAAGTCCCTTCTCAAGATAATCTTTCAACCCTTTTAGCAGTAAAGCCCAACAAAAGGAGGAGTGCTTGTAATGGGCATTACATTCTGGCCAGTCCTTATGCCAAAATTTAACCAATACACCATTATCTTTTTCTTCTAAATCAAAACCAAAACTCGTAGGATCCCAATCTGGGTCTGACTTTGTCATTTTAAAGTGAATATGATCATTTAATTCGCAACTTTTAACTGTCGCAAACCAATTGTATTCATCTGTAAAGTTGAAGTTATACGTTTCACCAACCTTGAGTTTGCCAGTACACCTCAATGGCCACCAATTTACTAAATGGTCTGGTTGTGAAATTGCATTGTATACGTTAGGTAAGCTGTCTTTTACGACAAAATCATGAAAAATTGAATATCCCATAACTGAGGAATTTACCTTTAAAAGTAACAATTCTTTTTTATAAAAATCATTTTTAAATAATTCTATCTTTGAGCATGCTGTTGAACTCAACTCTTTTTAAATATCATAAGGTTCCGATACTATTTATTTTGTTGAGTGTATTGTTTTATGGTAGCTTTGCTTATGATTTGGTTCGTACTGATATTACAAAACTGCTTCTGCTTTATTTTGGTCTGTTTGTTTTTGCATTCCAACTTATAAAAACTACGGGGTTTAACTTTAGACTACTTGTTGTAGCCTCAATACTTTTTAGGCTAGTTTTTTTGGTTGCCACACCAAACTTATCTCAAGATTTTTATCGTTTTATTTGGGATGGGCAAATGTTCTCAGTAGGATTCAGTCCTTACTTAACTACACCTGATTACCGAATGGAATTGGGCATAATGTCTAACTTTCCAAATCAAGTAGAACTTTACAACGGTATGGGCTCATTAAGTTCATCACATTTTACTAACTACCCGCCAATAAATCAACTTTGCTTTTACTTAGGCAATCTATTTCCAGGACAAAGTATATTAAGCTCAGTTATTGGGATGAGATTAATAATCATCTCGGCTGATATAGGAATCCTTTATTTTGGAAAAAAGTTATTAGAACATTTAAAATTGCCATCTAGTAGAATTTGGTGGTATATGCTCAACCCATTCATCATTATAGAATTAACAGGGAACCTACATTTTGAAGGAGTCATGCTATTTTTCTTGATTTGGAGTTTGTATTTACTACATAAAGGAAAATGGAAATGGGCTGCTGTGCTTCTTGGGTGCTCCGTATCTGTTAAGTTAATTCCTTTAATGTTTTTACCACTCTTTTTTTGGTGGTTTCTAAGGAAAGAAAATATAACTCAAGGCCTTAAAAATCTGACTTTGTTTTACTTTATTGTAATTGGAACTGTTTTATTACTTTTCGTTCCTTTCTTCTCCCTTGAGTTTGTAAATAATTATTCTGAAACTGTAGGTCTTTGGTTTAGTAATTTTGAGTTTAATGCCAGTATCTACTATATCGCAAGAGAAATAGGGTATTCCATTACAGGCTATAACGAAATTGCTACCATTAGCAAAATACTCCCTGTAATTACTATACTTTTTATTCTAGGGTTTTCTTTTTTAAGAAAGAATACTGACTTAAAATCGTTAATAACATCGATACTTTTAGTCTTATGCATTTATCTTTTTTTAAGTACAACCGTTCATCCTTGGTATATTGCCACATTAGTATTACTATGTGTTTTTACTGACTATCGCTTTCCACTTGTATGGTCGGCAGTTATAATTTTAAGCTACTTAGCCTACACAAATGATAACAATAGTGAAAACCTCTGGATTATTGGGTTGGAGTATCTTATCGTGTTTTCAGCTTTTATTTGGGAAGTGTTTTTTGGGAATAGGATTTTTAAAAATCAAGTCAGTATATAAATAAGTGTCATTCTGAACAAAGTGAAGAATCTAAAATAGTTTAGTGAGATTCTTCACTTTGTTCAGAATGACATTACCTTTTCCTTTTAGCTTATACTTTTTTAAGCCCAGTTATAGTAAGGATTTCATAAGTATCTTCCATACCGTCATCATCTACTTCAACTTGTTCTTCTATTTTAAACGTAATCTCAAAGCTTTGACCTTCAAATTCCTTTGATTGTAGGTTTACTGCTTTTAAAGCTTCATCAGAGATATAATTGAAATACATATACTTTTCGTTACCATCTTCTTCATCCGTAATTAAGAAAATATAACCGTCATCCTCATCATAACCATCAAAAATCCCTTTTATAGTTTTTGTTGTCTCTTGTTTTTTTAATTGAACAATTGGGGAAGCATTTACTTTGGCGACTATCATTATTAATAGTATCGCCACGACAAATTTTGCCTTCATAACAAAATAAATTTAAATTAGAGTTAATCGATTTTGTTTGGAGGTTTTTGGCCACAACAAGCTCCAAGCTTTTAGTACACTACAGAACGTAGGATACACGTGTGCAAGACATTTTTTCTATTCTTATAGGCTATTCGTCTTCATCGAGTTCATCATTCTCCATAAGTTCTGGGTCTTGAACTGCATCTGGATCATCATCTTCAAAATCTTCATAATCCTCTTCATCATAATTTTCCATAGTAACTTCAAGCTTTGTACTCACCTTCACCAAATACTTGGTATCTTCAGTAGTCACCTCAACAGCTTCAACTAACTCATTCTTTGCATTTCTGAAAGAGATGATATGGTCGTCGTCATAACCATCAGGGTATTTCTCCACTAAAAGCGCTAATATTTCAGGGGTTAATTTCTGAAAATCAACAATGACTCGTTTTAAATTATCTTGTTTTGGTTTCATTAATAGGTTGTAGTTTTTGAGACTAAATATATTTTAAAAATACTATTTATCGTGATTCAACACGAATAACATCGTAAAAATCTTTTCTTCTGTCTTTTAAATTTTTCACTGCACCAAAGGAATGTAATTCTCTCAATAAGCTTAAATCTACATCGGCGACTAATATCATTTCAGAGTTTGTGGTAGCCTCAGCCTTGATTCCATTACTTGGAAAAGCAAAATCACATGGTGTAAATACAGCCGATTGCGCAAATTGAATATCCATATTATTTACGTTTGGTAAATTACCTACGCTACCAGCAATAGCGACATAACACTCATTTTCTATAGCACGGGCTTGTGCACATAAACGAACACGCGAATAGCCATTTTGTGTATCGGTCAAAAAAGGAATAAACAAAATATCCATGCCTTCTTCTGCTAATAATCGAGACAGTTCCGGGAACTCAGAATCATAACAAATGAGTACCCCTATTCTACCAGCGTCGGTTTCAAATGTTTTGAGTTGATTCCCTTGCTGCATACCCCATACTTTTTCTTCATCAGGTGTGACATGTAGTTTTTCATAGCGCTCCAAACTACCATCCCTCCTACACAAATAACCCACATTGTACAGTTTGTCATCCACAACTTCTGGCATACTACCTGTAATAATATTGATGTTGTATGAGATAGACAATTGTTGCATACGCTCTACAATTACTGAGGTAAAGTTTGCCAATTGCCGTATTGCATCAGGTTCGTGCATGTGGTTAAACTCAGCCATTAAAGGCGCATTAAAAAACTCTGGCATCACAGCAAAATCTGACCGATAAGCAGCGACACTATCAATAAAATACTCTACTTGCTGCATCATATCATCCAAACTCGGATAAGGACGCATTTGCCACTGAATAAGTCCCAAACGAACCACCGTTTTAACTGTGCTCGCTTTTTTGGTTGGTTTTGTGTAGTAGATATTGTCCCACTCCATTAAAACCGCGTATTCATTGGATGCTTTATCTCCTTCGAGATAGCCCTTTATGATTCGCAAAGGATGAAAATCATTAGAAATCTGGAAATTAAGAACAGGGTCATTTATCTCCTTCAACCTTACTTTTTCAATATATTCTTTTGGTGTTAATTGCTTCTGATATGTATGATACCCTGGCATTCTGCCACCAAAAACAATTCCTTTTAAATTTAATTCTTCACAAAGTTCCTTTCTGTAATCATATAAACGACGTCCCAAACGCAGACCTCGATATTCTGGTTTAATAAAAACATCAATACCATAAAGCACATCGCCTTCAGGATTATGATTTTTGAATTTATCACCTTCAACAATATCATTATAGGTATGATTATCTTCGATTTTATCATAATCTACAATCAGGGAAAGAGCGCAACCAGCGATAACACCATCAATTTTAATAACGACCTGTCCTTTAGGAAAAATAGTTGTCAGTCTTCTGATTTCACTTTTTTTCCAGACCGAATCTTTCATACCTCCATACACCTGAAGCGTAGCTTCTTTTAGTTCCTGAAAGTCATCAACTCCGAGATATTTCAGTTCAATATTTTCAATCTTTTGGTCTTCCATAATTACATATCTAAAAGATAAGCAAAAATAAGTGGCGCTACTATTGTAGCATCGCTTTCAATAATGAATTTTGGTGTGTTAATGTCTAATTTTCCCCAGGTTATTTTTTCATTTGGAACTGCTCCTGAATAAGATCCATAGCTTGTAGTTGAATCACTGATTTGACAGAAATAACTCCAAAACGGTGTATCAGTGCGCTCCATATCTTGATATAACATAGGCACCACACATATTGGGAAATCACCAGCTATTCCTCCACCGATTTGAAAAAATCCGATACCATTTTCAGAATTATCAGTGTACCAATCCGCTAAAAAGGTCATGTATTCAATACCAGATTTCATGGTGCTTGCTTTCAATTCACCTTTAAGAACATAGCTTGCAAAAATATTTCCCATGGTTGAGTCTTCCCAACCTGGGCAAATTATTGGTAAATTCTTTTCAGCTGCTGCATACATCCAAGAGTCTTTTAAATCAATTTCGTAATACTCCTCTAGAACTCCTGATAACAATAATTTGTACATATACTCATGTGGTAAATAACGTTCTCCTGCAGCCTCTGCATCTTTCCAAATCTTTACAATATGTTCTTGGATACGTCTAAAGGCTTCTTCTTCGGGAATGCAAGTATCTGTAACACGGTTTAAACCTTTTTCTAACAAATCCCATTCTTCTTGGGGTGTTAAGTCACGGTAATTTGGCACACGCTTGTAATGAGAATGTGCTACCAAATTCATGATGTCCTCTTCTAAGTTTGCCCCAGTGCATGAAATAATTTGCACTTTATCTTGGCGAATCATTTCAGCAAAAATCTTCCCTAACTCGGCAGTACTCATAGCACCAGCCAAAGAGACCAACATTTTTGCGCCATTCTTTAATTGTTCCTCATACCCTTTCGCTGCATCGACCAAAGCCGCTGCATTAAAGTGTAAATAATATTTTTCTATAAATTGTGAAATCTGTCCTTTAGTAGTCATCTTCTTCGTTATATTTTGAATTTTTAGAGCCGCTTGATTGATCGAAATTACTTTCAAAATCATCATCAATAGCTTCATCTATAAATTTATACGATAGCATTTTGTAATATAATTTTGCAGCTAAGAAATCTGAAGATTTATCGTGCTTATTAGGACACAACTCTACAATATCGAAACCGACGACATTTTTTTCTTCAAATACTTGCTTTAAAAATTCCAATGTTTCATACCACAACAAGCCACCTGGTTCTGGTGTACCCGTACTTGGCATAATTGATGGGTCAAAAACATCTAAATCTATCGTGATAAAGACGTTATCTGTCATTTGATCAATGGCGGAGTCCATCCAATTATCATCTATGGCCATATCGTGAGCAAAGTAGGTTTTTTCAGTATCCATCACTGTAGTTTCAATAACGTCCATAGAACGAATGCCTATTTGGATTAGATTGGTGGTTTGGCTAGCCTCATAAACTGCACAGGCATGATTACACTTAGAACCTTCATACTCCTTTCTTAAATCCGCATGCGCGTCTAATTGAAGTACTGTTAAATCAGGAAACATGTCATTAAAAGCTCTGATTGTCCCAATTGAAATAGAATGTTCACCGCCAAAAATAGTGACAAACTTGTTCTTCTTTATAAAGCGCTTGGTTGCCGCATGTACTGCCTCAACCATAGCTTCTGGCGAACTGTTTTCAGTTACAGCATCAGCTAAATAAACCCCTTGCTGATACACCTCCGACTCAGTTTCAATATCGTACAATTCCATATTTTCTGAAGCATCTAAAAAAGCCTCAGGGCCTTTATCAGCACCTTTCTGCCAAGTACTTGTGCCATCATAAGGCACTGGAATAAATACAATTTTTGAGGTCTCTAATTTTGCATATTCATCTGATATGCCAGCATATGTTTTAGTTTTCATATCCTAAAATATTAAGTAAGTCTTCACTTTTTTGTTGTTCTTTAAAAATTTTTGTTGTGAGGGCTCCATCACTTTCCTTTTGTATTAAAATGTGTTTTGGCGATGGAATTAAGCAATGCTGAAGTCCACCAAAACCACCTATTGTTTCTTGATAAGCACCTGTATTAAAAAAGCCGATATACAACGGTTTTTCCTTGCTGTACTTTGGCAAGTAAATAGCATTAACGTGCTGTTCGCTATTATAATAATCGTCACTATCACAAGTAAGTCCACCTAAAAGAACACGCTCATAACTATCGTGCCAGCGATTAATTGGCAGCATAATAAATCGTTTACTAATAGCCCAGGTGTCTGGTAATGTTGTAATGAATGACGAATTGATCATGTTCCATTTCTCACGGTCGTTTTGCTGTTTTTGATACAGCACCTTGTAAATAGCACCTCCGCTTTCACCGACGGTAAAACTTCCAAATTCAGTAAAAATATGCGGAACATCTACACCTTCTTCTTCGCAGACCTGCTTGATTTGAAATACAATTTCTTCAACCATGTATTGATAATCGAACTCAAACCCCAATGAGTTTTTAATAGGAAATCCTCCTCCTATATTTAAACTATCAAGCGTTGGACAAATCTTCTTAAGGCTTGTATATACCTTTAAGCATTTGTTCAATTCGTTCCAGTAATACGCATTATCCCTAATACCTGTATTAATGAAAAAATGCAGCATTTTTAGATTTACCTGCTCGTTATCCTGAATCTGGTTTTTATAAAATGGGACAATGTTTTTGTACCCAATTCCCAATCTTGAGGTGTAAAATTCAAATTTTGGCTCTTCTTCAGAGGCTATTCTTATTCCAACATTAAAAGTGGTATTGATTTCAGTGGACAGTAAGTCTAATTCTTCGTAATTATCAATAATCGGAATACAATTTCTATGACCGCTATTTATTAAATTAGCAATATTGGTGATGTATTGTTCCCGCTTAAACCCATTACTTAACACATAAGTATCGTCGGTTATTTTACCTTCCTTCTTTAAGTTTTGAACGATATCAATATCAAAAGCTGAAGAGGTTTCTATATGGATATTATTCTTTAAAGCCTCATCTAACACATGCTTAAAATGCGAACTTTTTGTACAATAGCAATAGTTATAAGTGGCCTTGTAATCGTTCTTTTTAAAAGCATCAGCAAACCATTTTTTGGCGCGTTGAATGTTATTAGATATTTGTGGTAAGTACGAAAACTTTAAAGGGGCTCCGTGCTCTTCAATGAGCTTCATCAAATCTATATTGTGAAAACGAAGCGTTTTATCCTCAAGTTTAAATTCTTCTTGAGGAAAGTGAAATGATTGATCGATGAGATCAACGTATTTAGTATTCATTGTGTGTTAATTGTCTTAAAATTCAAAAAATGTAAGTTACAAAATCTACCCTTGATATTAAGGTAAAGAAAGTGTTATCATATCTGAATTTGGCCATTTGTAGTTGGCACAAAGGCATAGACATGCTGACTGGCAGCTATAGAATTAACGGAAGTTAGCTCTAAAATTCGGTAACGCATCTTATACGCTGCTTTTGAATATGACTTCCTAATTTTCAAAAGCCCGAACATAAAAACATCTTTCAATGGTGTTCAGCTAAAAGCACAACAAATGTAGATTTTTTTTGAATATGAAAAACATTTTGAATAAAAAAATTACATTTTACAATTCGCTGTATATCAGCACATAAAATAAAGTTTAATCTAGGATTTACAGCAAAAAACCTCAGCTTTAGATATAAAACTGAGGTCAACACTCAAAAAATTGATTGATTAATCGAGATCTAAACGGATCCCTAATGAAATGTTGTTTTGTTTTATGACTTGGTCATCGAACAATTCGTTTAAATCGTATTTGGCATATAAAGACCAATCACCAACACCGATATAACCACTTAGTCCATAAACAAAAGTTGATGCGTTATAGTTACGTCTTGTTTTTTGCTTTACTCTATCTCCATTCTCTTCGTAGCGCAATTTTTGTTGTGTGCCTATACGTACGCCTCCATACCCACCAAGACCAACTTTAAACTGCCCATCAGTGGTATATCTCAATCTATCTTTATAGTCTCTCTTTTTTGACGGCCCAAATTCAAAATGAATTGGCACAACTAAATTAGTGACTCTAAACTGTGCGTTTTTAATATCTCCCGGAAAGTCTTCAAGTGTCGTTACCTCATCATTCTGAACAAAATATTGATCGTCCTTAATATCTAATTTATTCCACTGAAACGAAAATCCATATCGAAATCTTAAAAAATTAGACTTCTCAAAGACTCTGGTATTCCAAATCCAACCTAATTCTACAAATCCTGAACCTCCTAGCTTATATGGCGAGTCGCTTAAACTTTGTCCGTCAATAATGGTGTTATTAAACCCGATAGCAAATAATAGGTCGTTTGATGTTCTAATATCATATTTCGGTGGTTTTCTATTCGGTCTTAAGTCAAATACTACACCACCTGTACCTAATCCAATCTCTAATCGACCATTGTCATAATCTTCAAGATTTTCTTTATAAGGGTTACGTTTAATCAGTTCAATTTTTGTATCAATTATGGCCAAGCGATCTTCAATATTTAATGCCCTTTTTTGAGCAGCTTCCTTTTTTAAATCTTCGGCTTCGGCAGCTGTAATCTCCCCATTATCTAATCTAATATTAATGGCTTCTACTTCTGCTTTTAAAAAATCCTTTTCCTGTCCTGTAATTCGTTCTTTAGCTTCTTCTAAGCTTTCAATCTGTTGTTGCTTAAAAAAGCTCTTGGACTTTAGCGTGTCTTTCTGTTTCTCTTGAGCACATAATCCTGCCACACTTAGACATAGGATGAGTGCTACGATGTGTTTAGTAATCGTTGTCATTGTTCATTTTTTTGATGTTAAATTTTAAGTTTAATTAGTTATTACGTTCGGCAACTGCAGTTTTAACCTTCGTGTAACTGTCTTTAAGTGCCTCAAACACCTTGGTCCTAAAAGACTGCCCGAGGTCTTCTTCAACGTCTTGAAGTAATGCGTTTGCATCAACGACATTTGAGCCTTCTTTAAAAATTCGATTTTTGAGAATTTCGCGCTGAGCGCTTTTTAAAAGGGAATCGATTTGAGCATCGGTCACCTTTGTTTCTGTATTGGATTGAAACTTTACAATCTCAGCAACAGCATTATCTATTGCTGATTTGTCTATTAAAATATCCGTCTCCTTTTGTTTTTTTATTGTATTAATTAATGGCTCTTCAATCTTAACCTCTGCAATAGCTGAATTTTGAGTAGCTTTCTGAATTTTATTGGTCTTAATGAAAGGTTTTTTACTCTCTTTAATAGGTGTCAAACCTTCTTGATCTTCTTTTACTTCTGGAATATCTTCAACAGCAATCTCTTGCTTTATTTCTGGTAGTACCTCTGAATTATTTGGAAGTGCCTCTTCAATCATTGAATCCTCATTCACAATAACCGGTTCACTAGTGTTTTCAATACCCGAATTGAAATACGTCACTGAAATCATGACCAATGCAGCAACACTTGCAGCAATCCCTAGCCACCATATTCTGCGGCTGTTATTTTTCTTTTGCTCACTGTCTAATTTATCGGACAGTTGAGACCAAACCGCATCTGACGGTGTTATGTTTCGGCTTTCGAGCTTTTCCTTTATCTGCTCTTCAAATTTAATTGGTGCCATAATTAGTTTTGTTTAATTCTTTAATCTTTTTCTGCAGCAATTGTCTTGCTTTAAATAATTGTGATTTTGAAGTACCTTCAGAAATATTTAATATTTCTGCAATCTCATGATGCTTATACCCTTCAATCGCATACATCATAAATATCATTTTATAGCCTTCGGGTAAACGGTCTATCAGCTGTTGAATTTCATTTACAGCAATCGTACTGTTAATGGTATCGGCATAAGTATCTTTAACATTTACATCTTCTGTTGAGAATTCAATACTCTTTTTAGATCTCAAATAAGATATAGCCTCCCTAACCATAATCCGACGTATCCAACCTTCAAAACTCCCTTCATTCTTAAATGACTTTAAATGTTTAAACACCTTAAAAAAACCATTTAATAATACTTCCTCAGCCTGCTGGACATCCTTTACATAATAACGGCATACGCTCAACATTTTTGGAGCATGCAACTCATAAATAATATGCTGAGCTTCCCTATTGTTTTTTGAAGCTCTCTCTATGAGTTTTGTTTCGTTTTTATGAAGTTGAATAACTTTCAATTGCTAATCTTAGTTTAGTCCTATTGCTTTACAGAAGCTCTTCTATTTATAAAGACGCCAAATACTTAAAAATGGTTGTCTCGGAGTGTAAAAAAATTTTAATTAATATGTAATTATCTGTTTTAGAGCTATTTACAAATTATAAAACTACTTTTTTCTATCAATTACATAGTTTACCATGAGCTCTAAAGCGTCCTTAAATTCAGATTTAGGGTAGTTTTGTAAGAGTTGAAGCGCTTCAGTCTGAAAGGATTTCATTTTACTTTCGGCATAAGTCAATCCGCCTTTGTCTTTTACAAAGGCAATGACTTCCTTTACCCGTTTTTTATCCTTGTTGTGATTTTTAACAGAATTAATAAGCCAAGACTTTTCTTTCTTGTTGGAAGAATTGAGAGCATAAATTAAAGGCAAGGTCATTTTTTGTTCTTTGATATCAATGCCTGTTGGTTTTCCTATTTGAGTTTCCCCATAATCGAACAAATCGTCTTTTATTTGAAAAGCCATACCTATTAATTCCCCAAACTTTCGCATTTCTTCAACTTGAGCAGAATTTGGTTTAACCGATGCCGCACCAAGACTACAGCATGCGGCTATAAGCGTTGCTGTTTTTTGACGAATAATCTCGTAATACACCTCCTCTGTAATATCTAACCTTCGGGCTTTTTCAATTTGAAGTAATTCGCCCTCACTCATTTCTCGTACGGCTATTGAAATAATCTTGAGAAGATCGAAATCATTATTATCAATAGATAACAAAAGTCCTTTGGATAATAAATAATCACCTATTAAAACTGCAATTTTGTTTTTCCAAAGAGCATTTACAGAAAAGAAACCACGACGCCTGTTACTGTCATCCACCACATCGTCATGCACTAATGTAGCTGTGTGTATCAACTCTATCACTGATGCACCTCGGTAGGTGCGCTCACTCACTTCACCATTGTTCAGCATCTTAGCTACCAAAAACACAAACATAGGACGCATTTGCTTCCCTTTTCGGTTAACAATATAATGGGTGATACGATTAAGCAATGCCACTTTACTGGACATAGAAAGCTGGAACTTCTGCTCGAAGAGTTCCATCTCATAAGCAATAGGTTGCTTTATTTGTTCAGTAATTTTCAAATTTATAGATGAAGCGTTTTTACAAAAATACCGAAATCAAATCTTATGTGGTAAGAAATAATACTACACCCTATTTCGGTAGAGTGTTTTGTCAATACATTGAACCATCTTATCATTTTTAAGATCTACTCCAATAAAATCTTCAATTTTTTTGATTGATGTTTCAGGACTTTCCAAAACATCTTTATAGTCTATATAAATCATCTCTACAAAAGGTTCTCGTTCTTTCCAAATGTCAACATTTTTAAGATGCTTTTTGTAAGCATCAAACAAGCGTACTGGGAGGGTCTCTGGGTTTTTGCCAATCATTTTTTGCTGGGATTTTACAATTTCTGTTAAATCTCGATTCATAAATATGACTTTGTACCGAAACTGGGGGTCTAAAAATTTTAGTAATGGTGCAACCACCTTAACGCATTTGTTTTTAGCTTTAGGCAACCATGAATTATCCTTGTTGATAGACATTACTGGGTCAAATTCATAATAACCTTTTGGGTTGGATGTATCCGCCTCTCGTTTACCGTCTGAAAGCACATCGATCCCTCCTCTATCTAACATTTGCATCATTAGAGACGTTCCTGATCGCGGCAAACCAGAAACAACTACAATCTGATCTTTTCTATATTTCGATGTGGATTTATCTTTTAATTGAATGTCACTACTTAGCTTTTCTTCTACATTCTCAATGGCAGTTTCAGCTCTTACATGTTTTTTAGGCTTCAGCTTCGTAGCAGTTTCATAGGCCAACTTTGCATTTTCTAAATCCCCCATTTTCTCTAATGCCTCGCCTAATGTATAATGGGCTTCTGGGAAATACTTTACCAGTTCTATCGCCACAAGAGCGTGGTCAGCCGCTTCTTCAGCATTACCTAACCTTAAAAGCGTTTCTGCCATCGCTTGTTGGACTTTTGCACTGTCCACTTCAAATTTCAATGCATTTTCAAACGCATGCTTAGCATCTTCAAGTTTATTTAATTTTCTATATATAGTTCCGATTTGATACCATACCTCACTATTAGGTTTTTTGTCTTTGGCTTTCTCGAGTAGGGAAAGTGCTTTATTTATTTTTCCTAAACCTACAAGGATTTTTGCTTCTGAGAAATAGGTGTTTACTTCAAATGTTTTATCTCTCTTTTTTAATTCATCAAGATACGTACTCGCTTTTTTAAATTCTTTTTTTGTTATGCTAATTGATAGTAAATCAATATAATACGGAATAACATTGACCACATCATCACCTGCCTTAAAATTGGTTTGTAGAGGTTTACCGTTCTTATCTTTCTTTATATCCTCTTCTTTATATTTTGGGTACTTGGCTTCAACCAACTCTAAGAGTATGGTCTCAGCAGTGTCATAATCTTTTTTTCCAATTTTAACTCTAGCTAAATTATGCTTTAGGTCAGATTGCGTTTTTAACACTGCTATTTCAAGCTTTTCTTCTGGCTGATCTATATAGCCCAAATCCACTAATTGCTGTAAAGCTTCACTATCTGAAAGTATGTTATCCTGTGTATTTGATTTATACTCACCAAAATCACCTTTTACATCTTCCCAAGAGCTGATATAATTTGGACTATCCACTTTTTCGAAAATGTCTAAGGCCACTTTACCGTCCATATCTTTTCCTATCGGGAGCCCATATAAATGCAAGATTGTGGGTGCAACATCTATCAACCCCAAACCAAACACTTTTTGGTTCTTTTTAATATTAGGGCCAGCCGCGACGAAAATTCCAAACTGACGATGCTCAAGTGCAGGTGAAGCAGGGTATTTAGGTAAGTGCATAATCCTCCTGTTGCCCGACTCATAACCATGATCGGACATAACAATCACAGTAGTTTCATCATCTATCAGTTCTAATTTACGGGCAAGCATCATATCCTGAAAACGGTATGAACCAACAATGGCATCTTTGTAAATCTCAAAACGGTCTTTTGGTATTCCTTTTTGCCGAGGTGGATGGAATTTCATAAATGCATGACAAAAGTGATCAATCAAATCATAATAAACTGCTGAAAAATCCCATTCAGTAGTTCTTAATATTTGGGTAGTAGCGCAATGAACAGAAACATTTTCTGCCATTATCTTGGCAAAAGACATTAATTTTTTATCCTCTTCTTGATTGATCTCAGAAGCTTTAGGGAAGAACGGTAAGATATGAGCTTCGGTAATTTCCCAAGGAAACATTCTAAGGTCTTTTAATTCCTCATATTTAGTTTTTGGGTGAATAGCTTCTTTTGATACAGGCTTTAATTTTTTGGGATCAAAATTAACATTCTGAAATGTGTCAGAAACAACAACACCATTAATTGGTTCTGCAGGGAAACTTGGCCACCAACCAATGACATTACTTTTTAAATTTTGATTGTGAAAAATATTCCAAAGTGCTCTCGACTTTCTGGAATTGACAGTGACTTGCCGCACGCCAGACAAATCATCTTTAACCTCAATAAAGCCCATAACTCCATGTTTGTCAGGTGTTTTTCCTGTAGCTACACTAGTCCATAGCATTGGAGAAAATGGCGGGTTCATAGTACTCATATTACCATAAACACCTCTATCCATTATACTTTTTAAGGCAGGCATATGACCCTTTTTGATTAAGGGCCAAATTAGTTTCCAATCAGCAGCATCCCATCCAATAAGTAAAACTTTGGGTTTGGCCATCTACTTTTTTTTAGTCTGATTTTCTTTTCTCGATTCTCGCCATGCTCTTAATCCAAGGTCACCAAAAGCGAGAATCCCTAATGAGCCTTTAGGAGAAACATCTAAGGACTCTAGTTTATTTTCGAGTGGTAGTCTTTTTTTCAATTCTTAAGCTCTATTTAATTGTTTTAACCTGTTAGGTTCTGATAATCAAACTAATAAATTTTACCATTCATCGCTTAAAATAGCAACTTCATCATAAATGTAATTAAAATGTTTGATTTTTTCTTAAATTAAAGTTCTAATAATCAATCGTCAACGCCTTATGAATAAAACTACACAAAACGATTTCTCGAAACGAATAGGTCGCTATGGCGCGCTTGCAGCAGCGGTTTCTGGTGTAGCCAGCGCAGAAGGACAAATAGTATATTCAGACCCTGCAGATATAACAATCAATCAGGGATTCTTTTATAATCTCGATATCAATAGTGATGGTACTGTTGACTATGCTTTTACTGTTAACCCCAATACTGGAGCTAGTGCTGCATTTATAGTCGGGTCTAGTATTAATTCTATGAGTTATGTATCTAACTCTAATCAATTTATTGGAACTGTTGGGGCGGCAAGTATTAATGGCGGAAATTATCAATACCCGTTTAATTTAGCAAACGGGGATGTTATAAGTGCTAATCCTCCGAGTGGTTCTTTTTTGAGTATACAAGGCACTTTAAACTTTCAAACTTGTTATCCTGCCATGGAATTTTGTGATTCTGGAGGTGCAACGGTTGAAGGATTTATTGGATTGAGATTTGAAATTAATCCTGGTGAATTTCACTTCGGTTGGGTGCGTATAGAGTCTAGCCCAACAATGACTATTGTTAAAGATTTTGCATACAATGCAACTGAAGATGCTAGTTTATTGGCAGGTCAACAAACATTAAGTCTTGTAGAAGAAACATTTAATGATGTACGTATCGTCGCTTTAAATAAATCCATCGGTGTTTATAATGTTACAGAAACAACAGATTATAATGTATATGCCTTAACTGGGCAATCTGTTTTAAAAGGCTCAATTAGTGATAGAGCCCATACCATAGAGGCAAATAGTCTGCAAACTGGTATTTATATCTTAGAATTAAGAGATAAGCAAACAAACGCTGTTATTAGAAAAAAAGTAATTCTTTAAATATAATTTAAGTCTTATTTGCCAACTGGCCACAAGCAGCATCGATATCCTTACCTCGAGATCGTCTTACGGTGACTGTGATATGATTAGCTTCAAGTTTTGATATGTATCTATCAATACTTTCATTGCTCGCTTGTTGAAAATCTCCATCGTCAATTGGGTTGTACTCAATAAGGTTGACTTTACTTGGGGCAAACTTACAGAATTCAATGAGTGCATCAATATCCTTATCTGTATCATTGATACCATCCCAGACCACATATTCATAAGTAATACGTTTTTTGGTTTTTGCATACCAATGCTCTAAAGACTCCCTCAAATCCTTCAATGGAAAAGTGGCATTAAATGGCATAATTGAAGTTCTTACTTCGTCAATAGCAGAGTGTAGCGACACAGCAAGATTAAATTTCACCTCTTCATCAGCCATTTTCTTTATCATTTTCGGCACGCCTGAAGTCGAAACAGTAATACGTTTAGGAGACATACCTAAACCTTCATCAGATGTGATTTTATCTATCGCCTTCAATACATTGTTATAATTCATCAATGGTTCTCCCATACCCATAAAAACAATATTACTCAAAGGACGATTATGGTACAGTCGACTTTCATTGTCAATGGCAACTACTTGATCGTAGATTTCGTCAGGGTTAAGGTTTCGCATTCGTTTTAATCGCGAGGTAGCGCAGAATTTACAATCTAAACTACAACCAACCTGAGAAGATACACAAGCTGTTGTTCGGGTTGAAGTGGGGATCAATACAGACTCAACAATTAAATCATCATGGAGGCGAACGGCATTTTTTATGGTGCCATCTTCACTTCTCTGCATCTGATCTACCCTAATGTGGTTGATGACAAAATGTTCTTGAAGCATTTGACGGGTTTCTAGAGAGATGTTAGTCATGTCTTCAAAACTGTGCGCCCCTTTTTGCCATAACCATTCATACACTTGGTTACCACGAAAAGCCTTATCTCCTTGCTTAACAAAGAAATCCCTCAATTGATCTTTGGTCAATGCCCGTACGTCTTTTTTCTTTTTATCCATCTGCTGCAAAAATACTTAAAAGGTTGTTGAAGACCATAGTAATAAAAAAACCTCTTTCAATACTTATGAAAGAGGCTTAATTAAATAGTGTTATTTTATCTTAGATGATAAGCATGGCATCACCATAAGAATAAAACTTATACTTTTCTTTTACCGCCTCATCATAAGCTTTTTTGATAAAATCATGACCTGCAAAGGCAGAAACCATCATCAATAATGTTGATTTTGGTGTATGAAAATTAGTTATCATGCAATTCGCAATACTGAACTCATACGGTGGGAAAATAAATTTATTGGTCCATCCATCATAAGGGTTTAATGTTCCGCTTGAAGATACTGAACTCTCGATAGTCCTCATTGAGGTAGTACCAACAGCACAGACACGTTTTTTGTTAGCTTTACCATTGTTTACAATATTAGCAGCATGTTCTGTTATAACAATTTCTTCACTATCCATTTTATGTTTTGACAAATCTTCAACTTCAACCGGGTTGAACGTTCCTAATCCAACATGTAGAGTGACTTCAGCTGTCTGAATTCCTTTTATTTCTAAACGTTTTAGGAGATGTCTAGAGAAATGTAATCCTGCAGTTGGTGCTGCTACTGCTCCTTCATTTTTTGCATAAATAGTTTGGTAACGTTCTTGATCCGTCTCATCAACATCACGCTTTATATATTTTGGAAGCGGAGTTTCACCAAGTTGAGTTAATTTAGTTCTAAAATCCGAATACGACCCATCATAAAGAAAACGTAGTGTTCTCCCTCTTGATGTTGTATTGTCAATAACCTCAGCCACTAAAGTTTCATCCTCACCAAAATAGAGTTTGTTACCAATTCTTATTTTACGTGCTGGATCTACCAAAACGTCCCAAAGGCGCTGATCTTGATTTAACTCCCTCAATAAGAATACTTCGATACGCGCACCCGTTTTTTCCTTATTGCCATATAAGCGTGCAGGAAATACTTTTGTATTGTTTAAAATCATCACATCACCTTCATCAAAATAATCGATAATGTCCTTAAATAATTTGTGCTCAATGGTTTGCTTTTCTCTGTTAAGCACCATTAATCTTGCTTCATCCCTGTGGTCTGCAGGATATTCCGCCAATAATTCTTCTGGTAAATCGAATTGAAAGTGTGATAATTTCATATATGTTAATCTGATTTTTTTACGAAGTTGCAAATATACAACCTCAAGGTAGGCCTTGTCAAGTAATTACGTGTTTATTTAACCGTTATTCCTAATTTCTGAAGGTCAGTCCAAAAATCGGGATAACTTTTGGAAACCACATAAGCATCATTTATGCTAATGTCTCTTGTTAAAGCTAAAGGTGCAAATGCCAAAGCCATCCTATGATCTCTATATGTATCTATGGCAACATTAGGGGCAGGAGTTCCTGATTTTAAAACTTTTAAGGAGTTATCTGTTATTTCAATAGTTCCACCGAGTTTTTCCAATTCAGTTTTTAAGGCTACTAAGCGATCCGTTTCTTTAATCTTTAAAGTATGAAGCCCCGTTAAATGACAAGTTAAATCCAAACCATAGACCGTAACTGCAATTGTTTGTGCAATATCAGGAGCGTTAGAAAGGTCCAAATTGATAGGCTCTGCTTCACTAGAAATAGTTTCAGACTTACGCAGTATGATTTTGTTCTCTCCATATTCTGTTGTCACTCCAAACCTCTTATAAATGTTGGATAAAACAGAGTCGCCTTGAAGAGAATCTTCCTTATAGGCCGACAGTTGTATTTCTGTACCTAAATCACTCAGTGCAACAATGCTATAAAAATATGAAGCTGATGACCAATCAGATTCCACTACCATGCTTTGAGACTTGACTCCTGATATCTTAGGCATTACGGTGATTTTTTGGTCTGCGAACTTTGTTTCAATTTCGATTTGCTTCAACAATTGCAATGTCATGTTGATATAAGGGACGGAAGTTATTTTTCCATCTAAAGTTAACTCCAAACCGTTCTTTAATTTGGAAGCTATTAGTAGTAATGCAGAAATATATTGACTACTCACATTGGCTTTAAGTGTAGTACTACTTTTCGGTAATGGTCTTCCTTTTATCCTCAAAGGAGGAAAGCCTTCATTTTCTATGTATTCGATATCAGCACCTAGATCTCTTAAAGCATCTACCAAGATTGATATAGGTCGTTCTTTCATTCGGGAAGACCCTGTTAATATGGTGTTTCTTCCCTCTTGTATTGAAAAATAAGCGGTGAGAAAACGCATAGCAGTACCAGCATGATGAATATCGATCAACTCGTCATTAGAGCTTAGCGCCTTTTGCATTAACTGAGAATCGTCAGAGTTAGAAAGGTTTTCAATCTTTACTTCTGGATATAATGCCTTAAGCAGCAATAAGCGATTGGATTCGCTTTTAGATCCAGTAATTTGAATACTGTTTTTAGTCTTGATTTTTGACTTTAAAAGGTGGACTGTCATAATGAAGACAAACCTATAAATTTATGTAACAACAGCCTATTTTAATTTAGGATTATTGTGGTGACGATTATGGTCTCGTTTTGTTTTTTTATCCATCCGTTTATCAAAGGCATCTTGTAAGTCAACTCCAGTTTGATTTGCAAGGCAAAGAACAACAAATAACACATCAGCGAGCTCTTCTCCCAAATCTTTATCCTTATCGCTCTCTTTCTCGCTCTGTTCCCCATAACGTCGTGCAATGATGCGAGCAACTTCTCCAACTTCTTCTGTAAGTTGTGCCATATTGGTCAGCTCATTGAAATAACGCACACCATGTTCGTTAATCCAATTATCAACTATCTTTTGAGCGTTTTTTATGTTCATTTTAGGCTTTGGTTAACACTACTTGTTCATTTTGTTTTTTAATCATATTTTCAAAAAACGCTTTAAACACTCCGTAGTCTAATGGGTCTATTAATGATGTGTTAATATCTAGCGCTATATTAAATTGAAGGTATTTCCCATTGACTTTACTTACATAACTGAATGTTGCTGCTCCATTTTTAAATTCCATAATTTCACTTTCTGGCATAGTCTCTACTTTATAGTTTTCAGGAAGCATTATATTAACGGTATACTTATCCTGTATTGGCACGACAAAGTCAATAGGGTACTTTCTTTCTTCTAATTTAAAGGGGCTTTCATCTTGAGTAAGAAAAAATAGGGGAGAAAAATACAAGTTATCCCCTATATCATCTACAACACCACTTGCAGTATAACTATAGGAGTATTGATATGGTTTAGAAATATCTCTGGCATTTGTAACTTCTAGTTCTGTAATTTCTATATCCCCTTTTCCTTTTTCTAAATTTTTGATATGCTCTTCAGAATCCATAGAAGCATAACGTGTTCTATAATTTAAAGCAGATTGATCGGTTATACTTTTTCTAATTTTTCCGTCAACAGAAAAATCATCATTAATTTTTACATTTAAAAATGTAGATTCTGCTGATTGATTAGAAGGCCTTAAGGAGACCCATGATGATGATCCGTTATCTTTTATAACTCTACCTTGCCAATTTAAAATTCTTGTTGGTAGTACGTTAGCCGTGCTATAAACTTCTGATGCGTCAAGAAGTATATAACCATCTTGATTTTCAACCATACAAATAACATAATTAAAGCCTTTTCTAGTAGGGAATAAAGGAATACCATTATTTTTTGTACTTACCAATACAGGGTTTGCTTCAATTCCCTGTGACCTTAACATCGCTATTAAGGTAAGATTAATATCTGCCACATTTCCTTCTCCCTCCTTATAGGACTTACGAACTCCATTAAATGCAGAGTACCCATAAAAGCCATTCCATTTAATCTTTGATTTTATAAATTCTTGTAATACAATTGCTTTTTGATATGGATTTGTGATACCATCAACTAGTGGGGCAATATCCTCTTTAAAAAAGTTCGATTTATTGAGTTGATTTCCAAAATCACTATCGTTATAAATAGTTTTTGAAACATCCTCCCAATTATACGAATAGGATTCTCTTATACCTCCGTACTGATTAAGAATTGCCTTAAGCTCAAAGCTAAGTTTTGATCTATAATTATTAATATTACCTGCATAAGCTTCAGGTTTTAATGAAGGAATATCCTCTTCGTTTGCTGTAAGTATTTTATCCTCATATTCCAAAACTCCACCGGATGAGCTCCTGTCGTTTCTCATACCAGCATTGACGTAGTCGGTTTTTCCTGAAATTGAAATTTTACTTTGTTTTTTAGACGGTTTTAATTCTGGAAGATAATCTGCCTTTAAATTATAGGTTGTATTATAAACATAATACTCTGGAGAGGATATACTGAAATCAAATTTGTTAATAGGGATGTCGTACTGAAAAATTACATCATCAATATCTAAAAAGGGAGATATAACCTTATAGCTATATTCAATAATTGATCCATCCTGTATATTAGGCATTGTAATAGTTGTAATCTTTGAGTAATCGTTGTAATCTTCCTCAAATATCCCATCATTTTTTAATCTGTCTTTGACGACCTTACCTTTTTCAATATTATAAGTGGCTCCTTTTAATGAATTTACACTTTCACTTTTACCGCCACCACCGTCATAAAGGATTATCTTTTTTGTAGACCAGTCATAGCCCTCTTTATTATAAATTTTAATTCTCTCATGGACTTCTTTGGTCTGGACAAATCCTTTCGATTCATTGTACAAAAAATATATATTCTCATTTCTATATAAAACCGCTGCGTTAGCTGAGGAATCAATTGAGTGTATTGTCTCATTTAAATCTTCTTCAGATATTTTCCCAAATTTAAAATCTTGGGAGTATGTGTTATTAATAATTAGTAGCCCAATTGCTAGGAAAATGATTTTTCTCATAATTAATATTATAGATGATTAGCTTATTTTGATATTAATACAATTTTTGATTTATCAGCTTTTACTATTCTTTTCATAAAATCCCTAAACTTTTTATAATCTTCTTTTGTATAGTTCCCTTTATTCATAATAAAAGTACGGGAATATTTTAATTGGTTGTTATTCGTTTTTTCAATGCTAAAACTATATGTTCCAAACTTAGTTTCAAAACTATCATTGTCAGTCATTGCTTCTACTGACATTCCTTCTGGTAACAGAAAAATGAATTCATCTACATCTTTGTATCCACGTTGCACTTTAAAATCTAAATAGCGCTTGTCATATCTTGCCGGAAGTTGCGAAACCACATTAAATAAGTTTGGTTGTAAAATTAACCGACTGCCTGTTTTTGAAGCGTAATTTGCTGCAGAAACATTTAGACTCTCCGTATATAGAATTTTATCCTTGTTATTGTCTTGGCTTATGGAGTTTATAGTTAAGTTGTTGATGTTGTCCCAATAGTTTTTATAATATAATTCTTGATCTCGCAGTGGCTTAGTTTCTATGCCTTCATGTATTCCGTATTGATAACCTGTAGATTTTACAGAGACGTCTGCTTTAAATCCACCTGTTTCATCAAGTACTATTTTTGCTGTAGTAATTTGTTGACTATCCTCTGGTGAGTAAACTTTAGTATGTACTATTTTTCCTCCTTCTGGTGTTACCAAAAGTACATCTCTATCATCAGTAAAACCAGCTGTGAAACCAAATGGATTGGTTTGGCTTGTACACTCCAAAAAGACATTATCATTATCATCTGGCACACATAAAATAACATGGTTTCCCTCAGTAACAGAAAATTCTCTGTCAATGTTCTTTATGTTTCTATCACCCCAAACCACAGTGTAATAGGAAGGCACATCAACCACTTCTAGCAAAGCCTTTGTATAGTTTGTAAGACCCTTACAATCCCCATATCCTAAACGATCTACCTCATCCGCAAACATGGGTTTCCAACCTCCGATACCTACTTGAACACTGATATATCGAGTTTTATTCTGCATATAATCATAGACTATCTTAGCTCTCTCCATTTTATCGTCCACACCATTAGTTAGTGCTCTAACATCATCGATTGCCGATTGAGGCAAGTCGTCAGTACCTGTTATTAATTTATCATACATCCATTTCCCAAAATCTTCCCAATTATTATTAATACCATCAACTCCTTCCATATCAAATTGAGTCAAAGCAGACTTAAAGCATGGGGTTAAAGTTGAAAGATTGGGGCTGTATTCTTCGGGCTTAATACCTTTTAGTTTCTTTGCTACAAAATGGTTAGAACCAAGACTTTCAATAGCATAGTTGTCAAAATTCTCTTTTTTGGTCCTTACCTCTACACTTGAGTTATTAATCAGTTGATATTCTGAATACTGAACTGCTACGTAATAATCATCTATAGGTCTCCATTGCGGAATAAATGCAGTACTTCTTAGCTCCACTTCAGAATAATATTCTATTGTAAAAGGATATTTTAAAGGGGTATAGTCGAGATACTTTACTCGATTATCAGAATATAATGTTCCACCACTAACTGCACTTTGATCAATAAAATCCCTAGACTTGATTTTCTTTATTTCTTCACCTGCAGCATCATATATATGCGCTTCCAACTCCTTTATCTTTGTATTATCATCGTAAAATTCATAAGCATTATGGTCTCCTATACCATACTTATTGAAAATAGTAACTATCCGTTTAGTGGTAACGTACATTTTATTGTACGCCTCGATTTCAACAGTTTGTTTCTCGTAACGAACGACAGAATTTGCTCGCTTTGTTAGTTCTGAAGGTGTCAATAACGCGATGTAAACGTCATCAGACTGTGCAAAGGAATGGGACTGGAAAGCTATTAAAAGCAATAGAATTCCACTAAAAGCTCTTAGCATTAATGTATGGATTTCATTAGTATAGGGAGAGTGAATATAGAAAACACACTACATATAATGAAAAAAAAATTAAGAAAATTTTAGGTTTTGTTCTTAGAGTCAATAATAATAGTCACTGGCCCATCATTAACTAATGAGACTTTCATGTCTGCTCCAAACTCACCTGTCTGAACATTTTTTCCAAGGCTTTTTTGAAGGCCTACAATGAAGTCATTATATAACGGAATTGCAACTTCTGGTTTTGCAGCTTTAATATAACTCGGACGATTTCCTTTTTTTGTGCTTGCGTGAAGCGTAAATTGGCTTACTAGAATAACATCACCTTCAACATCCTGAATGGATAAGTTCATTAGCCCCTCAGTATCAGAAAAAATACGTAATCCAACAATCTTTCTGCATAGCCAATCAATATCGTCTTGTCCATCAGTATCTTCAATACCTAATAAAATAAGAAACCCAATACCGATATCAGCTACTTTTTTTGAATCAATAGTTACTGAAGCTTCAGAAACACGCTGTATAACTACTTTCATTCCAAATCCCAATTATCTGTTCTGTAATGCTCATCTTCACCTTCCAAAATTTGAAGATAACTTCTATATCTCGAATAAGACACTTCATCATTTTCCAAAGCCTCCTTAACAGCACATTTAGGCTCTTTTAGATGAAGACAGTTATTAAATTTACAATCTTGTTTTAACTCAAAGAATTCCGGAAAATAATCCCCCACTTCCTCTCGCTCCATATCCACAACACCAAATCCTTTAATCCCTGGAGTGTCGATGATCTTAGCATCGAAACTGAGATCAAACATTTCAGCAAATGTTGTGGTGTGCTGCCCTTGACTATGTTGAACAGAAATCTCTTTGGTTTTTAAGTCTAGACTTGGCTCAATAGCATTTACCAAAGTAGATTTACCAACACCAGAGTGCCCTGCAAACATATTGACCTTATGTTCCATTAAAGCCTTTACCTTATCAATATTCTTGCCTGTTTTAGCTGAAATACCTATACACTCGTATCCAATTTTTCTGTAGATACTTGCTAAATATTTTACTTCCATTAACGTCTCTTCAGTATAAGTATCTACTTTATTGAATAATAGGATAGTTTTAACCGAATAAGCTTCTGCGGTTACCAAAAAACGATCAATAAAACTCGTAAATGTCGGTGGGTTATCTAGCGTTATCAATAAAAATACTTGGTCGATATTGGCTGCAATGACATGGGTTTGTTTGGATAAATTAACCGATTTCCGAACAATATAATTTCTACGTTCTTCAATGCGTTTTATAACACCTGTTTCAGTATCGTTTTTAGTCTCAACATCGAACTGTACTCTGTCGCCTACCGCAATTGGATTGGTGCTTTTAATACCTTTAATTCTGAATTTCCCTTTAATTCGGCATTCGTAGAATTTACCGTTGTCTGTTTTAACGGTGTACCAACTTCCTGTTGATTTGTATACGGTTCCTATCATATATTATTTGTACGAAGCAAAATAACAATTTTTAAAATTATAATTTTCTTATATTCGATATATAATTCTAAACCTATCCTTCAATGAAAAAATTATTACTCCTATGCTTCTTAGGGTTAGCAACAACTATTGATGTTTATTCTCAGGTTGAATACAAGGTTATCACAAGTGTAGAATCTATTGTTCCTAGCGGGTTAGGTCGGTCTCGACTCATATCTGCTGTTGATGAGCGTAACTATGAAGATTTTACAACAGAACAAACAGAAGACGATAATTCTAGAAACAAATCTAGTCGAAAAGATATTCGAGTAAAAGATTTTGAAGAAACTAAGCTATTAAACTTCTATAATATTGGAGGAATAAGATTTCAAAATATCGCCGCAAATGATGCAGTAGTCGGATCAAAAATTAATGCTATGATTGAAGAAGGTTGGGAATTGGCTTTTGTGACCAGTGCCGTAGAAAGTGATTCTGGCAAAGATGATGGTCAAGGTATTTTTATTACTCGATACATTTTTAAGCGGAACAAATAAATCATTAAAAAAAGAAGGCTCGCAAATTGCGAGCCTTTTTATTATCTAAGCATTAATAATCTTCTCTTGATGATTAATAGATTCTTGGTGAATCGCCTTAAACACCCTTAAAATAAATTCTTCGCTAAGATTTTTCTCATCTCCTTGAAGAATCATTTTGCCTAAAATCTCATTCCAACGTTTTGTTTGCAGAATCGCAACGTTATGATCTTTCTTTAACTTTCCTATATCATCAGCAACAGTCATACGTTTACCCATAATATCAATGAGTTGATGATCAATCACGTCAATCTGTGTTCTAAGCGTATTGATTCTATTTTTAAACTCTGTTGCTTCACCAACTTCCTTCCTGATTTTTAGGTCTTCCATAAATTGGATAAGCGTATTAGGTGTAATTTGCTGTGCAGCATCACTCCACGCATTATCAGGATCGTGATGTGTTTCAACCATCAGTCCATCATAATTAAGATCTAATGCTGTTTGGCATAAATCGAAAATAATATCGCGTCGGCCAGCAATATGAGACGGATCTAATATTAACGGCAAATCTGGAAAACGGTTCTGGAGATCCACAGCCAATTGCCATTCTGGATTATTTCTATATCGTGTTTTTTCGTAAGTCGAAAACCCTCTATGAATAACACCTAGGTTCTTAATATCCTGAGTGTAAAAACGTTCAACTGCTCCTAACCATAAAGATAAATCTGGGTTTACAGGGTTTTTAATAAGTACAGTCTTATCTGTACCTTTTAAAGCTTCAGCTATATCTTGAACAATAAATGGGCTCACCGTAGTACGTGCTCCGATCCAAAGAATATCAACATCGTGCTTTAGTGCCAAATCTACATGGTTGGCATTAGCCACTTCAGTGGTCGTTAGCATACCTGTTTCTTGCTTCGCTTTTTGAAGCCATTTTAATCCCAAAGCTCCCACACCTTCAAAATTACCAGGGCGTGTTCTTGGTTTCCAAATACCTGCTCTTAAAACAGTCGCATCACTATCTTTTAATTGGTGTGCTATTTTTAATACTTGCGCTTCAGTTTCCGCACTACATGGTCCAGCTATGACCAATGGATGGTCTAATCCAAAATTATCTAGCCAGTTTCTTAATTCTTTTTTATTTTCCATTTCAATTTAGTTTCTAAATTTTTATTGTATTCCGTTTAAAATGTCTTTTATATGATTTGTGGTTTCCATCTCATCAAAAACAGCTTCAAAATCATCATTCTCCATAAGACTTTTAAAGTGTTTTAAATTCTGAATATATTCTTCTAGAGTTTCAATGACATTCGATTTATTTTGTTTGAATATCGGTGTCCACATGGCTGGTGAACTCTTTGCTAAACGCACCGTACTTTCAAAACCACTGCCTGCCATATCAAAAATATCTCGTTCATTTTTCTCCTTCTCAATGACTGTTTTACCAAGCATAAAAGAACTAATGTGTGACAAATGTGAAACGTAAGCAATGTGCTTGTCGTGCGCCTTCGGATTCATATACCTAATACGCATTCCTATATCAGAAAACAACTTCAATGCTTTTTCTTGAAGCTTAAAAGCAGTCTCTTCTACCTCACAAATAATATTCGTTTTGTTTTTATACAGTTCATTAATGGCTGCTTTGGGTCCTGAAAATTCAGTACCTGCGATAGGGTGTGCTGCTAAAAAATTCCGGCGTTTTGGATGCTCCTTTACCGCTAAACAAATATCTTCCTTAATTGAACCCGCATCAACAACAACCGTTTTATCTGAGACCTCATCCAATATTTTTGGCAATAACTCTATTGTGGCATCCACAGGAATAGCAATCCAAACTAAATCGGCATTATTGAGGTCTTTTATTTCTGCTTTATGGTCAATAATCCCTAATTCTATAGCTTCATCTAAATGGGTCTCATTAGTGTCAATACCATAAATGACAGAGCTAGGTATTGTCTTTTTTACGTCCAAGGCAAAACTTCCACCAATCAATCCAACTCCTATGATATAAATATTCTTCATTCTTATTTTACTCTTGCTATTGCTTCATTAATAACATCCGTTTCCGCACACAGTGAAAAACGAACGTATCCTTCTCCCTGACTTCCAAAAACAGTCCCTGGAGTAATAAACAAACTGTGCTCCTTTAAAACAAGATCGGTGAATTCTTCAGATTTTAAATGAGGAGGTAATTTTGCCCAAACAAACAGACCTGACGAACTATTGTCGTAAGTACAATTGAGTGCTTCTGCTAATTCCCATATCAATTTTCGACGTTGCTCATAGACATTTTTTAAACTCATAAACCACATTTTAGAACTTTTTAAAGCTTCAATTGCTCCTTTCTGAATGCCATAAAACATACCCGAATCCATATTGCTTTTCACCTTTAAAACAGCCGAAATATGATCAAAATGCCCTAAGACCATGCCTACTCGCCAACCTGCCATATTAAATGTTTTACTAATAGAATTGAGCTCTAGACAAACATCCTTAGCATTTCTATATCTTAAAATACTTTTTGGATGGTCGTTAAGGATAAAACTGTATGGATTATCATTTACGATTAAAATGTTGTGTCGTTTCCCAAAAGCTATAACACTATCATAAAACTTATTAGAGGCATTGGCTCCAGTTGGCATATGCGGATAATTGACCCACATAATTTTCACCTTCTCAAGGTCCATACGCTCAAGAGCAATAAAATCTGGCTCCCACTGCGTCTCTTCAGAAAGATTGTAATAAACTGTTTCAGCTTCTAATAAATTAGCAACAGCAGCATAGGTTGGATAGCCTGGGTTTGGTACTAAAACTTGGTCTCCCTTATTTAAAAATGCCATCGAAATGTGCATTATACCCTCCTTGCTTCCCATTAAAGGCAAAACCTCTGTCTGGGCACTTAGATTGACATCGAAATGTGTTTTGTAAAAGTCTGTAATTGCAGCTCTCAATTCAGGCAATCCTTGATAGCTTTGATATCTATGCGCCCCTTCATCCTCTAAACTTTGCTCTAAAGCCACAGATGCTTTTATCGGTGGTGCCAAATCTGGACTTCCAATACCCAAATTAATGATGGGTTTACCTTGGGATATTAAAAATGCTACTTCCTTTAACTTTTTAGAAAAGTAGTATTCTTCAACGTTCTTTAGTCGGTCAGCTACTTCTATCATAATCGTGCATTTTTATATTCGCCCAAAACTTTAAAATTCTCTGCCATGAGTTGTAAAATGGACTTTGCTTTTTCAAAATGTTCATACCCTTCAAACGTCACATCTACGAAAAATGAATATTTCCATGGCGTTTCAATTATAGGTAGGGATTGAATCTTTGTTAGGTTCAGTTTACAGTCGCTCATCACATTCAAAACAGTCGCTAAACTACCACGTTTAGAGCTTAATTCAAATTTTAAAGACGCTTTATCTATGCTGTCTTTATGGTTTTCATCCTTTTGTTTCTTTACGATAACAAAACGAGTTTCGTTATGTTTTATGGTTTGGATACTTTCTGCCAATAGTGACAAACCAAAAATTTCAGCAGCCGATTTACTCGCTATTGCAGCTATACCCTTTAATTGCTCATCGGAAATCAGTTTAGCAACATCAGCAGTATCCTTTGCCTCTACTAACTTGATATGAGGGTAATCTTTAAAAAACTGTTTGCATTGTAGCAAGGCCATAGGGTGCGAATGCACTTCTTTTATATCTTCAATACTCTGGCCAGAAAGTGCCATTAAATTATGTTGAATATCTAAATAATATTCCCCTTTGATGTGAAGGTTATGCGTATCAATCAATGCATAATTAGGGATAATAGAGCCTGCAATTGAGTTTTCAATGGCCATAACCGCCGTATCCGTTTTTCCATTCAAAAGGCTATCCACTAAAGTATCAAAGGTGAGGCACTCTAAAACCCCCATCGATGCATCATAGTGTTGCGCCACTATGTAGTGAAACGACCCTTTTATTCCCTGTATGGCTACCAAATTATTCATCATAAAAAAAGTCCCGATAAATTTCGAGACTTTTAAATTTTATAGTTTAACTATAACACACTAAGCCTCGTTCCTTTTGCTAAAAAAGAAATAAAACCAGTTAAAATATGTTACAGTATTAGACATTTTGTTACTAAATGAATGGCTAAAGTAACCAATTAATCGAAAAAACAAAATCTATAGTTTGCTTTTTTCTAGTTATATAGAAAGTTTTAAAGAATTCTTAGATGCAGGTACTTTAAATTATATAATAGTTATTTTTGAATAAACAGAATTGCGTATGTCTATAGAGGTTAGCAACATCACAAAAATATACGGTCAGCAAAAGGCCTTGAATGATGTGTCTTTTAAAATCAATAATCCTGAAATTGTAGGTTTCTTGGGCCCAAATGGTGCTGGTAAATCTACCATGATGAAAATTTTAACGACATATTTGGAAGCATCAGAAGGCAAGGCAAATGTCAATAGTTACGATGTTTTAAATTCTAAAAAAGAAGTACAAAAGTCTGTTGGTTATCTACCCGAAGACAATTCTCTATATACAGATTTATACGTTAAGGAATATTTGGGTTTTAATGCCAATGTCTATGGCGTTAAAAAAGAAAGAATACAAGACGTTATAGCGTTGACAGGGCTTACTCCTGAGGCTCATAAAAAAATTGGACAATTGTCTAAGGGCTATCGACAGCGTGTAGGCTTAGCCAATGCCTTACTCCATAACCCCGAAGTTTTAATATTGGACGAGCCAACCACGGGACTAGACCCCAACCAACTGGTTGACATAAGACGGTTGATTCGCACAATCGGAAAAGAAAAAACGGTTTTTCTGTCCACACATATTATGCAAGAGGTTGAAGCCATGTGCGATCGCGTCATTATTATTAATAAGGGGGAAGTTGTTGCTGATAAATATCTTGAAGATCTTAGAAAAGGGCAAGAACAAGTCGTCGTTGTAGAATTCGATTACCGGGTGGAAGATGCTTTTTTATTGAAGCTACCTAAAGTAAAAAGCGTTACAAATCCTCATGGTTTTATTTACGAAATTACGTTTTCTACCAGTGAAGATATGCGTTCTCACGTCTTTGACTTTGCACATGATAATAAATTGAAAATCCTTCAACTCAATCAAAAAAATGCGAGTTTAGAAAGCTTGTTTCGAGAATTGACAAGTTAAATATGGCTTTTGGTGAAGTAGTTATTGAAATTTTTGGTAGGCTTTTTATTGAAGCATTGCCTCCTTTATTTAAAAGAATCGGTGCTAGAGCAAAATGGTTGTTTTATTTGGGCAAAAAGGATTATAAATTAATTTTAAAACAAAATTGGAATCACACATTAGGAACTCTAATTTTTATAGGGGCCTTTCTATTATCTATTTACCTCTGTTTTAGTTTATAAACTAAATTTAATCAAAAATAAGTCGTCCCGTATATAACTCTTCGATATCAACTGTAGGTGGTTGATTTTTAGAAATCAGATTCCCTGTACCACGCAAAACACCCGTTAATGATAATTGGGGATTGACGACCATATCATTAGATCCACGATGAGATATGCTGACATTATCCGCAATAAGATTTTCTCCTTCAAAACGGCCAGTGCCCGCAAAGAAGCCAACGAATAAATCTCTTGTTCTTCCTGATAAATAAAAGAAAGAAATGTTGTTTGAAACAATTCTTAAGTTTTCTGAATCCACATTTAATCTAAAATCCCCAACAGTGAATTCTGTTTCTTCAGTAAAGTCTTCGGATATAAGATCTAAATCTGGATAGTTTAATACACCATCCGAGGAAATATCATATTGTGTCGAGGTTCTTATCTCCGTTAAATTCGGGGCAAAAACAAACACTTTTGTTATCCCAAAATCACGGACGTAATTACAAGTGTTGTTATCCGTAAGCACTAATTGATTACCAATAACTTCAGCTTTTACATCGGATAATAAATTTTCGCCTGTTTCAATGACAACAGCGTAGTCATCAGCTTGCTTTATGATCAGTTCAATATCTCTATTGACTAAAATACGGTCAAAATCAGGTACTAAAATTTCTTGTTGAATTATAGTTCCAGCAGTTTGGAAGCAGTCAGGCACGTTCTCACCACTACATCCTAACAATAGTGTTATCACTACTAAACATAACGTTTGTTTCATAATCGTACTCCTATTCCAAATTCAACAGCTTCTGCTTTCGCTCCGTGTGATTTTAAGGTCAATGCTCCAAAAAACTTATCAGCAAAGTAATACTTTAACCCAACCCTAAAATACGTCCTTCCTTCAAAGTCATACGGATAGTACACATAATACCCCAATTGAGTCACTACAGATAATTTATTGATAAATAATTCGTGCCCAGCAAAAACCCCTACACGCTTATAATCTTCATCACCTGATACATTTTCTTCAGGAAATGCAACAGATTTATAATAGATCAATTCCTTTAAAAAATTAGAAAAAAACACATCTGCCCCAAATTGAATAGCACTTTTATGGCTTAATCGTTTATCAGCATAGCCCGAAATAATATAAAACGCGTATTGACCACTACCCACAATATCACTTTCGTTAATACCAGTCCTAAAGGCCAAATTATATTTTATCGATTCTGTAAATTTTGAATCTTCATATCCCATATATTCAGAATCTTCATCATCCAAGGCATAGGTCAACCCTAAGTTGAAAGCCACTGTGTTAATACTAGTATTTGGCGCCTTTACATTGGCATTGGAATAATGCACCAAAGTCAAACCGCCTTGCAAACCAACACGATTAAATAACCGGTCTTGTTTATAATTAAGCATGGCATAAGTGCTACTTAAAATACGAGTCCCGAAAGCTATATTTTTAGAATTTTCTATCTTATCGTAAGGATTAGATGTGTGCGCCAAGCCTTGCCCTATACGCAACATTAACTTTCTGTTTAAGAAATAGAAATTAAAATGGCCATAAACTCCAATATTTTTTCCAAGATTGTCATTTCTTAAATTTTGAAATATTATCGAGCCACCATAATCAGGATAATTGTAACGTGCCTCCCAAGGGTCATTACCAAAGGTTTTTTTGTTATAGCTGAAAATAACACCTTCTGGATGCCCAGCGATAAGATGTAAAATATCATTATTATGAAGGGCGATATTTCCTGAAAAATAATCTAGACCAAAATAAGAATCACTAGATTTTTCTTGAGCAATCAATAATGTTGGGAATATAATAAAGATGCAAAGAAGCCTTTTCACTTTTTTATTTTGAAAGGCAAATGTAATGATAAATTGCAATTCAATAATTGCCTTTTTGCCTGTCGTCTTAGACAAGAAGTGTAGCAACTAATGATAAGGCAGTTAATACAAGAATTTGAAGAACAAATCTTAATTCTGTCTTATGTTTTTTAATACGTTTCATACTATTTGAGGGCTTTAAATTTTAATACAAAGAACAGCATAAAAGATTACTAATCTGTTAAGCAAATACCAATAAATTATTATTTACTTACCTGTTTCACATTTTGAGAGTGAAAATTAGTTTCACCGTCAGTTCGAGTGATTTTTGTCCCGAAAGATTTCGGGGCAAAAATCGTATCGAGAACTAATTTATGAGTAAAAAATTCCTCTTCTCGATACAAATTTTCCTCATTTCAATCGAAAAATCCACTCGAAGTGACGAATTGAGTAAAAATGTACAGCGAGTTAAACCACTATCGATTACTAAAACACTTCATTTGCGATTTGCTTTATATTATCGCTCTTCCCCATTGAGTAGTAATGTAATACCGGAATTCCGGCCTTCTGCAACTCCTTAGATTGTTCAATACACCATTCTACACCAACTTGCCTTACTTGGCTGTTATCTTTACACTTAATAATTTCTAACACTAAATCCTCTGGCAAATCCACACTAAAACGGTACGGAATCATATTAAGGTGCTTCTTGGTCGCAATAGGTTTTAACCCTGGGATAATCGGAACAGTAATACCTTCGGACCTGCACTTATCCACAAAATCAAAATATTTTTTATTGTCAAAAAACATCTGTGTCACTATATAATCCGCTCCGTTTTTTATTTTCTTCTTTAGGAAGTGGATATCGCTATCTAAACTTGGTGCTTCCATGTGCTTTTCTGGATACGCACCAACTCCAATGCAAAAATCTGTTGGTGAGGAATTTAAGAGTTCATCATCTAAATAAACTCCTTTATTTAAACTCGAAATTTGGGTCACCAATTCAGACGCATAACTGTGCCCCTCTTTTTCGGGAGTAAAATAGGTTTCTGTTTTAATAGCATCCCCGCGTAGGGCTACCACATTATCAATACCCAAAAAATCGAGATCGATTAAAAAGTTCTCGGTATCTTCTTTTGTAAAACCACCACATAAAATATGCGGTATGGCATCCACTTCATAGCGATTTTGAATAGCTGCACAGATACCAACCGTCCCCGGACGTTTTTTTACCACTTGCTTTTTTAATAAGCCATCTCCAAGATTTTTATAAATATATTCCTCACGGTGGTAAGTCACATCAATAAATGGAGGCTCAAACTCCATTAATGGATCTATATTATTGAATATTGAGGTTATATTTTGACCTTTTAATGGCGGTAATATTTCAAATGAAAATTGTGTTTTTCCGTTTGCCTTATTTATATGTTCTGTTACTTTCATCCTATGCCTGCGAAAGCAGGTATCTTTTTAAATTAAAATTATATTTTTTAATTGTGCGTTCCCGCCTTCACGGGAATGACAACTATGCCAAATTTGGACTTAACCATTTTTCAGCTTCTTCTTTTGAGATAGACCTTCTCTTAGCATAATCAATTAATTGGTCTTCTTTTATTTTTCCTAAGCCAAAATACTTGGCTTCTTTATTTCCAAAATAATAACCACTTACACTTGCTGCCGGCCACATTGCTAAACTCTCCGTTAGTTTAACACCAATCTCTTCTTCAACATTAAGTAACTTCCAAATCGTCTTTTTTTCTAAATGATCCGGACAAGCTGGATAGCCTGGCGCAGGACGAATACCTTTATAAGATTCTTTAATCAACTCTTGGTTGCTTAAATTTTCATCTTGAGCATAACCCCAATATTTGGTTCGTACTTCTTTATGTAAAAATTCTGCAAATGCTTCAGCCAATCGGTCGGCCAGAGCTTTTATCATTATTGAATTGTAGTCGTCATTGTTAGCTTCAAATTCTTTTGCCAACTCTTGGGTACCGAAACCTGTGGTGACACAGAATGTCCCCATATAATCTGTAATTCCAGAATCTTTAGGAGCAATAAAATCTGCCAAGGCTATGTTAGGAACACCATCTCGCTTCTTTAATTGTTGACGAAGGGTTAAGAATTTTAATGTTTTAGGTTGAACTGTATTTTTCTGAGATGCTGAATCACCTTCAGCATGCCCATCTGCTATTGTCACTTCTATATCATCATCATTTAGAGTATTTGCAGGGAATAATCCAAAAATCGCTTTTGCTTTCAATAATTTTTCATTGAATACTTTTTGAAGCAATTCTTGGGCATCCTTAAACAATTCTGTGGCTTGTTTCCCCACAACATCATCACTTAAAATTTCAGGGTATTTGCCATGTAAGTCCCAGCTTCTAAAAAATGGCGACCAGTCTATATAATCTTCCAATTTTCTGATATCAAAATCATCTATAGTCTGAATACCTAATTGATGTGGCTTAACGATTTCTGTTGTTTGCCAATCGATTTTAAACTTTCTTGACCTGGCATCTTCTAGTGTTCGGTATTCTTTTTCCTTAGTTCGCTTCAAAAACTTTTCCCTAAAACTATCGTATTCTTCACGAATCTGATTTTTATAAATACTGGAGTTATCCTGAAGCAAATCTCCAACCACAGTTACCGCTCTCGATGCATCATTAATGTGAACCACCGTGTTTTGATAATGAGGTGCAATCTTAACTGCAGTATGTGCTTTAGATGTTGTTGCACCACCAATAATCAAAGGAATTTTAACATTTTGACGTTCCAATTCTTTAGATAAATAAACCATTTCATCTAACGAAGGGGTGATTAAACCGCTTAATCCGATGATGTCAACTCCCTCTTTTACTGCAGATTCAATAATTTTTTCAGGAGGTACCATAACACCTAAATCCACGATTTCGTAATTATTACAACCTAAAACCACGCTCACTATATTTTTACCAATATCGTGAACATCACCTTTAACTGTTGCCATTAAAATCTTACCCGCAAATTCTTGTTTTCCATCTTTTTCAGCTTCAATAAATGGCTGTAAATATGCCACTGCTTTTTTCATCACTCTCGCCGATTTAACAACTTGTGGCAAAAACATTTTTCCGCTACCAAAAAGGTCTCCGACGACATTCATCCCAATCATTAAATGCCCTTCAATGACTTCAATAGGTCGTTCTACTGATTGTCTCGCTTCTTCTACATCTTCAATAATATAAGTATCAATGCCTTTAACCAATGCATGGGTAATTCGGGATTGTAAATCTTCGGTTCTCCACTCTTGAACAGCTGAATTATCCTCTTTTTTATTCCCTTTGACAGTTTCAGCATATTCCAACAAGCGTTCGGTAGCATCATCGCGTCTATCGAACAATACATCTTCAACATGCTCCAACAACTGAGGTTCAATTTCATCATATATTTCAAGCATAGTCGGATTAACGATCCCTAAATTCATCCCATTTTTTATAGCATGAAATAGAAACGCCGAATGCATAGCCTCTCTAACAGGGTTATTTCCTCTGAATGAAAATGACACATTACTTACCCCTCCAGAAACATTGGCGTAAGGTAAATTTTCTCGAATCCATTTTGTTGCATTAAAAAAGTCCAAGGCATTTTTACGATGCTCATCCATACCTGTAGCTACAGGAAAAATATTAGGATCGAAAATGATGTCTTGCGGAGGAAATTTGACCTCATTGACTAAAATGTCATAGGATCGCTTACAGATTTCAATACGACGCTCATAAGTATCTGCTTGTCCATCTTCATCAAAAGCCATGATGATGACTGCAGCACCATATCTTTTAACCAATTTAGCTTGGTGCTTAAATACGTCCTCACCTTCTTTAAGACTAATAGAATTGACAACAGCCTTTCCTTGGACAACCTGAAGACCTGCTTCAATAATTTCCCACTTAGAACTGTCAATCATAATTGGGATTCTGGCTATATCTGGTTCTGAAGCTATAAGGTTTAAAAATGTTGTCATTGCCTCAACACCATCTAGCATGCCTTCATCCATATTAACATCTAGGATTTGGGCACCACCTTCTACCTGATCTTTGGCAACTTCTAGTGCTTCTTCAAACTTCTCATCTTTGATTAGCCTTAAAAATTTTCGAGAGCCCGTGACATTGGTACGTTCGCCTACGTTTATAAAGTTACTTTCTGGGGTCACCACTAAGGGTTCTAAACCAGATAAGGTTAAGTGTTTTTTACAGTCTGTATCTACCATTATGCTATAACAGGATTTTTTCTCGGTTTATATTTTGAAGCAACTTCTGCAATGGCCTTGATATGCTCTGGATTTGTACCACAACAACCTCCAATAATATTGATTAGGCTTTCTTTTAAATAGTCTTCTATAAGTTGCTGCATCTCAGCTGGACTCTGATCATATTCCCCAAATGCATTTGGTAAACCTGCATTTGGATGCGCAGAAGTATAAAATTGAGTCTCCTGAGCCAAGCGTTTTAAATAAGGATGCAATTGTTCTGCTCCTAAAGCACAGTTAAACCCTACACTTAATAATGGAATATGGCTAATGGAAATTAGGAATGCCTCAACAGTCTGTCCTGATAAAGTGCGTCCCGAAGCATCGGTAATAGTGCCTGACACCATTATTGGAATATCTAATTGTCGTTCTTCCTTAACCTCTTCGATGGCGAATAAAGCTGCTTTAGCATTTAACGTATCAAATATAGTTTCTACTAAAAGTAGATCAACACCACCATCGATTAAAGCTTCAACCTGTTCTTTGTAAGCTGCTCTTAAGTCCTCAAAGGTAATAGCTCGATATTCTGGTCGATTAACATCTGGAGATAGACTTGCTGTACGGTTTGTTGGGCCTATACTACCCGCTACAAATCTTGGTTTATTTGGGTTTGCAGCAGTGAATTCTTCAGCAACTTTTTTAGCGATTTTAGCCGATTCAAAATTTAATTCGTAGACTAAATTTTCCATGTTATAATCGGCCATAGCGATGGTTGTACCTGAAAATGTATTGGTCTCAACAATATCAGCGCCAGCTTCAAAATATTGTCTATGCACTTCTGCAATAGCCTGAGGCTGGGTTAAGGACAGCAGGTCATTATTTCCCTTTAAAGACGATGGATAATCCTTAAAACGATCACCTCTAAAATCTTCTTCAGAAAAATTATAACGCTGTAGCATCGTGCCCATGGCACCATCTAAAACAAGAATTCTATTTTCTAAAACATTTTTAATGTTTGACATTTAAATCTATTTAAATTTAAAATGTCATCAGGAAAGTAAAGAGGAATTTACTTGGGGTTATCTGTCTAATCAAATTACTTTAATTAGTAGAATTTAGCACCTTCCCCGATTATGTCGGGAGGTTGCTAAGGCTTCAACGGGTCTATTCCCTCTGCCTTTCATGATAACAAAATTATTAGTAAGAACTAAGCTGCTAAATTAAGGGATATATCATTTATAACCAACTTTATTGAAACAAATCTGAAGACAAGTAACGGTCACCGATATCACATATTATTGCTACGATTACACCTTCATTGATCTCATCCGCTACTTTAAGTGCAGAAGCGACCGATCCGCCACTGCTCATCCCAGCAAAAACCCCTTCTTCTTTAGCTAAACGGTTTGCCGTTTTACGTGCATCTTCTTCACTAACCTCAATAATTCTATCTACTTTTTCTCTATTGAATATTTTTGGCAAGTATGCTTCTGGCCATTTGCGAATCCCTGGGATTTTAGCTCTGTCTTTGGGCTGTGCCCCGACAATGGTAATGTTTTTATTTTTTTCCTTTAAGAATGTTGAAACCCCCATTATGGTACCTGTGGTCCCCATAGCTGACACAAAATGAGTGATTTGCCCATCGGTATCTCTCCAAATTTCTGGTCCTGTTGTTTTGTAATGTGCTTTCCAGTTGTCATCGTTTGCAAACTGGTTTAACATAAAATAGCCCTTGTCTTTTTGAAGTTTTTCAGCAAAATCCCTTGCCCCTTCAATACCATCATCAGCTGGGGTTAAGATTAATTCTGCGCCATAAGCCCGCATGGTTTTAATTCGTTCCTCCGTTGAATTTTCGGGCATCACTAAAACCATTTTTACACCTAACAACTTAGCGATAAAAGCCAAAGCAATACCTGTATTTCCGCTTGTTGCTTCAACGAGAGTGTCACCTTTATTAATATCACCGCGTTTTAAAGCTTCAGAAATCATATTAAAAGCAGCCCGATCTTTTACACTCCCTCCAGGGTTTTTACCTTCTAACTTTAAGAATAAGCGAACACCCTCTTTTTTTAAAATATTCTGGGTTTCTATTAATGGAGTATTCCCTATCTGATCTATTATGGATTGGCTATTTATCATGATTCCTAGTGGTAATCTTTATTTCTGATTTGTAGGTTACTGTAGAATTTTCTGGTATGGATTGAGTAATCCAAACATTGGCTCCAATAATACTGTTAGCACCGATAATAATATCCCCACCTAAAATAGTAGCATTAGCATATATGGTGACATTGTCCTCTATAGTAGGGTGGCGTTTCTTAGAGGAAAATTCTTTTTTTACCTGTATACCACCTAATGTTACGCCTTGATAAATCTTCACGTTATCTTTTATAATCGAGGTTTCGCCAATTACAATTCCGGTACCGTGGTCTATAAAAAACGATTTCCCTATCGTTGCTCCGGGATGAATATCTATTCCTGTTTTACTATGTGCATATTCACTCATCATTCTAGGAATTAAAGACACCTCCAATTTAAGAAGTGCATTACTCAAACGATAAATGGCAATAGCATAAAATCCTGGGTACGCAAGATAGATTTCTCTGAGACTGGTCGAGGCAGGGTCATTAGCTTCAATCGCTTTTGCATCTAGATCAACCTGTTCCTTGATACTATTTATTTGTTTACAGAATTTAGACCAGACTTCCTCAGCACAACAAAGGTCTAGAGAATCAAGTATTTTTATAAAATCCTTTTGAAGTCTTTCTAATTCGGCCTCCCTATTTGTATCAAAAAGCACATAAAAAAGCCTATCGGTAAATATTTTAACATCTTCTCTTGTGCGGATATTTATTTTCATTCTTGCTGAAGGCTTCAATATGTTATGTTAAGATTGATTCAAATATCAAAAAAAATAAATACTGACGTCTTAATTTTAAGATAAAAAACAAAGTTATATAGCTTGGACCACTGCTTTTGGAGCTTCTTTTCTGCTACCATCAAAACCATCAATACCAGAAACCGTTGTATATTTTAACACATAGCGTTTATCTGGGTGGATGGTTTTGTATGCGGACTGGCACATTAGTGTAGCTTCATGGAACCCACAAAGAATCAGCTTTAATTTCCCTTCGTAGGTATTAACATCTCCAATAGCATATATTCCTGGAATATTGGTCTGGTAATCTAAAGTATCTACCTTAATGGCATTTTTCTCTATAGTCAACCCCCAATCACCAATGGGACCAAGTTTAGGGGAAAGTCCGAAAAGTGGAATAAAGTTATCAGCTTTAAGGTCAAAGGATTCTCCATTTTTAGTAATAGTCAATGCTTTAAGTTTATCATCTCCGTGCAATGCAGTGACCTCAGCAGGAGTGATAAGATTAACTTTCCCTAATAGTTTCAGTTCTTTTACCTTTTCAACAGAATCTAAAGCACCACGGAATTCGTTTCTACGATGAACGAGTGTTACTTCTGAAGCTATTTTGGACAGATAAATGCTCCAATCTAATGCAGAATCACCACCACCTGCAATAACTACATTTTTATCCCTGTACACCTCTGGGTCTCTTATGATGTAAGAGATTCCTTTATCTTCAAATTTGTGAAGATTTTCAATCTTAGGCTTTCTAGGTTCAAACGACCCTAAACCACCAGCAATTGCAATAATTGGTGCATTGTGTTTTGTCCCCTTATTTGTTGTAACAATAAAACTTCCGTCTTCTAGTTTCTCGATTTTTTCTGCGCGCTCACCCAAAGTGAAACCTGGTTCAAATTGCTTGGACTGCTCCAATAGATTTCTCACCAAATCGCCTGCAAGAATCTCTGGAAAACCTGGAATATCATAAATAGGCTTCTTTGGATATATCTCTGAACACTGACCTCCTGGTTGAGGAAGCGCATCGATTAAATGGCATTTTAATTTTAATAATCCTGCTTCGAAAACTGTAAATAGCCCTGTTGGACCGGCACCGATAATTAAAATATCTGTCTTTATCATAATTTATTTTTTAAGAAATGAGGGTTTTTGTGAATTGATTTAACTGTTCTACTTTTTCTTCAAAAGTACCTTTAATGGTTTTTCTATAATGGTTAAGATTAATTACTAAATCATCAATATTTTCGGGAATAACCTCTTCAAAAAATTGACGTAAACGTTTAGCTGTTGTGGGCGATTTTCCATTGGTTGAAATGGCAATCTTTACATTGCCCTTTGTCACTATTCCGCCCATATAAAAATCGCAATATGGTGGATTGTCTGCCACATTTACCAATTTACTTTGCGCTCTACAATCATTATAAATTTCAATATTAACTTCAGGGCTATCGGTTGTAGCAACGACGACATGTTTGCCTTCTAAATAGTGGGGCTTATAATGGTCTTCAATCCTTGTTACATCACCTTTTTCGGCTATACTAATGGTATCTTCCCTAAAGAAAGGTGCAACCATAGTTACGTTTGCATCTGGGCTTGACTTTAAAAGAAACCTCAGTTTTTCCTCAGCGACAAAGCCTCCACCAACGATTAAAACCTTTAGGTTCTTGGATTTTAAAAAGATTGGATACAGATTGTTTCTTTCCATAATTAATACGTTTCTGATCTTGTTTTTAAAGACGCAAAATCCGCTTTGGCATAAAGGCCTGAAAGGTCAACACGCTGATTAACCACCTCACCTATAACTATAATCGCTGGGGAAGACAACTGCTTTTTTTCGACAATAGCTTCAATAGTGCTTATTGTTCCTATCCCTACTTTTTCTTTTGGCGTGGTACCATCTTGAATAATAGCTACAGCAGTTTCTGACTTTCCTTCTTTAGAAAACACCTGAACAATTTCTGAAAGCTTACCCATACCCATTAAAATAACCACTGTTGCTGTTGACTTAGCCGCCAAAGCTATATCACCCGAAATATCGTGAGATCTAGTTGTCCCGGTAATTACCCAGAAACTTTCTGAAGCATGACGCTTTGTAACAGGAATGCCTTGGTAAGCTGGCACAGCAATAGATGATGAAATACCAGGTACGACTGCCACCTCAATGGCATAATCCCTGGCATATTCAATTTCTTCTGCACCACGACCAAAAACAAAAGGATCACCACCTTTTAATCGTACCACATGCCCATATCTTAAAGCACGGTCAACAATCAACTCATTTATTTGATCTTGATGATAAGCGTAACATCCCTTACGCTTACCGACAAAAATTAATTCTGCCTTGGAAGAGGCATGCTCTAATAGACTTTCATTTACAAGGGCATCATATAAAATGACATCGGCAGATGCTATAGCCTTTAACGCCTTAAGCGTAATAAGTTCTACATCTCCAGGTCCCGCCCCAACTACTGTTAATTTTGCTGTACTTTTCATCTTCTTATGCTTTAATTTCTACTTCTTTTTCTCTAAATACCCGTACTGCCTCTAAAAAGTCCTTGGCATTTTTTATGTAGGTTTTTGCAAATTCCTCTTTTGGAGCATACTCTCGTATTTGATACACTAAATCTGAAAATGAAATTCCTAGATTGAGTCTTTTGGTATCTATAAAATGTTCTTCAAATTGTTTTATAATTCCAGCTTGTGTATTTGTGGAAATCTCTTCTGATAGTAAAATGGCTTTTGCAGAATTTACCATAGAACTGTACGCATGATAAATAGCACTAGAGTAAACTTTATTAGAAAATGCTTCGGTGGCTTCCTCTATTTTCTCTTCACTTTCTAAAAATAATGTTGCTACCAAGTCAATAACTACACCTGCACATTCACCAATTCCTATGGCCTTAACATAGGCCTTTTCATTACCCCAATCGATAAAATCATCTTGTGTTAAATGTTCTGCGCTTGATAAGTCGGTAAGCAGTTCATAAAAATACTTCTCTCCTTTTTCAGCGTAGTAATCCTCAAATTTTTTAGGATGACCATTTTTCTCATAATCATTTAAAATTCTTCGTAATGCTTCAGGGCCTCTTTTACTTGGTATTTTAACAACCTTATCTGCAAAGACACCACTCCCATTACCTTTATTACCACCACCTAATAATACTTGTAGGGCAGGTGCCACCCGTTTATCCTTAGTACGAATTGACATTCCTTGAAACCCTATATTGGCCATGTTGTGCTGACCACAGGCATTCATACAACCACTAATCTTTATAACTAAGTCTTCTTTGTTTAAATATTGCGGATATTCTGTTTTTATGATGCGCTCTAACTCTTCTGCTATACCAGTACTACTCGCTATTCCTAGGTTACACGTGTCCGTGCCAGGGCATGCTGTAATATCTACAGCCTTGTTATATCCTAATTCGGTAAACCCAAGTGTCTTTAATTGAGAATAGAAAAATGGAAGCAGCTCTTCCTTAACGAACGGTATTAAAATATTTTGTCTCAAGGTCAATCGGATTTCACCTGCGGCATAACGTTCCACTAAGTCTGCTAAAAGCCTTACCTTGTCGGTATAGAAATCGCCTAAAAGCACCTTAATACCAATAGCCACATAACCTTCTTGTTTTTGCGATATACAATTCGTTGTTTTCCATAATTCAAAATCCTTCTTATCGTCCAGAGTTGTCTTTGGAGTTTCGACATCTACAGGTACTGATGCTTTATAAGCCTTAAAGTCTATATCTATCGTTTTATATGTTATAGCATTTTGCTCTTCGGCCACTAAGTTTTTGAATGCTTCTAAACCGATGTTTTTTATCAAGAATTTCAACCTAGCCTTTGCCCTACTTTTACGTTCGCCATGGCGATCAAATATTCTTAAAACACCTTCCATTACTGGAATGATTTTATTCGCAGGTAAAAACTCATACAATACATCAGCATGTCTTGGTTGAGACCCTAAACCTCCTCCGAGAAGTACTTTAAAGCCTCTTTCTCCATTCTTAATTTTTGCGATAAATCCTAAGTCGTGCATATAAGATAATCCCGTATCTTCATCAGAAGAAGAGAAGGACACTTTGAATTTTCGCCCCATCTCTTGACAGATAGGATTTCGTAAAAAGAATCGAAAAAGTGCATCTGCGTAAGGTGAGACGTCAAAAGGTTCATTAACATCAATGCCAGCCGTTTCACTTGCAGTGACATTACGCACGGTGTTACCACAAGCCTCTCGTATGGTCACATTATCACGCTCTAGTTCTTCCCAGAGTTGAGGAGTTCTATCCAAATCTACATAGTGAATTTGAATGTCTTGACGCGTAGTAATATGTAAACGACCACGAGAATACTCATCAGAAACATCCGCTATTCGTCGTAACTGGTTGCTTAGCACTTTTCCATAAGGCAACTTAATACGGACCATCTGTACCCCTTGCTGCCGTTGACCATAAACACCCCTTGCCAATCTTAGGCTTCTAAAACGCTCTTCGTCGACATGTCCTTCTTTAAAGAGCCTGATTTTTTTATCTAACTCTATAATATCCTTCTCAACAATTGGATTCTCTATTTCTGTTCTAAAACTCTGCATGATTTATTCTTTTTTTACTGGAAGTGGATCCCACATTCCCTGTGACTCAATACTTTTGTTGGGTCGAAATACGCTGTGTTTTTTGGCAATTTATTTTCTGCTATATAAGTGTCCAATTCTGCATCACTCCAATAGTAAAAGGGACTTACTTTTAAGATGCCGTCTTTACTATAGCTTAAAATATCTTTTGAATTTCGATATTCATTCTGCCTAACACGGATATTTGTAAACCACACTTCTGGGTTGTGCGTCTTTATAGCTCTGTTAAATGGCTCAATTTTCACCATCTCTGTAAACTCTGCATGTTTCGGGTCATCAACATCAGGAACACCGATAGTGGCCTCAATGGTTTCCTTGGTTTGCAAAGGCACATAACGATTAATGTTAAGGTTGTAACGGGTTATTACTTTTTGGGCATGCTCATAAGTTTCGTCATTATTAAATAAGGTATCAACCCAAACGACATCAATATTGGGGTCTTTATGATGAAAGGTACTGAGTAGAACCGCAGAATATACCCCAAAACTGGTAGTAACAATTCGTTTATCTGATTGTGCTAGTGCCCAATCAATAATTTCTGCTGGAGTCTTGTGACGTAATTCTTTATTTAGTTCCTGAATATTTAATTGCATATCGTTCTTTTTATATTTAGTATAATCCTATAGATTTAATAGGAATTAAAACAAAACTATACTTTATTTTTTAAAACTCGCTGTGAAAATTGGTTAAATGTTAATTAAATCGGCTAATGACCTATTGTTAAAAATATTGAGGGTACTGTCCCTTACTTCTATCATTAAGTTATGTACTGCACAGAGATCTTCATCAGGACAGTCATCACAGGTCTCATAAAAATTAAGACTTACACAAGGCACCATAGCTATTGGTCCTTCTAGAATTCTCATAACAGGTGCCATCATAATTTCTTCTGGCTTTTTTAATAGATAATAGCCGCCGCCCTTTCCTTTTTTACTACCCAAATAACCTGTTTTGCGCAAGGTGAGTAAAATACTTTCTAAAAATTTTTGCGAAATATTTTCGTTCTTGGCAATAGTACTAATTGGCGTTGGACTTTTGTCTGTTTGACTTGCCAAAAACGTCAGTGCTTTAATACCATATTTTGTCTTTTTTGAAAGCATCCGCTAAAGATACTTATTTTACTTTTTATCCCAATGCTTGATTAATATCTTCAATAATATCTTTAATAGTTTCTAACCCGACCGAAACCCTAACTAGACCATCAGTTATACCAACTTCTTGTCTGTCCTTTTCCGTAAGCTTGGCATGTGTTGTCGATGCTGGATGCGTAACAATTGTTCTCGTATCCCCTAAATTTGCTGAAAGCGAGCACAACTTAATACTGTTTAAAAATTTCTTGCCAGCGGCTACACCGCCTTCTACCTCAAAAGCGACTACATTACCTCCCAACTTCATTTGCTTCTTGGCAATGGCATATTGTGGGTGCGATTTTAAAAAAGGATACTTCACATTTTTTGTTTTAGGGTGGTTTTCTAAAAACTCAGCAACCTTTAGGGCATTTTCACAATGTTTATCAACCCTTACCGCCAAAGTCTCTAAACTTTTAGATAACACCCATGCATTAAAAGGGGATAACGCTGGCCCTGTATTTCTAGAAAACAAATATATCTCCCTGATTAAATCTTCACCACCAACAGTAACACCTCCCATAACCCTACCTTGACCATCAATAAGTTTAGTTGCAGAGTGGATGACCAAATCTGCTCCAAATTTAATAGGGTTTTGCAAGTATGGTGTTGCAAAACAATTATCAATAACCAGCAAAAGATTGTGTTTTTTAGCAACTTTTCCCAGATATTCTAAGTCGAGAATATCGACTGCAGGATTTGTAGGGCTCTCTGCATATAAAATCTTAGTGTTTGGTTGTATCAATCCTTCAATATCCTCTACTTTTTGCACATCAAAATAACTGGTAGTAATATTCCATTTTGGTAAAAACTTAGTAAACAAACTATGGGTTGATCCAAAAACACTTCGTGCAGAAACAATATGGTCTCCTGAATCTAATAACGCAGCAAATGTTGAAAACACGGCTGACATGCCAGTGGCAAAAGCATAGCCAGCTTCAGCACCTTCCATTTTACAAATCTTTTCTATAAATTCTGATGTATTAGGATTTGTGAAACGGCTATAGATATTTCGTTCTTTTTCTTCAGCAAAAGAAGCTCTCATATCCTCAGCATCTTCAAAAACAAAACTCGATGTTAAGTATAATGGGCTAGAATGTTCTAAAAATTCAGAACGTTCAATTTGAGTTCTAATAGCTTCTGTTTCGAAATTCTTTGAGTACATATTGTTTAACTTGCTTGTATAAAAAATGGCTGAAAACTATCGTTTTTTTTTAAATGCTTCTGAAAAATTGGGCTTAACAACCGGTTGAGTTGTTGAAATTCAATTAAAAAAGCATCATGTCCATGGATGGATTTAATCTCCCCAATAGATACATTCTCTTTTTCAGTTTTTAAATCCACAAATGTTTTCCAGTTCTCTTCAGGCTTAAAAAATAAGTCTGAATTGATGGTTACAATATGAATATGCGACTCAATAATTTTTGCAACTTCAACAAAAGACCTTCCGTCACTTGTAATATCTACCGTCTTTAAAATATGATTCATCATTTTATAGGCTGATAGCTTAAATCGCTCATTAAGTCTATCTCCATGATGGTTTAACCAACTTTCAACATTATAAACTGAAGGAGTTGCTTTGGTTCGCTTAAACTTTTCTGAAAAAGACTCTGGTGTTCTATAAAATGTCATGGCATGGAGACGAGCGTCCTCTAAAGGATATGATGAATTTTCTAAAATACGCTCTTGGATATGGCAATTGGCAATTAACCAATCCGTAGCCCTCCAATCGGATGCCACCGGAATAACATATTCTGCCAAATCTGGACGCAGCACAGCTAATTCCCATGTTATGCCGCCACCAACTGAACCGCCAATATTGGCAAACAGATGATGGATATTCAATTCATTTAATCCTATTGAAAACAATTGAGCAATATCCTTAGCCGTAAAACTTTTGTAGTCATCGACATAGGGTTCCTCATACTTGTTGTAGCCATTACCCGGAATATTAAAGGCTAAAACAGCATAGTGGTTTGTATCAATGATTTTATCCTCACCGATTAAAGAATTCCACCAGCCACCTTCGCCAGTTACAGTTGAATTCCCTGTTAATGCATGGTTGACCAAAACTATTGGCGCCTTATCCAAAGGTTCACCAAAAGTTTGGTAAGACAACTGAATGTCAACCGTCTTACCTCCCTGATTGGTATAATTTAAGATTTCTATGTATTGTAAATCCTTCATACTATGATTTAAGCAAGTACAGCTGATGTAACTTCTTTAAATGCTTCTTTTAAATCTGCTTTTAAGTCTTCTAAATTTTCCAAGCCAACTGACAAGCGTACTAAATCTTTTGTCACGCCAGTGCTTTCTTGCGCGTCTTCACTTAACTGCTGATGCGTTGTACTTGCTGGGTGAATAATCAAAGATTTTGTGTCCCCAATATTTGCCAATAGGGAAAATAGTTGTGTTGTATCAGCAACTTTTTTAGCCGCCTCAAAGCCTCCTTGCAATCCAAAAGTAACCACACCACTTTGACCTTCCGGAAGGTACTTATCTGCCAATGCTTTGTAATTACTAGATTCAAGTCCAGGGTAATTTACCCATACCACTTCTTCCTGAGATTGAAGCCATTTGGCTAACTCCAAAGCATTCTCACTATGCTTTTTTATTCGTAGCTCTAGCGTCTCTAAGCCCTGTATGATCTGAAACGCGTTAAATGGACTTAAAGCTCCACCGTAATCCCTAAGGCCTTCGATTCTCACCTTAGCAATAAAAGCTGCTTCTTCTAGTGCTTCACTATACACCAAACCATGATATCCTGGTGATGGATCAGTAAATTCTGGGAATTTTCCGTTGGCCCAATCAAAAGTCCCTGCATCAATGATAACTCCTCCAAGGGCAGTTCCGTTACCATTGATGTACTTGGTTAAAGAATGAATAACAATATTGGCACCATACTCAATTGGGTTCAGCAAATACGGTGTCGGCACAGTATTATCGACAATTAAGGGCACTTTAAAAGCTTTAGCTTCTTTTGAAATGGCTTCAATGTCCAAAACATCTAATTTTGGATTTCCTAATGATTCAATAAAGAAAGTTCTTGTATTTTCTTGGGTAGCTTTCTTAAAATTTTCTGGATCTGATGGATCTACAAAAGTGGTTGTAATACCATGTCTAGGCAACGTAACGCTCAACAAATTATAGGTTCCCCCATACAAACTGCTCGAAGCTACTATATGGTCTCCAGCCTTTAGTAAGGTTAATAGTGTTGTTGCAATTGCCGAAGTCCCAGAAGCTGTCACTACAGCAGCAATACCACCTTCTAAAGCTGCAAGTCGCTGCTCTAAAATGTCGTTTGTTGGGTTGTTGATCCTTGTGTAGATGTTTCCTGTTTCAGCTAATGCAAATAAATTTGCTGCATGATCTGAATCGTTGAACACATACGATGTGGTTTGATAAATCGGAACAGCTCGTGTTCCACCATTTTGGCTAACATCGTGCCCTGCGTGCAACGCTTTGGTTGCAAATTTTTGTGTACTCATTTTTCTAAGTTTTTGAGTTAATAAATAAATTAAACCAAAAGCCAAATAAGCCTCTCGAGAAGCATACTTAATAGAAAAATGTTATAAAGAAAATGCTAATTACAGATGAGTAATTAGTCTTGAGTTATCTATCCGTACTTGCGAGAAATGATTCGCAGTTGCAGTAGAATTTAGCACCTTCATTGATAAATTCAAAGGGTTGCTAAGGCTTCAACGGGTCTATTCCCTCCGCCTTTCTTGATAACATTTCAGTAAGTTTTTGAACTTTGTGAGTACAAATATTGCAATAGAAAAATTACAATTCCAAATTTTTTAAAAGCTTTTTTATAAATTAACTTTTTGATTCCGCTAAGTATTTGTTTCTAATGACCTCATTTACAGGGATGTTTTCAATACGGCTTTCTAACCAAGATAAAATATCTAAATACAGGAAGGCCCTACGCTCATAAGGATGGTCTTCATACACCTTTAACCTTTGATGCAACCCTCTAAAGGCATCTTTGATGTCATGCGGATAAATATCAGGCAAGCCACGAATAAAACTAATCATTTCTTTCTGTACTTTATGAAGATCATTCATCTTCAATAAAAACTTGTAAGTAGATCTTAAAAGAGATTCTAAATGATAATCCAAACCAGCTTCGTAATGTGCAACAACGTTTAGTACTCTTGAGAAGCAAAGCAAATCCTCCCTCATTTTGAGCGATTTGTTAGAAATAATCTTGTCTAGGTACCTTATACAATTTTTATAATCTCCAACACCAAAATACAAACTGGCAATCTTATAGTAAAATACCATGATATGGTGCTCATCGATGCGGTCTTGGTAATGCCTAATATCTTTAACAAGATCATCTAAGTGGTCTAAGCCATCGTTAAACCGTCCTTGCATAAAAAAGAGATTAAAGCGATTATTATTGAGATATAAAAAACATAAGCCCTCAATATTGTCATCCTTTGGAAAGTCCTTTTGCGAAATCCTGTTCTCGAAATCTAAGAACGCTTTTTCAAAACGGCTATGGTCTCTTATAAAGTACAAAGCTTCAAGCAAGTACTGGTTGCCTTTTAAATAAGAGACGGGATTTAGCTGAATCATTTCTGGGTTCGATTCATATAAATTCACCCATTTTTTTGCATATCGAAAACATCGTGAAAAATCCTGAATCAAAAAACTGTGCCATAAATAAGCATTATAAAGCAACAATTTTTCTCGAAATCCTAATTCCGATATTTTAAATTCTGGTAATTGTTCTTTAAAATATGTTGAAATCTCTTTGCTTTCCGCATCACTTTTTACATAGCCAGACTTAAGAATAATACTATACAGCTGTAGGGATAGATTAGATAGTTTACTCGCAATGACATTCAATTTATTGAGGTTTTCTGCCTCAGAAATCAATTCTTCTGCTCTATTATTAATACTTCTGGTAATGTATTGAGTTTCGATAATCTTCTCTAACTCCACAATCTCATAAGCTATATTTTTTTCTTCATTCTGAAGTGCTAGTTCCTTGGATTTATCTAAAATTTTTAAGCTTTGGTTATAAAGTCCTTTGTGGTATAAAATGGAAGCAAAATCGAGTTGCTCTCGTATTTGAGATCGAATATTTTGATGAGAAGGATTTAGTTTTAGACTTATTAAAATCTGTTTGTAGAGATGTGCTTTTACGTTAGCCAGCTGACTTTTTTTAACAATGCCACTCTTCAGTATTTCCGCTTCGTTATAACGCGAAGCCTTGTCCAAAATGTTGAAAAGGTTTAAGAATTTAGAGTCAGAATTCACATCTAATCGTCCAACATACAATTTAAACTGTCGCTTTTCTGATTTGGTGAGAGATTTCACCAATAAAAATAAATTATCCTTTTGTCCTTTTGTCATCGCATATAAATCAGTGTAAAATACTGATTTTAAATATTTTAAATTCTTTAATTAGGTTTGAACATCGTAAAAGTCCATTTCAAACCATATACAATAATAAATCCAAAGTATAAATTCGTAGGACAACAGAAAAATATATTTAGATAAATGTTAAATTCTAATATTCAAATCTTCGACACCACCTTAAGAGATGGAGAACAAGTTCCTGGTTGTAAACTAGATACACAACAAAAATTAATTATTGCCGATCAGTTAGATCAACTTGGGGTTGATGTCATTGAAGCTGGCTTTCCTGTATCCAGTCCAGGCGATTTTAAATCAGTTAATGAAATTTCTAAACTCATAAAAAATGCAACTGTTTGTGGTTTAACGAGGTCTGTGGAGAATGATATCAAAGTTGCTGCTGAAGCCTTAAAACATGCTAAATACCCACGTATTCATACTGGGATCGGGACTTCCGATTCGCACATCAAACACAAATTTAAAAGTACAAGAGAGGCTATTTTAGATAGAGCTTACAAAGCGGTAAAATATGCCAAGACTTTTGTCGAAGATGTGGAATTTTATGCCGAGGATGCAGGCCGTACAGACAATGACTATTTAGCCAGAATTTGCGAAGCGGCCATTGAAGCTGGAGCAACGGTTTTAAATATTCCGGATACCACAGGTTATTGTTTACCAAGCGAATACGGTGCCAAAATGAAGTACCTAAAAGAAAACGTAAAAGGGATTGAAAAAGCAATTCTATCTTGCCATTGCCACAATGATCTTGGGTTGGCAACTGCCAATTCAATAGAAGGTGTAATTAATGGCGCACGCCAAATCGAATGTACTATCAATGGTATTGGCGAACGTGCTGGTAATACAGCTTTGGAAGAAGTTGTGATGATCTTAAAGCAGCATCCATACCTACAATTAGATACTAATATTGACACATCCATGTTGTATGGTTTAAGCCAACTCGTCTCTGATAAAATGGGTATTTACACCCAACCAAATAAAGCGATTGTTGGCGCTAATGCTTTTGCTCACAGCTCTGGCATTCATCAAGATGGTGTGATTAAAAATCGTGCAACCTATGAGATTATCGACCCTAAAGATGTCGGTGTCACCGAATCTGCAATTGTATTAACAGCAAGAAGTGGTAGGGCTGCTCTAGCTTATAGAGCCAAAAATGTAGGTTATGAATTGACCAAACTTCAATTGGACGAAGTGTATGAGAACTTCTTAAGCTTTGCGGACAAGAAAAAAGAAATTGACGACGATGATATCCACCAAATAGTGGAAACCAGTAAAGTCTATCGAGAAATAATGGCTTCAGCTTAGAATTTATGGGAAAAACATTATTTGATAAAGTTTGGGATACTCATGTTGTAGATACCATTAAAGATGGTCCTCAAATACTTTATATTGACAAACACCTTATACACGAAGTCACAAGCCCTCAGGCTTTTAATGAATTAGAGCAAAGAGGTGTACCTATTTTTAGACCCGATCAAATTGTTGCTACTGCTGATCACAATACGCCAACAACCAATCAGCATCTTCCAGTAAAAGATGAATTGTCTAGAAACCAATTGGCACAATTATCAGAAAACTGCAAAAAAAATAATATCACATTATACGAGTTAGGCCATAAGTACAATGGTATAGTCCACGTAATGGCACCAGAACTTGGGATTACACAACCTGGGATGACCATGGTATGTGGAGATTCTCATACCTCAACCCATGGAGCGTTCGGAACTATTGCTTTCGGAATTGGCACGAGCCAAGTCGCCCAAGTTTTTGCAAGTCAATGTTTGTTATTAACCAAACCAAAAAGCCTTAGAGTTACGGTCAATGGTAAATTGAAAAACGGTGTCCTACCAAAGGATGTTATTTTATATATCATTTCAAAATTAGGCACCAATTCTGGTACTGGCTATTTCTGCGAATATGCTGGTGATGTTTTCAAAAACATGAGTATGGAGGGTCGCATGACCGTATGCAACATGAGTATAGAAATGGGTGCACGGGGAGGCATGATTGCCCCAGACCAGAAGACATTCGATTATATAGAAGGTCGAGAGTTTGCTCCAAAAGGTGAAGCATTTAACAAAAAAGTGGCGTATTGGAAAACATTGCCCACAGATAAAGATGCCAAATTTGATAAGGAATATCACTTTGAAGCCTCGGACATAGAGCCAATGGTGACCTATGGAACGAATCCAGGAATGGGTATAAAAATTTCTGGGTCTATACCCAAAGACACAAACGCATCGTTTCAAAAGGCATTGGATTACATGAATTTTAAAGCCGGCGAATCTTTAATTGACAAACCAATAAACTTTGTATTTATAGGAAGTTGCACCAATTCAAGAATTGAAGATTTTAGAGTTGCCGCTAACTATATTAAAGGAAAACGTAAGGCCGACAATGTCACCGCTTGGTTAGTGCCAGGCAGTAAACAAGTCGAAGCTCAAATCATTGAAGAAGGATTAAAAGATATTTTTGAAAATGCCGGTTTTGAGCTACGCCAACCCGGGTGTTCGGCATGTCTGGCCATGAATGATGATAAAATTCCTCAAGGAGAATACTGCGTATCAACATCCAATAGAAATTTTGAAGGCCGGCAAGGTCAAGGCTCACGTACGATTTTGGCTAGTCCTTTGGTCGCAGCAGCAACAGCTGTGAAAGGAAAAATTGTGGATATTACTAAACAACAGTTGAATTAGATGGAAAAGTTTATAACATTAACGTCTACAGCAGTTCCATTGGAAATAGAGAATGTAGATACAGATCAAATCATCCCTGCACGGTTTTTAAAAGCTACAGATCGTGAAGGTTTTGGCGATAATGTGTTTAGAGACTGGCGGTATAATGATGATGGCTCTTTAAATGAATCCTTTGTTTTAAATAATTCAAAGTATTCAGGAAAAATATTGGTTGCCGGCAACAATTTTGGTTGTGGTTCTAGTCGAGAACATGCTGCATGGGCCATTGCAGGCTATGGCTTTAAAGTGGTGGTAAGTAGTTTCTTCGCCGATATTTTTAAGGGCAATGCGCTAAATAACGGCATCTTGCCTATACAGGTATCTAATGAGTTCTTAAAACATTTGTTTTCAGAAATTAAAGCTAACCCTTCAACAGTATTGAAGGTAGATCTAAAAGAACAACGTCTTTCAGTTAAAACCAGCAAGCGATTTGAAACCTTTAAAATAGATCCTTATAAAAAAACATGCCTTATTAATGGCTATGATGATATAGATTACCTGATAAGTAAAAAAGAAAAAATTGAAGCTTTTGAAGCACAAATAACATACTGATAAATATGTCAGTTCGAGAGATGCCAAATTAAGCAGCATATCGAGAACAAAATAAATTATAACTAACAAATTAAAAGAAAGCAGGTGATCCCGAAAGCTTTCGGGACTGCCTTCGCAGGAATTATGAAATTAAATATTGCTGTACTCCCAGGTGATGGTATTGGGCCCGAAGTCACTAAACAGGCCATAAAAGTTTTAAAAGCTATTGCTTTAGAATTTGATCATCAGTTTATTTTTAAAAACGCAGACGTTGGTGCTATTGCCATAGATAAGACCAACAACCCTTTACCAGACAAAACACTTGATCTTTGCAAAAATACAGATGCTATTTTGTTTGGAGCCATCGGTGACCCAAAATACGACAATAACCCATCGGCTAAGGTAAGACCAGAGCAAGGCTTATTAAAGTTAAGAAAAGAATTAGGCCTGTTTGCTAATATTAGACCAGTCAAAGCATACGATACATTATTGGATAAGTCTCCATTAAAGCGTAAAATTATTCAGGGTACAGATATTAGTATTTATCGGGAGTTGACCGGAGGTATTTACTTTGGAGAAAAACACATCAGTGATGATGGTAATACTGCTTCTGATCTATGTGAATATTCAAAAACTGAAATTGAGCGTATTGCTCATTTAGCTTTTAAAGCGGCACAAGCCCGAAAAAATAAAGTCACGTTAGTGGACAAAGCGAATGTCCTTGAAAGTTCTCGGTTGTGGCGTAAAGTTGTTAAAGAAGTTGCTGAAAACTACAAAGATGTAGCGCTTGATTTTCTTTTTGTAGATAATGCTGCCATGCAAATAATCCTAAACCCAAAGCAGTTTGATGTTATCCTTACTGAAAACATGTTTGGCGATATTATATCTGATGAAGCCAGTGTTATTGGTGGTTCCATTGGGCTATTGGCTTCTGCATCTGTCGGAGAAAAATACGCCATGTTTGAGCCGATTCATGGGTCATACCCACAAGCAAAAGGAAAAGGCATTGCAAACCCCATAGCATCCATACTTTCTGCCGCTATGTTATTAGATCATTTTGAACTACATAAAGAAGCTCAAATGGTAAGAGATGCAGTAGATAAATCCTTAAAATTAAAAATTACGACACCAGATCTCAACCCTGATATTGCTAATATCACCACAACGAAAGTCGGTGATTTTATCGAAGATTATATTAACAATCCGGATGACACTAATTTAAATTTTACCAATATTCATTTGGGACAGTCCACAATTATTTAGAGTTCAGTCTGCTTTAAAATTGTTGAAAGAGCATCATTATTGGTGTTCTTTCTGTTTTGGGAACTTATTCTTAATCTTATCCAATCCTAGATTATGGATGCTACCAATATGTGTGTGTTGTTTTGAGCTGTCTGGTTCGTAGGAGCCCTCTTCAACCTTTTTACCAATAACCTGATAGGCTTCCCTAAAACTCATACCACCTTCGACTAAGGTATTCATATTATCTACCGTGAATAAATACTGGTATTTTTCATCATTCAGGTCAATATCTTTTACTTCTATTTGGGCAATTGCGAAGTTGAAAATGTCTAAAATCGTTTTTACATCTTCAATAGCATTAATCATGTTTTCTTTGAGGAGCTGGTAATCTCTATGGTAACCGCTTGGTAAATTATTTGTAATTAAAACCATCTCTGTTGATAAGGCCTGAATTTTATTGCATTTTCCTCTAATCAACTCAAACACATCCGGGTTCTTTTTATGGGGCATAATACTGCTTCCTGTAGTCAAGGCATCTGGAAACGAGATAAATCCAAAATTCTGACTCATATATACACAAATATCCATAGCGAATCTACTCAGTGTATTGCATAAGCCACCTAAGGCACTTGCCATAGACCTTTCACTTTTGCCACGGCTCATTTGCGCAGCGACGACATTATATTTTAAATCAGCAAAATCTAGCAACTCAGTCGTTAAATCTCTGTCAATAGGGAATGAACTCCCATAACCCGCAGCTGAACCTAATGGGTTTTGATCAACTATGTTCGAAACGGCTTTTAGCATGTACACATCATCTATCAATAGTTCGGCATAAGCAGAAAACCACAGTCCAAAAGAAGAAGGCATAGCAACTTGTAAGTGCGTATAACCTGGTAATAGTTGGCTTTTGTGTGTATTGGCTAAATTTAAAAGCGTATCAAAAAAGGATTCTATTTTTGTATGAATAGAGTTTAACTCTTCCTTATAGTACAGATGCAAGGCTACTAAAACCTGATCATTTCTGGAGCGTGCTGTGTGAATTTTTTTTCCAGTTTCGCCTAACTCATTGGTTAATTCAAATTCTATCTTTGAATGCACATCTTCAAACTGATCTTCAATTTTAAAAGTTCCTGACTCTATTTGAAGTCTTAAAACCTCTAAACCAGCCTCTAACTTCTGTAATTCTTCTGCATTAATAACTCCTATTTTATGCAACATTTTTGCATGTGCTGAAGATGCCTGTACGTCATATTTAGCAATGTGCATATCAATTTCTCGATCGTTACCAACCGTAAATTGCTCTATCTTTTTATCTATGCTTATGCCTTTATCCCACAATTTCATATTTCTAGTTTTTTTAATTTTAGAATCAAGAGTCAAGACCGCTTCGCTGTAAGAACAAAGATGCCTTTCTGTTTAACTGAAGCATTCATCTTGATTCTTGAGTCTTTTTTCTTTTTTCTTTTTCACAATACTTTTTCCAACAATTCAATATAAATAGTAATTCCTTCTTCTATTTCTTTTAAATAAATAAATTCATCAGCCGTATGTGATCGTGTGCTATCTCCAGGTCCTAATTTTAAGGAAGGACAGGTCAACACGGCCTGATCTGACAATGTTGGTGAACCGTAGGTTTCTCGTCCTAAATCAATTCCTGCTTTAACTAAAGGGTGTTCTACAGAAATTGAAGACGAATTCAACCTTAAACTTCTTGGTACAATACTATCGCACAGAGACTCTTTCTGTAAAACTTCTGCAATCTCTTTATTAGAATAACAATCATTCACTCTAACGTCAATGACCAAATCGACTTCAGATGGCACAGCATTGTGTTGTTGACCAGCATTAATTTGAGTAACAGTCATTTTAACTTCGCCTAATGCTTTTGAGGTTTTTTCAAATTTAAAATCCTTAAACCATTGCAAGACTTCAATGGTATTATAAATAGCATTATCCGTATTTGGATGTGCGGCATGACTTGCCGTCCCCTTTACTTTGGCATCAAAAACAACTAGGCCTTTTTCGGCAACTGCCAAATGCATTAAAGTAGGCTCGCCAACTATGGCTACATCTATATTAGGAATGACGGAAAGCATACTGTTTAATCCATTTGCACCGCTACTTTCTTCTTCTGCAGAAGCCACAATAACTAAATTATAGGCTAAATCCTTCTTATTATAAAAGTAGGTAAACGTAGCCATCAGCGACACCAGACATCCTCCCGCATCATTACTCCCCAAGCCATATAATTTTTCGTCTTCAAAGATAGCTTTAAATGGATCTTTTGTATATCCATTGTTAGGTTTTACAGTATCGTGGTGTGAATTTAACAACAATGTTGGTTTGCCTTCTTCAAAGTATTTATTGACTGCCCAAACATTGTTCACAGTTCTCTTATAAGACATATCATAGTGTTGAAACCATCTTTCGATACGCAAGGCAGTTTTGTCTTCCTCCGACGAAAACGATGGTGTCTCAATGAGATCTTTTAGCAATTGAATGGCGTTATCTCTTAGCTCTTTTATTTTCATTTTCTTATCGTTGTATAACTTACATTTGGTTGAAATAACATATTAGAGGATCCAATACAAACCCTAGCAACTCCCTTATTTACTGCAGAGATACAGTTGGTGATTTTGGGTAACATGCCTTCTGAAATTACTCCTTCATCAACAAGATTTTTAAATGAATTTGAATCAATCGTTTTAATGACTGAGGCATTATCTGAAACATCCTTTAAAACACCATTTTTTTCAAAACAATAATACAGCTCCGTCTTATATACTTTTGAAAAAGCAATTGCCAATTCTGAAGCAATGGTGTCTGCGTTAGTATTTAAAAGTTGCCCTTTGCCATTATGCGTTATAGCAGAAAAAACTGGGCAAACATTGACGTCAATTAAGGTTTCCAATACCTGAGTATCTACTTTTTTTACATCACCTACAAATCCAAAATCAATTGGCTGAGAGGGTCGCTTGACTGAAACAATTGTATTTCCGTCAGCACCAGTAAAGCCAACAGCATTACAGTCATTTGCTTGTAATTGAACTATTATAGACTTATTTATTTTACCGGCATACACCATGGTAATAATATCTAAAGTTTCAGCATTAGTAATACGCCTTCCATCAATCATTTTTACCTCTACCTGCATGTCGTTTGCTAATCTTGTTGCTAATTTACCACCTCCATGAACCAATAGTTTTGGGCCTTCGAGTTTTGAAAACTCTTTTAAAAAAGAGTTCATTGCATTTTCATCATCGATGATGTTTCCCCCAATTTTTATGATTTTAAGTGTTTTCATATTTAGTTCTTTTGTCTCCTCGAGCGCAGTCGAGAGGTAATAGGTCTCGACTGCGCTCGACCAGACAGACTATTTACTTATAATTCCTCCAATATCTTCTTTAATACAATTTGAGCTGCAAAAGTTCTATTATTGGCTTGCTGTAACACGACAGACTGATCGCTATCTAAAACAGCATCTTCAACCACAACATTACGTCTTACCGGCAAGCAATGCATAAACTTAGCTTGCCCAAGTTTCTCCTTGGTTAGCATCCAATTATTATCCTGGCTAAGTATTTGACCATAGTCGGAATAGCTACTCCAATTTTTAACATAAACAAAATCCGCATCCTTTAGTGCTTCTTCTTGATTGTAATTTACAGGTACGTTTTTTACAATTTCAGGGTTTAATTCATAGCCTTCTGGATGCGTCACACTAAAATCAACATCACGGTTTTGCATCATTTCAACAAATGAATTCGCCACGGCTTGTGGTAGAGCCTTTGGGTGTGGAGCCCATGACAACACTACTTTAGGGCGTTCTTTAGTCTTAAACTCTTCAACGGTAATGGCATCTGCCAAGGCCTGTAGCGGATGTGCTGTTGCGCTTTCCATACTAATTATCGGAACACTTGAGTATTTTAAAAAGCTAGTAATGACATGTTCTGAAGCATCCTTTTGCTTGTTCTTAAGCGTTGGAAATGCCCTTACAGCAATAATATCTGCATATTGTGAAATAACACCTGCCGCTTCCTTAATGTGCTCAGAGTTATTTAAATTCATGACTGTACCATCTTCAAATTCTAAGTTCCACGCATCATTGACATTCAACACCATCACATCCATACCGAGATGTTTTGCTGCTTTTTCAGTACTTAACCTTGTTCTTAAACTTGAATTAAAGAAAAGCATGACTAAGGTTTTGTGCTTTCCTAATTCTGAAAAGAGAAATGGATTTTTCTTTAATTCAATCGTTTCCTTGATGGTGCTTGAAAAATCTTTTATGTTATGAATTGTTGTATAATTTTTCATAATTCATTTTTTAAAGCTTCAAAAAACTGTTCTATATGTATTTTCTGAATTGTCAAAGGAGGTAGGATTCTTATCAAATTTGGATTCTTAGCGCTACCTGTAAATATCTTATGCTTAAAAATGAGGGTTTTTCTCAATTCAGCAACAGGAAAATCGAATTCCAAGCCTAACATCAAACCTCTTCCCTTTATCGCCTTAAGATGTGGTAATCCATTTGCTTTTTCTTGAAAATATGTTGACATATTTTTTACGTTATCCATAAGCTTTTCATCTTCTATAGTCTTAAGAACTGAAAGTGACGCAGCACATGCCAAATGATTACCACCAAATGTAGTTCCCAATAAACCAAACGAGGCTTTTATTGATGGATGTATTAAAATACCGCCAACGGGAAAACCATTACCCATCCCCTTTGCCATAGAAATAATATCTGGTGTAATACCATGCTTTTGAAAAGCAAAAAAATCACCAGTCCTTGCAAAACCAGATTGTACCTCATCGGCAATCAACATGGTATTGTGTGCTTTACACAATTGTTCTAGACCTTGATAGAATTCATAGGTGCTTTCATCGAGCCCACCAACACCCTGAATACATTCAATAATAACAGCACAGGTTTCATTCTGTTTTAGTATTGATTCTACAGATTTTAAATCCCCTAATTCAACAAAATCCACATGTTGTTGGGCATTTATTGGAGCTACTATCTTTGGGTTATCCGTCGCTACGACAGCTGCGGATGTTCTTCCATGAAATGAATTCTTAAACGCTAGGACTTTATGTTTACCATTATGAAAAGAAGCTAATTTCAATGCGTTTTCATTGGCTTCTGCTCCCGAACTGCATAAGAACAAATTGTAATCCTTACAATCTGACAATGTCTCTAACTTTTCTGCCAACTGTACCTGAAGTGGATTTTGAATAGCATTACTATAAAACCCCAATTTCTCAACCTGATTTTTAATGGCGTTGACATAATTAGGATGTGCATGCCCAATTGAGATAACGGCATGTCCTCCATAAAGATCCAAAAACTCTTTGCCCTTATCATCATACACATAGACATCTTTTGCACTTACAGGAGTGACATCATACAAAGGATATACATTAAATAAACTCATATCTGCTCCTTTTTTATGTTGTTTATCTTGTTGAATGAAGCCACCATCCCCTGAATCAGCGAGGAACTTAATCCTTTGTGCTCCATTTCATTTAAACCTTCAATCGTACAACCCATGGGTGTTGTAACACGATCGATTTCTTCTTCTGGATGGTTGCCATTGTTAATCAACAAGCTTGCAGCACCTTCAGACGTAAACATAGCCAACTCTTGAGCTTCCTTTGCATCAAATCCTAATTGTATAGCAGCCTGTGTTGTTGCTCTTATAAGACGCATCCAAAATGCAATACCACTGGCACAAACTACCGTTGCTGCTTGCATTTGACTCTCTGGTATTGCCAATGTATGTCCAAGCCTGTTAAAAATGGCTTTTGCCACTTTTAGGCGTTGTTCCCCTTTGTTGTTACTGCACAAACAGGTCATGGATTTACCTACAGCAATAGCGGTATTAGGCATCGCTCTAATAATAAATTGATCACTGCCCACTTGAGCCTCAATTTTGGAAATTAAAAAGCCTGTTACTGTTGAAATCAAAACATGGTTCTCTCTTAAATGAGAACTAATATCATTTAATATGCTTTCAAAATGTGAAGGCTGAACTGCAAATACAATAATATCTGATTCTTTAACTGCTTGTGCATTATCTGAAGTGATATATACATTCTTATAACCATCAAACTCCTTAAGCTCATCAATACTTCTGCGAGTTAAGTATAGGGTTGTGATGGCATTATTGGTAATTAAGCCTTTGGCGATAGATTTACCTAAGTTTCCTGTTCCTATTATTGCAATTTTCATCTTAGTGACCGCGAAAGCGGTTATCTTTTTAATTATACATTTTCAATTACTATTTGAGACCTTTCGACTGCGCTCAAGGTGACAACGGTTTAAAAATAATTAGCCTTTAACTGAAGTCCTTCAGATTCATCAAAGCCAAACATTAAATTCATATTCTCGACCGCCTGTCCAGAAGCTCCTTTCAGCAAATTATCAATAGCACTTGTAATTAGCAGCTTATTTTCATGTTTGTGCAAATGAATCAAACACTTATTTGTATTTACAACCTGTTTTAAATGAATATCATTTTTAGATATAAATGTGAATGCCGAATCTTTATAAAACGATCTATACAAATTTTGTGCATCTTCTAAGCTACCTTCATATTGTGTGTACATAGTTGCAAAAATTCCTCTTGAAAAATTACCGCGATATGGCATAAAATTCACTTCCGACGAAAATCCTTCTTGCAATTGCTGTAATGACTGATGAATCTCACCCAAGTGCTGATGTGTGAATGGTTTGTAATACGAAAAATTATTATCGCGCCACGTAAAATGAGTGGTTGGAGACAAGGATGTTCCTGCTCCCGTCGCACCCGTAACAGCCTGTATATGTACATCTTTTTTTAAGTTACCTGAATGCGCCAAAGGCAATAGTCCTAATTGTATAGCCGTTGCAAAACACCCTGGATTAGCAATATAATTTGATGTTTTAATCACGTCTTTCTGAAGTTCGGGAAGGCCATAAACAAAACTCTTCCCATTGAAAATTGCGTCAGCGTTTAGCCTAAAATCATTACTTAAATCAATGATCTTTGTAGCATCTGAAAATTGATGCGTTTCTAAAAATGACTTGCTATTGCCGTGTCCCAAGCATAGAAACAAGACATCTACTTCCGAGTTAATTTTATCAGTGAACTCAAGCTCAGCAGAGCCTATAAGGTCTTGATGTACCTTATATACCTTATTCCCAGCATTTGATGTGCTGTAAATAAAATCAATCGTTACTTCTTTGTGATTAAGCAACAGCCGGATTAATTCTCCTGCCGTATAGCCTGCTCCTCCTATGATACCAACACTTATATTTTTCATATAAAATTTTCTTTTTAGACCTACAAGGTTTTTGAAACCTTGCAGGACTTCTTTAATTATTCACTTGTTGATAGATTTTATTTTGATTGCCATTGATTTTAATAAAGCCCTTTGCTTCTTCAGCCGACCAGCCTTTATTTTCTTCACCGTAACTCCCAAATTTGGGATTCATTAAGTCGTGCTTTGAAGAAATCCCGTCCAAACTAAAATGGTATGGCTTAAGTGTGACAGTAACATCGCCAGACACTTTATCTTGACTGTTTTTCAAAAAAGCCTCCATGTCTCGCATCACAGGGTCAAGATATTGCCCTTCGTGCAGATGCATACCATAAAAATTTGACAAATAGTCTTTATGTTGCAATTGCCACTTCGTCAGCGTATGCTTCTCTAATAAATGATGCGCTTTAATAATAATTAGAGCTGCTGAAGCTTCAAAACCAACACGCCCTTTTATCCCTACTATGGTATCCCCAACATGAATATCTCTTCCTATAGCATATTGCGATGCCATGTCGTTTAACACTTCAATATTTTTTACTGGGGTATCTTTTTTCCCGTTAATAGCAATCGGCTCTCCTTTTTCAAAAGTTATGGTTACTTTTTCGTTGCCTTCCTTAACTAATTGCGAAGGGTATGCAGATTCTGGTAAAGGATTCCCTGAGGTTAAAGTTTCTTCACCTCCAACACTTGTTCCCCAAAGGCCTTTATTTACTGAGTACTTCGCTTTATTCCAAGACATATCAACACCGCTAGCAATCAGGTAATCAATCTCTTCTTGTCTTGTCAACTTATTATCCCTAATCGGTGTTATGATTTCAATGTCTGGTGCTAAGGTTTGGAAAATCATATCGAAACGTACTTGATCATTACCAGCTCCAGTACTACCATGAGCGATATACTTTGCACCAATACGTTTTGCATATTCTATAATTTCTATGGCTTGGATGATTCGCTCCGCACTTACGGACAATGGATAGGTGTTATTCTTAAGCACATTGCCAAAAATTAAATACTTAATCACCTTATCATAATAAGATGCTACGGCATCAATATTTTTATAGGTGGACACTCCCATTTTATAGGCGTTACTTTCAATGGATTTAATTTCTGCTGAAGTAAAGCCACCAGTATTTACACTTACAGCATGGACATCATAACCAGCCTTACTGAGGCTTACAGCACAATAGGACGTATCTAATCCGCCACTATAAGCAATCACTAATTTATTTGAATTCTTCATTTATTATCTTTTTTAAGAAATAGGCTTTGTTTTATACTTTTTAAACGCTTAAAGGCCTTTTCTTTTACTTTTTTAGACGTATCATTCTTCGTATTGGGGTCAAATAGCATTCCTGTACACAAACACATAGATTGGTTTGTGCGCTGTAGCACATCATAATTTTTACAGGTTTGGCAGCCATCCCAAAACGTTTGATCAGTTGTTAATTCTGAAAACGTCACTGGTTTATAACCTAATTCACTGTTCATTTTCATGACTGCTAAACCTGTTGTAATACTGAATATTTTGGCATCTGGATACTTAGTTCTTGAGTGCTCAAAGACTACTTTTTTGATCTGTTTTGCTAAGCCTCTATTTCTAAAATCTGGATGAACTATGAGACCTGAATTTGCAACAAACTTACCATGGCTCCATGCTTCGATATAACAAAAGCCTGCGAAGGTATCACCGTCTAAAGCAATAACCGCGTTACCATTTTCCATTTTGGTTATGATATACTCTGGCTTACGTTTTGCAATACCCGTACCCCTCACTTTTGCAGCATCTGCAATAGTGTCACAGATAATTTCTGCGTAGTGGCTATGTGATTTATTAGCAATAACAATTTGCATTGTAATTGATTTTTAATTTATAATAACTAATGATTTGGAGATTTGAAAAAGAACCGGACACACCTAAGTTCCATAATATAGAAGCACCCTTACGGGCGACGTGGAAACCTGCGGCGTACACAAACAACCCTACTTATAAAGGTAATTGAATATTGAAGCGATAAAATTGAAATTGAATAAAACATGATAAAAAAATATAAATAGATGACTAACTAAAATGAGATGTATTAGCGGCGGCGGCGCAATGTTCTGCGCTCTCTGGGTGTTCTATTTATATTTTTAGTTGCTTTCACGATGTAAACATATAAATTATTTTTTACAGAACAGGTTTAAAACGAATAGTTTGTAAAATATTTATGACTTTAATCTGTTTTTATTCTCTTTTTTGTGAATATCTCAATATTCAACTATAAAATATAATCCGTACTTATAAAATTAGACGCTTTGGTTTCTAATAATTCTTCTAAAATAGCATTATTATAGTCATTATCCTTTGAGGCGACAAAAGTTCGGATTGAGAAAGAACGCATTGCATCGTGAACGCTTAACGTACTGAATGCTGAATCCTTTCGCCCTGTGAATGGATACTTGTCTGGTCCACGTTGACAAGAACTATTTAAGTTGACGCGACAGACTAAGTTTACTAATGTATCAATTAAAGGTGCCAATACATTGATGTCCTTTCCAAACAAACTCACTTGCTGACCGTAATTAGATTCTGCCATATCATCTAATGGTTGCTGAATATCACTAAAGGACACCACAGGAATTACAGGCCCAAACTGTTCTTCTTGATAGACTCTCATATCTTTACTGACAGGATATAAAACAGCAGGGTAGATATAGTTATCTGTTATTTCACCGCCTTTTTTATTTAAAACTTTTGCTCCCTTTTCTTGTGCATCATCAATAAGTTCCTTGATATATTGTGGCTTGTCGGGTTCTGGTAATGGAGTCAATTTTACTCCGGCATCCCACGGGTTTCCGAATTTTAAACCATCTACTTTTTCAGAAAAACGACGGTTAAATTCTTTGACAATGTCTTCATGCACATATAATATCTTTAGAGCCGTGCAACGCTGACCATTGAAAGATAGTGTTCCTGTAATACATTCTTCAATGGCTAAATCCAAATCAGCATCTGGTAAAACGATTGCTGGGTTTTTTGCTTCTAAACCTAAGACCAAACGCAATCTATTCTTTTTTGGGTGACTACTTTGTACGGCGTTTGCAGATTTACTATTACCGATTAGCGCCAATACATCTACTTTGCCTGTAGCCATAATTGGCGGAGCCAAAGTTCGCCCTCTACCATAAATGATATTAACCACACCCTTTGGAAAACTATTCTGAAAGGCTTCCAACAATGGTGAAATCAATAAGACTCCATATTTTGCAGGCTTAAAAATGGCTGTATTACCCATAATTAATGCTGGGATCAGTAAACAAAAAGTTTCGTTTAAAGGATAATTATAAGGTCCTAAGCACAGCACTACCCCGAGTGGGCCACGCCGTATGTGCGCACGCACTCCGCCTTCCATTTCAAATTTAGCTGAATCTCTATCAATCTGTTTATATTCTTCAATGGTGTCATAAATATACTCTACGGTTCTATCGAATTCTTTTTCAGAATCAGGTAGATTTTTACCGATTTCCCACATTAATAACTTTACAACCTCAGCGCGTTTGGTCTTCATCTGAGACACAAACTTTTCCATGCATTTAATACGGTCAGCCACTTTCATCGTCGGCCAAAGTCCTTGACCTTTATTATAGGCAGTACTTGCAGCATCCAATGCCTCAATAGCTTGTTTTTCACCCAATGTTGGAATAGTGCCCAATAAGGTTGGCTCATAATCCCATGTTGAAGAAGAAATAGTAGAAAACACTTCGGAAATTTCACCTTTCCATGTTTTTAATTTTCCTCCTACTAAATATGTGTTTTGATGTTTAAGCTCTGTAATTTTAAAAGCTTCTGGTATTCCCATAATTGTATGTTTATTAAACCAAGAATTGAAATAAATCTGGTTTATCGTTTAAGTAATCACCATAAAAGTTACGTAATTCCATTTTGGTGATCAATGGTTCTAGGTCATCAGCTGATTTTAATTCGATACCAACTACAGCAGCTCCGTTTTCTCTATTGGTCTTTTTAGTGTATTCAAAGTGTGTGATATCGTCTGTAGGTCCTAAAATCTCAGCGACAAACTCACGTAAAGCACCTGCACGCTGAGGAAACTTGATAATAAAGTAGTGTTTTAAATTAGCATGTAATAAGGCGCGCTCCTTTATCTCAGCTGTCCTGGTTATATCATTGTTACTACCACTTATAATACACACTACGTTTTTACCCTTTATCTCATCCGAAAATTGTTCTAAGGCCGAAAGACTCAAAGCACCAGCAGGTTCTACAACGATCGCATCTTTATTATATAGGTCTAAAATTGTCTCACAAATTTTCCCTTCATCTACTGTGACTACACGGTGCAAAGTTTCTTTGCAAATCGCAAAATTTAAATCCCCTACACGTTTTACCGCAGCACCATCCACAAAACTGTCTATTGTTTTTAAAGTAATGTTTTTATTATTCCTGATTGAATTTAGCATAGCCGGCGCTCCTTTAGGCTCTACACTTATGATTTTTGTTTGTGGTGATAAAATTCGAAAAACTGAGGATAAACCAGCCGCAAGTCCGCCGCCACCAACGGCGACAAAAACATAGTCAATAGGGTGTTCATTAATCTGATCTATAATTTCTAAACCAACCGTAGCTTGACCTTCAATCACCTTTTTATCATTAAAAGGATGGATAAATGTTTTATTTAGTTCGTCGCGCTGTTGCATTGCGGCGTCATAAGCGTCATCATAAGTGTCGCCAACTAAAACTACATCTATATAATCTTCACCAAAAAGTTGTACCTGCTCAATTTTTTGATTGGGTGTTGGTGAAGGCATAAAAATTGTGCCTTTAATTTTCAGTAATTTACACGACAATGCAAATCCTTGAGCATGATTTCCTGCACTTGCACAAACAATTCCATTTTCAATTTGTGTCTCATTTAAGGATGCAATTTTGTTATATGCACCACGTATTTTATAGGATCGAACTTCTTGTAAATCCTCTCTCTTAAAATAAATATTTGCACCAAAATGTTTAGAATATCGAGCACTCTTCATTAAAGGTGTTACAGTGGCTATACCCTTGAGTTTTTCTGCCGCAGCCTCAATCGCCTCTAATGTTGGTCTATATACTGTAGTAGTTTCTTTCATAAATTGCCTGCCCAGGCTGTAAACTCTTCCTGCTTTTGTTCTATTTTAATATTGAGACACTTCGACTGCGCTCAGTGTGACAGTGTCGTTTTAAGCTAAAACTGAATCCTCAACCGTTTTGGCGGTTTCTATTTTTTTCATTGCCGTCATTGCTCCTCTCAATCGTTTCCCTACTGCTTCAATTGGATGATTTCTTATGGAGTCATTAACTGCAATTAAATCCACATTATCCACTGCATTGGAATCTGAATATGGTTTCCCTATAATAGATGTATCTACTGTTTTCATAAAGTCCTCCAATAATGGCTTACATGCATGATCGAATAAATAGCAGCCATACTCAGCAGTATCTGAAATGACACGATTCATTTCAAATAATTTTTTTCTTGCGATGGTATTGGCAATTAATGGCAGCTCATGTAATGATTCATAATATGCTGAATCTTCAATAACCCCTGCACTTACCATAGTTTCGAAGGCTAATTCTACACCAGACTTTACAAAAGCAACCAATAACACTCCGTGATCAAAATACTCTTGTTCTGAAATATGATCTGAGGTCAGCTCTGTTTTTTCAAAAGCGGTTTCTCCAGTTGCTTCTCTCCACTTTAAAAGGTTAACGTCATCATTTGCCCAATCTTCCATCATGGTTTTTGAAAAATGTCCAGAAATAATATCATCCATGTGTTTTTCAAATAATGGGCGCATAATTCCTTTCAGTTCTTCAGACAATTCAAAAGCTTTCAATTTTGCTGGATTTGACAAACGATCCATCATATTGGTAATACCTCCATGTTTTAGAGCTTCGGTAATGGTTTCCCAACCAAACTGAATCAATTTAGCGGCATAACTCGGCTCTATACCTTCATCCACCATTTTATCAAAAGATAAGATCGCTCCTGTTTGCAACAAGCCACATAAAATGGTCTGCTCACCCATTAAATCAGACTTCACCTCAGCTATAAAAGAAGACGCCAAAACACCTGCTCTATGTCCACCAGTTGCAGCGGCATAAGCTTTTGCTTGCGACCATCCTTTTTGCTCCAGGTCATTTTCGGGATGCACTGCAATTAAGGTTGGCACACCAAATCCTCTTTTATATTCTTCACGAACCTCAGTACCAGGACATTTTGGCGCTACCATTATGACGGTTAAATCCTTACGGATTTGCGTACCTTCTTCCACAATATTAAAACCATGGGAATAACTCAATGTTGCTCCTTGTTTCATTAGTGGCATTACAGATTTAATAACGTTTGTATGCTGTTTATCTGGTGTTAAATTCAACACTAAATCTGCTGTTGGTATCAATTCTTGGTATGTCCCCACATTAAAATCATTTGACGTTGCATTTTTATAAGATGCGCGTTGCTCATCAATTGCTGCTTGTCGTAATGCATAAGAAATATCCAATCCGGAATCCCTCATATTTAGACCCTGATTCAATCCTTGGGCACCGCAACCAACAATTACGATTTTCTTTCCTTTTAGTGCATTAACACCATCTTCAAATTCTGAAGCGTCCATAAATCGACACTTTCTTAATTGCTCTAATTGTTCTCTTAATGATAAGCTGTTAAAATAATTTGCCATTGTTCTTTTTTTATTGGTTAAATGCGGCGAGCATTTCTGATATTTTCATTTCGTCTTTAGTTACTGCAATTCGACCAGATCGACTAAATTGCATAATCCCAAATGGGCTTAATTCTCTATATAAAAGGTCAACTTCTTCTTTTCGACCTGATTTTTCTATCACAAAAAATTCGCGATTAACAGTGACAATTCTTGCACTACTGTCCTTAATAATATTCTGAATTTGGCGTTCTTCAAACAATAAATCTGATTTCATTTTGAAGATGCACGATTCTTGATAAATGGTTTCAGACTCAGTATGATAAAATGCTTTAATCACTTCAACCTGTTTATCGATCTGTCCGATAATTTTTTTCATCTGACCCTCACTGATATTAACCACTATAGTAAATCTTGAAACACCTTCAATTTCTGAACGAGAAGTATTAATGCTCTCGATATTAATATGTCGCCTTTGAAAAATTGCTGATATTCTATTGAGCAATCCAATGTTGTTTTCAGTATATACCGTAACTGTATATTGGTTTATTTGATCTTCCATAATTATTCTAATCTTATATCTGATACCGATGCTCCAGAAGGTACCATAGGGAAAACATTATCTTCTTTTTCTACACAAACTTCTAAGAAATAAGGTTCTTTACTGGCAACCATCTCTTTTACCGCATCTGCTAATTCATCGCGTTTAGTCACGCGTTTTGCATTGAGATAATAGCCTTTTGCTATGGCAACAAAATCTGGGTTTGTCATTTCTGTTGAGGCATAGCGCTTATCAAAAAACAACTGCTGCCACTGTCTCACCATACCTAAAAAATCATTGTTCAATACAACAACTTTAACAGCGGCTTTTTGTTGAAATATGGTACCTAATTCTTGAATAGTCATTTGATATCCTCCATCACCCGAGATTGAAATGACTTCCCGCTCCGGGGCGGCCATTTTAGCACCTATTGCTGCAGGCAGGCCAAAGCCCATGGTTCCTAATCCACCAGAGGTGATATTACTTTTTGATGTATTGAATTCCGCATAGCGACAAGCTATCATTTGGTGCTGTCCTACATCACTAACTATAGCAGCTTCACCTTTGGTCTGTATATTGATTTCCTTCAACACCTCACCCATGGTTAAACCTTCTTTAGTTGGATTCAAATCGTGCTGTATGACTTTATCATATTCTATGGCATATAAATCCTTGAATTTTTGGTGCCATTCTGAATGAGAGTTTGGATTAATCAAAGGGAGAATTGCTAAAAGACTAGCTTTGGCATCTCCCAAAACAGCAACATCTGTTTTTACATTTTTGTCAACTTCAGCAGGGTCAATTTCAAAATGAATGATTTTAGCTTGTTTTGCATAAGTCTGAAGATTCCCTGTAACCCTATCATCGAAACGCATCCCTATGGCAATGAGAACATCACATTCATTAGTCAACACATTTGGCGCATAATTACCGTGCATCCCAACCATACCTATATTAAGCGGATGCTTAGAAGGAATAGCAGAAGCTCCTAAAATAGTCCATGCAGAAGGGATGCCAGCCTTTTCAATAAAGGCTTTAAACTCTTCTTCTGCTTCACTAAGAATAATCCCTTGCCCCCAAACCACCATTGGCTTTTTGGCATTATTAATCAATTCTGCCGCTACACTTATGTCGGATTCGTTTGTTTCTGGAACAGGTGTATAACTTCTTACAGCTGTACATTTTTCATAAGAAAAATCAAACTCCTCAAACTGCGCATCTTTAGTAATGTCAATTAATACGGGTCCAGGGCGTCCGCTCTTGGCTATATAAAATGCTTTAGCCATCACCTCAGGGATTTCAGATGCTTTGGTAATTTGATGATTCCATTTAGTTACCGGTGTAGAAATGCCTACAATATCTGTTTCTTGAAAGGCATCACTTCCTAATAAATGAGAAGGCACCTGACCAGTGATACATACCATTGGTGTAGAATCAATTTGAGCGTCTGCTATACCAGTAATAAAATTAGTAGCACCTGGACCAGAAGTCGCGATAGCCACACCTACTTTACCAGAAATACGTGCATAGCCTTGAGCTGCATGGGTTGCACCTTGCTCGTGGCGTGTTAATACATGATGTATTTTATCTTGATACTTATAAAGCTCATCATAAACAGGCATTATAGCACCGCCTGGGTAGCCATATAAAATATCCACTCCCTCTGCTAAAAGACATTTAATAATGGCTTCACTGCCAGAAATACGTTCTTTGGTTTGTGACGTATTGGTTTCTGTTTTTATCGTTTGAATTCCTTTCATTATGATTTCACTTTTCTAAAATTCATCAGTTACACAGCCTTTTGAAGCTGATGAAACTGTTCTTGCATATTTATAAAGTACCCCACGGTTAAATTTTAATTGCGGTGCTTTCCATTTCTGTCTTCTTTTTTGAAGTTCTTCTTCAGAAACTTCAACCGAAATCGTATTGGTTTCTGCATCAATAGTTATAACATCACCATCTTCTACAAAAGCAATTGTACCACCTTCTTGAGCCTCTGGTGTTATATGACCAACTACAAAGCCATGTGTACCTCCAGAAAACCGCCCATCTGTTATAAGGGCTACATCTTTACCAAGACCTGCCCCCATAATAGCGGCTGTGGGTTTCAACATTTCTGGCATTCCTGGCCCACCTTTAGGTCCTTCATAACGAATAACAACAACATCTCCCTTTTTTACTTTACCATCTCTAATACCATCGTTCGCTGCGTATTCGCTTTCAAAGACTTTGGCTTTTCCTTTAAAACATAAACCTTCCTTTCCAGTAATTTTTGCTACACTTCCTTCAGAGGCTAAATTCCCATAAAGCATTCTTAAGTGTCCTGAAATTTTTATCGGTTCTTCGATTGGTTTTATAACGTCTTGCCCTTGGGACAAATCGTTTACATCTAATAAGTTCTCGGCTAATGTTTTACCAGTAACCGTTAAACAGTCGCCGTGCAGCAATCCTTTTTTCAATAAATATTTTAATACCGCTGGGATGCCGCCAACAGCATGTACATCCTCCATCAAGTATTTTCCACTAGGCTTTAAATCTGCTAAGAATGGTGTATTATCACTTATATCTTGAAAGTCTTTTAGCGTAAAGTCGATATTTGCAGCTCTAGCAATCGCCAAAAAGTGCAACACGGCGTTTGTAGAACCGCCTAAAATGGTTACCAACCTAACAGCATTTTCTAGAGACTTTCGGGTGATGATGTCTAAAGGTTTTATATCTTTTTCAAGTAAAACCCTAAGTGCTTCACCAGCTTTAACAGATTCTTGTTTCTTTTTATCACTTAATGCTGGATTTGAAGAGTTAAACGGCAATGACATCCCTAAAGCCTCTATTGCAGATGCCATAGTATTTGCAGTGTACATACCGCCGCAAGCACCTGCTCCCGGACATGCTTTTTCAACAATATTCTGATACTCATTTTCCGTCATTGTCCCTGCAACCTTACTCCCCCAAGCTTCAAATGCAGATACTACATCTAATTTTTTACCATTATGGCAGCCAGAATCAATTGTACCTCCATAGACTAAAATCGATGGACGATTCAAGCGAATCATGGCCATTAAAGCACCAGGCATATTTTTGTCACAACCTACAACTGTTATCAGTCCATCATAGCTCATGGCCTGCACAACTGTTTCCATAGAATCTGCTATAATATCCCGAGAGGGCAATGAATAACGCATCCCTGGTGTCCCCATTGATATACCGTCACTCACGCCAATAGTATTAAATATTAAACCAACGACATCTTCGTTTTGCGTGCCCTGCTTTACCAGTTTTGCCAAATCATTAAGATGCATATTACAAGGGTTACCTTCATAACCAGTACTCGCTATTCCGACAATTGGTTTATAAAAATCTTCTTTGGTTAATCCAATAGCATGAAGCATTGCTTGCGCTGCTGGCTGGGTTGGATCTTGTGTTACTGTTTTACTGTATTTATTTAATTGACTCATATTATGATTCGCAAAATTGAATTGCTCAACTAAACTACTGTATTCATCACTTCTTGACTGTGAAATACGACTTGGCTAAGCTAAATTCAATGTTAGTGTCATTCTGTTAATTATTTGATTTTTAGTATTTTAAGTTTTATTATATATGACGTTCAAGTCTGTTAAATTTTTGAATAAAAAAAGCCTTCCGATTAAGGAAGGCCTTGATATATTTTATTTTCAATCTATCATACCATCCCTTGGCTTTGCGAAATAATCACAATGCTTCTAATAGAAATGGTGTTGACGATGTTTTTTCTCATTATAGATTCAAAGGTTTAAAATATTAATTTAATGTCCAAAAAGATTGATGAAACATACCTAAACCCTGGGTAAATCTCCTTCACCCTTTAAAGGTAAATTAGATGTTCCCATAAGATACTTATCGACATGATGAGCAGCTTGTCTCCCTTCAGAAATTGCCCATACAATTAAAGATTGACCTCTCCGCATATCACCTGCAGAAAATATGCCCTTAACATTAGTTTGGTAATCTTTGATGGTTGCTTCGATATTTGTTCGGGCATCCATATTGAGTCCAAACTGATCTGCCAAAGTTTTTTCGGAACCTGTAAATCCTAAAGCCAATAACGCCAAATCACAATCCCATGTTTTTTCTGTATTCGGAATTTCCAAGAGTTCTGGTCGTTGACCTTCTTTAAATACCCATTCCACTTCTACTGTTTTTAATCCCGTAAGATTTCCATCCTTATCTCCTAAAAATTCTTTTGTTGAGATGCTAAAAAAACGCTCTACCCCTTCTTGGTGCGATGAGCTTGTACGCAGTCTCATTGGCCAATACGGCCAAGGCTGATGTGCTGGACGACCCTCAGTAGGCTTACTCAAAATTTCAAAATTTGTTACTGATTTTGCACCATGCCTATTTGATGTACCAATGCAATCAGAGCCTGTGTCTCCACCACCAATAACGATTACATGTTTATCAGTTGCCTTTATTTCTTCCTGAAAATTCTTTTTTCCGTCTACACGCTCATTGTTCTGCTTTAAGAAATCCATCGCTTGTACAACCCCTTTAAGATGTGATCCTTTTATAGGGATACTTCGTCTTACAGTTGCTCCTCCACATAAAACAACAGCGTCGTAATCATTTTTTAAGCGCTCAACGCTTACATTTTTTCCGACATGTGCATTGGTTTCAAAAACAATGCCTTCCTCCTTTAAAACATCAAGACGCCTGTCGATCACATTTTTTTGAAGTTTAAAATCTGGTATTCCATATCGCAATAATCCACCTGGTTTTTCATCGCGTTCAAAAACAGTAACTAAATGACCAGCTCTGTTAAGTTGCTGTGCTGCAGCCAGACCTGAAGGTCCAGAACCTACTACAGCTACTTTCTTTCCTGTACGCTGTTTTGGCGGATTGGCCTTAACCCATCCAGCTTCAAAGGCTTTTTCAGCAATATTCTTTTCTATGTTTTCTATGGAAACTGGATCTTCATTTATCCCTAAAACACAAGCTTCCTCACAAGGTGCCGGACACAATCTTCCTGTAAATTCAGGGAAATTGTTGGTAGCGTGTAATACCTCAGCGGCTTGTTTCCAACGTCCCTTATAAACATGGTCATTAAAATCGGGTATAAGATTGCCCAATGGACATCCGCTATGACAAAACGGGATACCACAATCCATACATCTTGCTCCTTGACCTTTTAATTCCTTTTCTTCTAAAGGCTGAGTGAATTCTTTATAGTTTTTGAGACGCTTTTTTACTGGTAAGTAAGGCTCGTCCTTTCGCTCAATTTCCAAAAATCCTGTAATCTTTCCCATGTCTTTAAGCTTTTATTTTTTGTTCTTCTTCCAATCTTAGTAGAGCTTGTCTATATTCCTCTGGAAGCACCTTAATAAATTTAGGCAATTCATTTTCCCAATTCTCTAAAATTCGCTGTGCCAACGGACTTAAGGTCGCATTATAATGATTTTCAATATGGGTCTTTAATTCATCCTTATCTTCAGCTATAACAACCTCATCCAAATTAAGTCCTTCTTTATTGCAATGGTCTTCGAAGGTATTGTCCTTATCATAAACATAAGCGATTCCACCACTCATCCCAGCACCAAAATTACGCCCTACACCACCTAAGATTATAGCACGTCCCCCGGTCATATACTCACAGCCATGATCGCCGATACCTTCAACTACAGCAACAGCCCCAGAATTACGAACACAAAAACGTTCTCCGGCTTTTCCGTTAAAATAAGCCTCCCCAGATGTGGCACCATATAAAGCGACATTCCCTATTATTATATTCTCTTCAGGAATTATAGTTGCTTCATCTGGTACTTTTACTACCAATTTTGCACCAGATAGGCCTTTACCTATATAATCGTTAGAATTGCCATTTACTACTAATGTTAACCCTTTAGTAGTAAAAGCCCCAAAACTCTGACCTGCAGAACCTGTAAAGTTAATTTTTAAGGTGTTCTCAGGAAGACCCTGTGCACCATAAATCTTAGAGATTTCATTGCTTAGAATAGCGCCGAAAGCACGATCTCTATTCGTAATTTTAGATTCTAGAACTGTTTTTTCTTTTCTGAATAATGCGGGATGTGCCAATCGCATGATTTTAAAATCCAAAGCCTTTTCTAAATCGTGATCTTGCAATTCAGTATTATACAATTTAACATTTTCAGGTGCTTCCACCTTATGTAATATTGGTGACAAATCGAGACCGTTGGATTTATAAAAATCTATGGCTTTATTTCGTTCTAATTTTTGAACCTGGCCCACCATTTCGTCAACAGTCCTAAACCCTAATTGCGCCATAATTTCCCGCAATTCCTGAGCTATGAAGTACATAAAGTTGACCACATGCTCTGGTTTTCCCTTAAACTTTTTACGCAATTCTGGATTTTGGGTAGCGATACCTACCGGACAGGTATTTAAATGGCAAACACGCATCATTATACATCCTGAAGCCACCAATGGTGCCGTTGCAAAACCAAATTCTTCAGCTCCTAATAAGCATGCTACAGCGACATCTCTACCTGTTTTTAGTTGCCCATCACATTCTAAAACAACTCGGCTACGAAGGTCATTCATTACCAACGTCTGTTGGGCTTCTGCTAAACCAAGCTCCCATGGCAAACCTGCGTGCTTTAATGATGTCAATGGTGAAGCTCCTGTACCGCCATCATGCCCAGAAATTAAAATAACATCTCCTTTAGCCTTGGCAACACCAGCAGCTACAGTTCCTACTCCTACTTCTGACACTAATTTTACATTTATCCGAGCTTCACGATTTGCAGATTTTAAATCGTAAATTAATTGTGATAAATCTTCAATGGAATAAATATCGTGATGTGGTGGAGGCGAAATTAAACCTACATACGGAGTGGAATTTCTTGTTTTGGCTATATCCGGATTCACTTTTGGCCCTGGTAATTGCCCTCCTTCTCCAGGTTTTGCTCCCTGAGCCATTTTAATTTGAATCTCAGACGCATTCGTCAAGTAATTTGAAGTCACACCGAAACGACCTGAAGCGACTTGTTTTATGGCCGAATTCTTCCAGTCTCCATTAACATCTTTATAGAAGCGTTCTTCGTCCTCTCCTCCTTCACCAGAATTACTTTTACCCCCAATTCTGTTCATGGCAACGGCTAAATTTTCATGCGCCTCCTTACTTATAGATCCGTAAGACATCGCTCCCGTTTTAAAACGCTTTACAATTTTAGTCCATGGCTCTACCTCTTCAAGTGGAATTGGATCATAATTTGTAAACTCAAACAAACCTCTTAAGGTCATTAAATGTTTGGACTGTTCATTAATTAACTCAGAATACTCTTTATAGGTGCTGTGCTTATTACTCCTTACAGATTCTTGCAATTTGGCAACGCTCAACGGGTTAAACACATGTTTTTCACCATCTCGTCTCCATTTGTATTGGCCTCCAAAATCTAACTTTAAATCAGCATCAATTGTCTCGGTTTTATACGCTCTTTTATGTCGTCTCGAAATTTCTTTTTCAATTTCACGTAACCCAACACCTTGAATACGTGTCACAGTATTTGGAAAATAGTCATTGACAATTTTCGAATTTAGACCGATACACTCAAACAATTGGGAACCACGGTAAGAATTCAATGTTGATATTCCTATTTTATTCATCACCTTGAGAATACCCATGCCAACGGCCTTGTTGTAATTCTTAATTGCCGTTAGATATTCTAAACCTTCAACATCTTTACTCTTAACCTGATTGAATACTATTTCATTAACGATATATGGATTAATAGCACTTGCTCCGTAACCAAATAATAAGGCAAAATGATGTACTTCTCTTGGTTCTGCGGATTCAATGATTAAACTTACTTTGGCTCGCTTTCCAATTTTATAGAGTTCATGATTCACATACGAACATGCCATTAGCGCAGGTATAGGAGCCCATTTTTTATTGACCCCGCGATCTGAAAGAATAATAATATTCCCTCCTGCATCAATAGCTTTGCTTGCTGTTGCCACTAAGTTCTCCAGAGCACGTTCTAGTTCATTCAACCCTTTTTCCACTTCGTAAAGCATCGGAATTGTGGTGACAACAAAGTCTGGATTATTATTATAGTTTTTAATTTTATCTAAATCGTGCTTTGAAATCACAGGATTTTGAATCTTCAACTTACGGCATTGGTCTTCGTTGATTTCAAAAATATTAGTATCGCTTCCCAAGGTCAAACTAATATCCGTAATCAATTTTTCTCGAATACCATCCAAAGGTGGATTAGTGACCTGTGCAAAAAGCTGCTTAAAATAATTATATATTAATTGTGGTTTTTCGGACAGTACTGCTATTGGAGAATCATTACCCATAGAACCTATTGGCTCTTTTGCCAATTGTGCCATTGGTTGAATAATGACCCGTAAATCCTCTTCTGTATAACCAAAAACAATTTGACGTTTTCCTAAAGGATCTTCCTTGTGCTTTATAGGCCCCTTTTTTGCAGGAATGTCTGCTAAATGCACTAAATTTTTATCAAGCCACTTTTTATAAGGATGTTTATTGACAATAGCCTCTTTAATTTCTTCATCCTTAACAATTCGTCCTTTATTCATATCCACCAAGAACATCTTCCCAGGCTCTAACCTTCCGTGGTGCTCAATATTCTTTGGATCTATATCAATAACCCCTGTTTCGGACGACATAATAACGTAGCCATCCTTAGTTACAGAATATCGAGAAGGCCTTAAACCATTTCTATCCAAAACTGCTCCTATATAATTACCATCTGTAAACGGAATTGAAGCAGGACCATCCCAAGGTTCCATTATACAGGAATTATATTCGTAGAATGCTCTCTTGGCTTCCGACATGTCCGGGTTCTTTTCCCAAGCTTCGGGCACTAACATCATCATTACTTCTGGTAGTGAGCGTCCCGTCATTAATAACAACTCCACAACCATATCCATTTGTGCGGAATCAGACTTACCTGGAAGGATTATCGGAAATATACTTTTAAGCTCCTCCCCAAACCAATCACTTTCCATAAGTTCTTGACGTGATAATGTTCTAGACACATTACCACGAAGGGTATTAATTTCTCCATTGTGACACATGTACCTAAAAGGTTGTGCCAAATCCCAAGTAGGAAAGGTGTTTGTTGAAAATCGTTGATGCACTAAGGCGAGACGAGTTACCAAAGAAGGGTCTTGTAATTCTTTAAAAAACAGTTTTATGTCTTCTGGAACAAGAAGTCCTTTATATATAATGGTCTTTGCAGACAAACTCGGAAGATAAAACCTAGAACTTTCAGATAATTTTGAATTATATATGTGGTGCTCTGCTTGTTTACGAGCCGTAAATAACTTTAGATTAAAGGTAAAGTCCTCTTGACTTTTTGAAGCTTTTCCTATAAATACCTGCTTAATATACGGTACAGTTTCGGCAGCAATCTGACCGATTATTGAAGCATCTACCGGTACATCTCGCCACCCTAATATTTCTAGACCCTGACCCCCAACAAAACGTTCAAACTGATCAATACAATACTGTCTTTGATTTTCGCGCTGTGGTAAAAACACATTACTTACAGCATACTGACCTGCCTTAGGGAGATTGAAATCACAGTTTTTTACAAAAAAATCGTGTGGGATATCAATTAATATACCTGCACCATCACCTGTTTTTCCATCTGCACTTACCGCTCCTCGGTGTTCTAATTTTTCGAGTATTTCAAGTGCTTTGTGAATGATTCCATTAGATCGATTTCCCTTTAGACTACAAATAAATCCTGCACCACAATTATCGTGTTCAAATTCTGGTAAATAAAGTCCTTGTTTTTTCAGCATGTCATCAAATTTTAAACAGAAAAATCTCTTTTCTGACCGACTAATATATAGGATATTTTATAGGAACAAACACCCAGGAATCATTATTGTGAATATCGTATTTACTGTGTTTTATTATATCATTTTATTAAAAAACATGGGTGAAAATTGAAAATACCGAATTACTGTTTATTCAATAAATAACAATTAATACTACATTTTATTGATCAAAAATTCATTTACACAAAATTATATTAAATAAAAAATCAAAAAACAGCATATTATTCAAAATTTCATATTTCAATATTCTTGATTTTGAAATAATTTTTTCTATACCCATTAAAATTTAGGGGTAAATTTTAATTATATCATAAAAATACACAAACAACCCTATTTTTTTAGGGGTATAAATTTCATTTTATATAGTTTAGCCAACAAATAACAATTAATATTATGAAAAAACTAATTACCCTTACTGTTTTAGTGGCCGTTATGAGTTTATCAGCCCAAGAAGACAAAAAATTCACTTTTAGCGGCAGTGTTGATGCCTATTTTAAAAACAACATTTCAGGACCTAATGAAGCAGATGGTGACGGCAATTTTTTAACCCCAGGAACCTCATTTGCCAATCGCAGTGGATTCAGTATTGGTATGGCTAATGTAATTGCTAGCTATGAGGGCGAAAAAGTAGGATTTGTAGCAGACTTAGTATTTGGCCCGCGAGGGGAAGATGCTGTTTTTCTGTCTTCACCATCTACAAACATTGTCAATCAACTTTATGTGTACTGGAATGTCAGCGAGAGTGTTACACTGACCTTCGGAAACTTTAATACGTTCTTAGGGTATGAGGTTATATCTCCTGTCGGGAACTTCAATTACAGCACATCATACATGTTCTCTTATGGTCCATTCTCACACACAGGTTTGAAAGCTGATTTTGCATTATCTGAAGATTTTTCATTAATGCTTGCTGTAATGAACAGTACTGATTTTACTGAAATAAATCTTGACGGCAGCTACACGTTTGGTGCTCAATTAGGATTTAAAGATCAGTACTTAAACTTCCTTTATGGAGACCAAACCGGGACTTCTGGACCGACCTTTCAAGTAGATTATACAGGCGGGTTTGATTTAAGTGAAGACTTTTTCTTAGGACTCAATGCAACATACAACGACACTGATGGGTCTTCTTTTTATGGAGCTGCCTTGTATCCACAATTTAAAACATCTGAATCTTTCACCATCGGTTTAAGAGGGGAATACTTTGCCGAAACTGAGTTTGGTGCTGGTGCCATTGGCGGATATGACACTGAAGGTGATGCCTCTGTTATAGATGTAACATTAACAGGAAGCTATGCTGTTGGCGACCTAACCATCAAACCAGAGTTGAGACTAGACTCTGCTAGCGAAGATGTGTTTTTCGATAGTGATTTTACACCTAAAAACTCACTATCGTCTTTCCTAATCGCAGCTATATACGCATTTTAAAAACACTAAATAAAACTAAATAAACATGAAAAAAATTGAAGCAATTATTAGAAAATCAAAATTTTCTGAGGTTAAAGAAGCCCTCCATAGCGTAGGAGTCAATTTCTTTTCCTACTGGGATGTTACTGGATTAGGTAACGAAAAAGAATGCCACATATATAGAGGAATAGCTTACAGCACTAGTGATATCCAAAGAAGGTATTTATCGATTGTTGTTAATGATGATTTTGAAGAAGTCACCATCAATGCCATACTAGAAGCAGCCTCTACAGGTGAAGTCGGTGATGGAAAAATCTTTGTAAGCGACATTAATGAAGCTTACAGAATACGAACTGCCGAAAGAGGAGGACAAACTTTAAAAAACTAACCAAGGAAAAAATAAAATAGAATGGAATTATTTACAACTAATAATGTATGGATGATGATCTGTACAGCACTCGTATTCTTTATGCACTTAGGATTTGCATTTTTAGAAATCGGATTAACGCGTCAAAAAAACACCATTAATATACTTTTTAAGAATATTTTTATAATCACAGTAGGGCTGTTGTTGTACTACCTAATTGGGTTTAACCTAATGTACCCTGGTGAGTTTAATGGCTACCTTGGCTCTATTGTACCAGGTATTGCTCCACCTGAAAACGGTATGACACCCGCTTATGCAGATGGTGGTTACACGTGGTGGACAGACTTTTTATTTCAAGGTATGTTTGCGGCTACAGCAGCAACCATAGTTTCGGGAGCAGTGGCTGAGCGTATAAAAATTGGGCCATTTATGCTTTTCACTGTCATCTATGTAGGAATTATTTATCCAATAGCAGGTTCTTGGAAATGGGGTGGTGGCTTTTTAGACCAATTAGGCTTTTATGATTTCGCAGGCTCTACTTTAGTACATTCAGTTGGCGGTTGGGCTGCACTTGTTGCGGTTTGGTTATTAGGCTCAAGAATAGGAAAAATAAAAAATGGCAAGATCCAGGCTATCCCTGGTCATAATATTCCGTTAGCAACGGCTGGTGTTTTAATTCTCTGGTTAGGTTGGTTTGGATTCAATGGGGGATCTGTCTTATCAGCAGACCCAGAATTGACATCATTGACCCTTGTTACAACATGTTTGGCAGCAGCAGCAGGTGGTGTTGTTGCAGCAATTACGTCTTTTATACGATTTAAAAATCTTGATCTCACCATGTTTTTAAATGGTATTCTCGGTGGACTTGTAGGTATTACCGCAGGAGCAGATGTTATGACCCCAGAAAGTGCCATTATTATAGGAGCGGTTGCAGGGGCTCTCATTGTTTTTGCCGTTAGCACAATTGACAGAATAAAATTAGACGATCCTGTTGGTGCCATTGCCGTACATCTTATATGCGGTATATGGGGCACTTTAGCTGTTGGTATTTTCTCAACAAACCCAGACCACTCTTTCTTAGTGCAATTACTCGGCGTAGCATCTTATGCTGCTATCTGCCTGGTTTCCTCTTTTATAATCTTCTATTTAATGAAAGTCACTGTTGGCATAAGAGTTTCAGAAAAAGAAGAAAAAGAAGGGTTGGATTTACACGAACACGGCATGGAAGCTTATGCTGATTTTAGAAAGAATGAGCAATAAATTTCAAAAAGAATAAAACAAGCTTGTAGAAATTGCCCTAAGTCAATTTAGCTTTAGTTAGTGTTTTATTCAGTAAGCCTTCAAGCCTTTGTGCTTGGAGGCTTTTTCTTTAACACTATATTTATTTGAAGTCCATTTTGTAATTAGGTTTAAATCCGTATTTTTGCCCAACAAATAAAGAGGAATGATTTGACTGATTGCAACCTCTGCAAAAAAATGCTAAAGACAGTGTAATACTCTCCGCGTTGCTACGTCAAATCTTCAGACTAAAAAAGATAAAATGGCGTATTTATTTACTTCCGAAAGTGTTTCAGAAGGACATCCAGATAAAGTAGCAGATCAAATCAGTGATGCATTAATTGATAATTTTTTGGCCTTTGATCCAGAATCAAAAGTAGCTTGTGAAACTTTAGTCACCACAGGGCAGGTTATTTTAGCAGGTGAAGTGAAATCAAACACCTATTTGGACGTACAACAAATTGCACGAGATACTATTAATAAAATTGGCTACACCAAAGGAGAATACATGTTCGATGGCAATTCTTGTGGAGTATTATCTGCCATCCACGAACAGTCTGATGACATCAATCGTGGTGTGGATCGAGAGTCTAAGGAAGAACAAGGAGCAGGTGACCAAGGTATGATGTTTGGGTATGCCACAAACGAAACTGAAAACTACATGCCTCTTGCCTTGTACTTATCTCACCTAATTTTAAAAGAATTAGCAGAATTAAGAAGAGAAAATAAGGACATTAGGTATTTAAGACCAGATTCTAAAGGCCAGGTAACAATAGAATATTCAGACGATAATGTCCCTCAGCGTATTGAAGCCATTGTGGTTTCTACACAGCACGACAACTTTGATAATGATGAAGCCATGTTGGCCAAAATCAGAAAAGATATCGTTACTATTTTGATACCAAGAGTAGTTGCCAAAGTACCCGCACACATACAATCCTTATTTAATGATAGTATAAAGTACCACATCAACCCAACAGGAAAGTTTGTTATTGGTGGCCCACACGGAGATACTGGTTTAACTGGACGTAAGATTATTGTTGACACCTACGGAGGAAAAGGAGCACATGGTGGTGGAGCTTTTTCTGGTAAAGACCCAAGTAAGGTTGACCGAAGCGCTGCATATGCCACCAGACATATTGCCAAAAATTTAGTGGCCGCTGGTTTATGTTCGGAAGTTTTAGTGCAGGTCTCCTATGCTATCGGCGTGGTTGAACCTATGGGTGTTTTTATAGATACTTATGGTACATGTCCATTGAATTTAACTGATGGTGAAATCGCCCAAACCGTTTCAAAATTATTCGACATGAGACCCGCAGCGATAGAAGAACGTTTAAAATTGCGCCAACCTATGTACAGCGAAACTGCAGCTTACGGTCATATGGGACGAACTAATGAAGTGGTTACAAAGACCTTTCAGCAACCCAATGGCGAACCCATTACTTTGGAAGTAGAGTTATTTACTTGGGAAAAACTAGATTATGTGGATAAGGTTAAAGATGCTTTTGATATACAATAGATATAGTTAAAACTAAAAAAAGCCTTTCAACTGAAAGGCTTTTTTAGTTTTAATTTCTTCCCCCATCACGTTGTGGAGACCTTGGCTCGGGCCAAGTACGCTGCTCACCTGTTCTACTATTCATTGGTAAAACAATTTTTTCTCGAGACGTTCTTTCATCATCTTCGGAGGCCATATAAGCCAAAATCGCTGTGAGAATAGCATTATTTCTAACATCATCAAAAATAATTTTATCATAGGTATCTCTATTGGTATGCCAAGTATAATTCCAATACGACCAATTTAAAGCGCTTAAATTAAATGCGGGAGCACCTGCCGCAACAAAGGATGCATTATCGGAACCTCCTCCACTTGGAGTCCCAGGAAAATTAGTTTCAATATGCTGTGTAATATCTCTTGGAACAGCATACAACCATCTCGATAAATAATCATAGGCGTGTAAAAATCCAGCTCCAGAAATATTAACGACTCGTCCTGTTCCATTATCTTGATTAAACAAAGCCTGAACATTTTTAACGATTTCTGGGTTATCCTCTACAAAAGCCCTTGATCCATTAAGGCCTTGTTCTTCACTCCCCCAATGACCAACTAAAATGGTACGTTTTGGATTTGGATAGTGCTTTTTAAGTAAGCGCATCGCCTCCATCATCACTAAAGTTCCTGTTCCATTATCTGTAGCACCAGTAGCACCATCCCAAGAATCGAAATGTGCAGATAAAATGATATATTCTTCAGGTATTTCCGACCCTTTAATTTCAGCAATTGTATTGAACGTTGGTACACGTCCTAATTCCTTAGACTGTGCTACCACTCTAATGGTCGGTTTATCACCATACTCAGCCAAACGGTATAACATGGTATAATCCTCCAACTCTAAGTCAACTGTTGGGATTTTTTTGGTTCTAGCACTAAATATTTTATTGACCCCAAAACCTCGTGACCAATAACTAGCAACTATACCTGCTGCACCTGCATCTTCAAGCGCTCCGATAACACTTCTGCCGTTATATCCCGCACGATTTAGATTCGCTCTCCATTCACTAGATTGGGCGTCGCGCTCGTCTTTCATTTTTTCAAACGACTCTTCTGTCGCAAATTCTTCCCAATTGTAATCTGGTCTTCCTGTTGGCTGCTTCATGGACACCAACACAAATTTTCCTTCTACGTTTGGCAACCATTTTACAAAATCGAGTGAATCCTTGATGTTCTCTGGCAAAGTAATAACCTCTGCTGTAACACCATCTTCGGACGTACTTGGGTTCCATGCTAACTGCATTCCCTGTAAGGTCTGAACACGAGGAGACAACATATCTATATGTGTTATACCACGTTCCCAGCCTCGCCATTCGCCCCACTTTTCATTTCGTGCTTCAATGCCCCAAGATTTATATTTTGCAACCGCCCAATCATGTGCTTTTTGCATTTGAGGTGTCCCTACCAAACGTGGACCGACCACGTCTAACAATTCGTGTGCTAAGGGTTCTAATTGAGAATTTTCATTGGCTTCTGTAATGATGCTTTCAATAACAGGGTCTTTATCCTGAGCGACAATAAAAGCTGAACTTAAAAAAAAAACTAGTAAAATAAAATGGAGTTTAATTTTCATAATGGATTGGTTTAGACCTACAAATTACAATTTTCTTTTGATAGATTAGTGCGGCAATTAAAACAAAAAACCCGCCGAAGAACTTCGGCGGGTTTTAAAATTATTTCAATAAGTCTTACAATGTATAAATAACTCTAAAGGTTACAAATCGTGGCTGAATAAATGTTTCGGTTGAGAACACTGATATATTGCTAGCTCCATTGCTTACTCTAGAATCTATATCTAATAAATTTGATGCTCTAATTTCATACTCCCATTTCGCATCTCTGTCTTTTCTATAAGCCAATGAAGCATTCCAGGTTTGAAATGATTGAGAAGGTCCATCCTCTCTGGTTTGGTTATTATATGTAAAATCTGTTCTAAATGTGACTGCTTTCCATATATACGCATCAAAATCTATAGAAGGAGCATTGGTAATAAATTGGGTTTTATTACGACCTTGATTGTTATCTGTAATAGTCAATCTATAACGTAAGGTTACATTAGGAGCCTCTCTAAAGTTTGTTCTAATCTCTGGCGTATAACTTTGCGTAAAGGATTCATTTATTGATCTTATATTTTGAACAAACTGATTACTTTTAGAGTAATTGAAACTTGTATTTAAAGATGCTCTTACTTTTCCGAAGGTGCGTTGAACTCTACCTCTTGCATTAAAACTTTCGTCTGCAAAAGGGGAATTGAAGAATGTCCCTGTTCTAATCACATTCTCAAAATTAGTCAAGTTTCGAATTTGATCTATATTTTTCGAATAGTTTACAAAAGCAAAAACGTTAGTATAATTAAATAGATTGAAACTTGTATAAACAAGGCTCAAATTGTGAGATAACGAATTCTCTAGTTCTGCATTACCAAAAGAAATGTTATTAAAATTGCTCAGCACCAAGTTTCTAGCTAAGCGGGTAACATCAGTAAAATTATTAGCGAGATTATACCTAAACGTCAAACTTTCACTCTTTTTAAATTGGATACGCGTTTCAAAATCTGGCATAAAACGGAAGAAGTTATCTTTATATTCTTCTCCAAATTGAACATTTTTATTACCATAAGCATGTAAAGAAAACCCAGGCGTAATGGTAAACTTTCCTGTTTTTAAGCGGTAGTGAAACCCTAAATATATATCGCTAAAGTTATATTCCGTGTCATTATTAGCGGTCAATGGATTCCCTTCTGAATCTATAAGAGTTGGTGTTGGGTTAAATACTGACCCATCATTAAGAAATTGAAATATAGAAGAATTAAATTTCTGAGTACTGAATATCGTTCCTAAAGTAATGTTGATATTACTCTTTTGATTCAGTATGTGATAGTAATCTAACTTAGCATCAAACTGATTGGATTTTACGCGCTTGTCTTGGCCAATATTGTAAAAATCCAAGGATCTATCTAACCCCAACTGTTCTGCCGTTTCATCATAAGCGTCATCATCTGGAGTATCATTGTTTGAAGGGTCATTAACTAATAATGCATTGTAAAATGGGTCTTCATCACTTATTAAATGTTGTGCCTCTAGAGCAAAAATATTGTTCTCATCTAGTGTATAGTAGTAGTTTAAATTTTGATTTAAACTAAAAGGTGTTCCATCTTCAAATTGATCTGTAGTACCTACGACTGAGGAAAATAAACTTTGCTCTTGGGACTCTTTTGTGAACCGACCAAGAACATCATAATCTAACTGATTACTAAAGTTTGGTTTGTAAGAAGCACTTAACTTTAATAAGCCTTGATTAGACCGTTCTACCGTATTTTGTTCTGTATCTTCATCCGGGATACCTAATTCCGGATTGGTATATAGAACAGATCTTTCCTCTCGTGCTAATATTTTACTATTGCTAAATATGCCAAAACCACTAATGTCCAAGGTCTTTTTAGGTGAGTAACTAAAGTTTGTTGCCGCTAGTTTATTTTCAATTTTTAGAGCGTTATTTGCACTTGTTAAAAAGCCTAAGGCATTACTACCTAAGTTAAGATTTGTTCCACTTCCTCTACTCGGCGCTCTAAATCCACCACCAAAATTCCTCAGGTCTCTACGACTAATAGCCACTTCACCAATATTATTGATATCACCAATAAAGTTAATACTATACTTGGGGTTGTAATAAAATAATTTAGGTTGCGCCAAATATAAGGCCTCATCTGGTGAAGATCCCCCCCCAACAGTAACATCCCCAAACCAGAAATTCTCTTTACCTTCTTTAAGCTTAATATTTAAAGCAACGTTATCCTGATTATTGGTCACACTTCTCAATTGTCCTACTTCAGAGAAGTTACGCAACACCTGAACTTTATCTACAGCATTTGAAGGGATATTTTTGGTCGCTAATTTAGAATCTCCATCAAAAAAATCTTTTCCATTAACCATGACCTTACTAACTGGTTTTCCTTCGACCTCAATTTGTCCATCAGCATTAATTTCAACACCTGGTAATTTCTCTAAAACATCTTCAAGCTTCCGCTCAGAACCATTTTTAAAGGAATCTGCATTGTAAATCAATGTATCTCCTCTAATTACAACCGGCATTTCATAAGTCAACTCTACAGCATCAAGTTCATTGTCAGCAGCTAGTGTAAAATCTTTTGTTAAATCTGCTTCCTTAGTGGTTAATACTTCACTAAAGGTCTTCATACCTATATAACTTACCTGAATTTTATAGGTTTTGTTTTTACCCAAAGAAAGAATATATCTCCCTTTATCATTGGTTACTGCAAACGACTCTAAAGCTTTTGAGGTTGTGTCTATTGCAATGACGTTAGCCAATTCTAATCCGACGCCTGTGCTGTCTTTTACGACACCTTGAACTTTTACTTGGGCAAAAGTGCTTCCTGCTACTAAGAGACTTAGTAGTACTAATAATTTTTTCATCTAATTTGGTTGTGCTAGTTTAAGTTTAGTTACGTCTGCCTCGGTTTCTCCCTCCATACATCTCTCTCATTTCCTGCATTTTTTTGGTAATAATTTCGTTGTATTCTGCTTGAGTGACTTCTTCCCCTTTTTTTGGCTGCTCAATATCATCCTTCTCATCAGGATTCATAATAATCTTAGTACATAAAATAGTAGTTCTGTCAGCATTAACTTCTAAAATCAACCCAGGTAATCCCCAATAGTCATCTGGACCTTGATTAATTGGAATTTGTGGCGTGTACCATGCCGTGACTTCTATAGTTTTTGGAGTTTCGATTTCACTCATTGGATCGTTAGATTCTGAACTAACATCACTAGAATCTTTTTCTTTTTTCTTCTTTTCTGGTTCTGGCTGTCTTCTTCTCATACTTCTAAAATCGAACTCATCTACTGTTTTAGTTGCAGTCGCTTTAAAGCATGTGTATTGGCCAATTTGTTTGGTTTCGGTTCCCATTTTCCATTCCAAAGACTTTAATTCGTCCTTAATTAAAAAGGCTTTACCAAAAAATTCCTGATCTTTTATAAGTTCTTTAGTCTTTACATTCTTGTACGTTGGCCCGCCTGAAAGGCTTGACCCAAAACCACCAAAACCTCTTCCGCCGGCCCCAGGGGCTTCAAGCTTATCTTCTTCTTTGTAAATGGATTCTGCCTTATTGAAATTAAGAACGTATTCTTTTTCTAAAAACCCTTTCATACGTTCTTCAATCCGTTTTTTCTGTTCTGGAGTCATTTGTTGTCCACCCCAATCACCCATATCCATGGTTGTTTTAGATTGATAATAGGCTTTCCCTTGGAAGTCCTGCGCAAATACTGATGTACCGACAAAGAGAAGAGCAAATCCGAGAAGGTTTTTAAAAATCATTTTTTTTAATTTTAGTAGTTTATTTCAATATTTTATTGATGAAAAAATAGTTTCATCCGCAAGTTAGACTCCCAATAGCCTAAAAAGTTAAATGCCTAAACGTTAAACTACTGTTAAAGAAATTAACCTCTGCTTCTTCCCATTCTATTGGCTCTAAATTCTTTCATCTTTTCTACTAAAGTTTCTTGATAGGCACTTTTAGTAATTTCCTTCCCTTTATCTGGTGCTTCTATGTCGTCTTTTGACTCTGGATTCATTATGATTTTAGAACATAACATTGTTGTGTTCCCAGCACTTACCTCTAGTATTAGTCCTGGTAACCCCCAGTATTCTGATGGTCCATGACTCACAGGAATCTGTGGTGAATACCAAGCTTCTACCTGAACCAAATTGTCTTCAGCTTGCTCTTCCCCATCACCAGTATCACTATTATTCCTTAAATTATCCCATGAGAAAGAGAACCAGGTTAAGTCTTCATTAGGAATCATAGCCATCGCTTTAAAGCAGGTATATTTACCTATTTGCTTTGTTTGCTCACCCATCACCCATTTTATATCCATGAGGTCATCCTTAACCAGAAATTGTTTTCCGTAAAATTCTTGCTGCTGAATCAATTGACGGTCTTTGACATTTTTATAAGAATCCCCTGCTGAAAAATTACTTCCCCAAGAATCGGTTGCTCCTGAAATAGCATCTAACTTTTCTTCTTCCTCAAAGAGGGACTCTTCCTTATTAAAGGTCAACACATACGTTTTTTCGAGTCTGTTTTTTAACCTTGCCATCACCTGCTTTTTCTGAGCCTCACTTAACCTTGCTCCCCAATTACCTAAATCCATCGTCGATTTTGAAACATAGATTGCTTTGCCCTGAAAATCATTATTAGTATCAGGCTTTGGCAATAAAAATAATAACGGAGTTAATAAACTAAAGAGATAGATGTATGCTTTCATGATTGTAAAATTAAATTCATTTGTTTAACAAACCTAATTAAAGTTTAAACACACATGTCCTTGTTTACCAAAATATTAACACATTTTAATCTAACCGCCAATACGAATTTCAATGGTTTCGCCATCACGGCTACCGGGGCGTGGCCTATAACGTTCCATCATTTCCTTAGCTTTTTTATCCATGATTTCACGATATTCTTCTTGGTCAACTTCTTTGCCTTTTGTTGGCTCTTCTATATTCACCTTGTCCTCTGGGTTTAAAACAATACGACTACATAATATGGTTTGATCTCCATCATCCACTTCCATGATTAAACCAGGCAAGCCCTGATAATCAGATGGCCCATTGTTAATAGGTATTTGTAGCGTATACCATACTGTAGTGGTTTTTGGTCTCTTGGTTTTCTTAGGTTTCATTTCTTCATCTGTAGCATCATCTGACATTCTCATTTCAGTCACCTCAACCTCTTCAAAAAATGTCGCTTTATGACAAAGGTATTCACCAATATATTTTGTTTCTGGTTCTAACTTCCACTGGCGCTGTTCTAAACTATCTTTTACCAAAAACACTTTTCCGAAAGTATCGGTTTGATTTACATATCTATTGTCCTTGGTATTCTTATAATAGATATCACCTCCACCACCTCCACCAATGGCCATTACTTGAAAATCTCCACCCATACCCACTTGAGGTTTATCTAACTTTTCCTCCTCTTTGTATGTGGACTCTGATTTATTAAATGTTAGGACGAAGGTTTTTTCAAACTGCTTTTTCATCATCTCTATCATCTTTTTCTGTTGATCGGAATTAAATCTTGTACTGTCTAATTTAATATCAACACTACGTTTGGTTTTGTAAGTGGCGATGCCTTGAAAATCTTGAGCATTGACACTGGTAAATACCAGTGCCAAACTCAAAACCATTACTCTAATAATTGTGTTCATTTTTTGATCTAGTTTTTGTTATTATAATAGTTTATTGCTGATTGTCTAATTTTATTTATACTTTTTAAAAACTCTTCTTTATTATCTGTATTACCTTCAATAGCGTAGGACATATGAGATTTTTTTCCGTTCGACATCTTTTCACCGTTACAGATGATTTTAAAAGAAATGTCTTCTCCAGGATTAGTATCGTCTAACATTTCTTTGATGTCCGTAACGGTAAACGTTTCTTCAATATCCTTTGCACTATCTACAGTAATTTCTATGGCGACATTAGTAAATTCTATTTTTTCAATAGAGCTTTTTTCGTGGACTACTTTGTCTTGTGCAAAACTGATTGAAATAAAAAATAAAGCTAAAATAATTAATGAATTCTTCATGATAATATTGTTTAATGATTAGTAGACTACAAATATGAAAAAGATCATTCTGTTTTAAAGTTAACCAACGTTAACGTGTGTTAACCGATTAGTAATACTATTATTTATGGCATACATTTGACCTATGAATGCACAGAGATATCGCTGGATGTTATACTTTATTGTTCTTGTCATTATCGGAACAATAAGCATACAAATCTATTGGAATTATAAGAATTACCTCAGTAATAAACAACAACTCATAAACGATGTACAAACCAGTTTAGATAAAGCTGTTGATGATTATTATGCAGGCTTAGCCACTAAAACCACACTTGGTTTCTCATTAGAAGGAGATCAACAAAAAGCCATATTTGATGAAAACAGTGAACTCACAAAAATCCTTGAAAATATCGACGAAAATTCAGGTTCTTTTAAAGGGCTAGATTCTCTCAAGATTGAACAAATGGAAGGAGTGACTATATTTAAGGGCATGAGTGCAGATTCGATGATGAAGGCTCATAACGAACAGAACAAACCGATCTCTTCAGATTCCTTTAAAACTAAAATCCATGCCTTAAAGCTAAAAGACAGTATTGCTTTTAGTGATGCTAAATTTGAGTTATTGACATCAAAAGTTTTGGTTTCAATAACTAACGACACATTAGACCTTAATAAAATTGACAGTCTTGTGGCTATTGAATTGCAACGAAAAAATATTGATATAGGCTACAAACTAAAGTTTTTTGAAAGCTTCCCTAAAATAGATGGTATTGACGGTGAAATTTGGGTACAGCAAAACGCACCTATTAAAAATGATTCCATTAGAACGTTTTCTAATTCTACGTTGCTTCCTAAAAAAAGCGCTTTAAAAATTCAATTTGCTAATGAAAATAAAGTCGTTTTAAAACGAATTCTTGGAGGAATCCTAATTTCAACATTACTTGTTTTAGCAGTGATTAGTTGTTTATTCTATTTGCTTAAAATCATTAAAGAACAAAAGCAACTGGCCGAGATTAAAAACGATTTAATAAGTAATATTACGCACGAGTTTAAAACACCCATTGCTACCATTGGTGTTGCTTTAGAGAGTCTAAGAAACTTCAATGCGCTTGAAGACAAATCTAAAACCAAGAATTACTTGGACATGTCATCTAATCAACTTAACAAATTAAGTGTTATGGTTGAAAAGCTTTTAGAAACGGCAACTCTAGATAGCGAAAACCTTAATCTTAAAAGAGAAACTGTTGATATAGGCATTTTAATGGAGACATTGGTAAATCGCTACAAGTTACAATATCCAGAAAGGACTATTGAATCGAGCTTCAAGGGAGATGCAATCCCTATAAATGTCGATGTATTTCACTTTGAGAATGCCTTAAATAACATTCTAGACAATGCCATTAAATACGGTGGAAACACAATATGGCTAGATATTTCTCCAAAGCAAAATACGGTAGATATTACTATTTCAGATAGTGGTAACGTACTTTCTAAGGCCAATACAGAACGGATTTTTGAAAAATTTTATCGTGTGCCAAAGGGCAACACCCATGATGTTAAAGGCTTTGGCATTGGCCTTTATTACACTAAGGCTATAATAGAAAAACATGGTGGTAAAATTACTCTAGACGTATCAAAAAATTTAACCTCATTTAAAATTAGCATTCCAAATGTCTGATACCATTAAAATTTTACTTGCTGAAGATGAAGCTGCTCTCGGCCAAATTATAAAAGAAAGTTTGGAGACCAGAAATTTTGAGGTGACGCTCTGCTCTGATGGGGAAAAGGCTCTAAAAGAATATAACCAAAACAAACCTGATGTTTTGGTGTTAGATGTGATGATGCCTAAAAAGGATGGTTTTACAGTTGCTAAAGACATCAGAACGGAAGATGATGACATTCCGATTATTTTTTTAACTGCAAAATCACAAACACAAGATGTTGTTGAAGGATTTTCTATTGGGGGTAACGATTATCTTAAAAAACCTTTTAGTATGGAAGAACTGATTGTAAGAATCCATAATCTTATTGACCGTTCTAAAACCCAAAAGACATCGAAGATATTACAGATTGGAGACTATGTTTTTGATTTCCCAAAGCAATTACTCACTTATAAGGACGAAGAATCCGTGCAGTTAACCCATAGAGAAGCGCACTTGTTATTCCATTTAATAAAGAATAAAAATAGTGTTTTAGATCGCTCAGTAATTTTGAATAAACTTTGGGGAAATGATGATTTTTTCTCGGCTCGAAGTATGGATGTTTTTATTTCAAAACTCCGAAAAAAATTAAAAAAGGATGACTCTATCCAAATATTGAATGTTCGTGGTTTTGGATATAAGTTGACTGTATAGCCATTAAACTTTCATTAAATAATATTCGGTAGTTCTAAGAGTTATTACTTAGTAAGTTTTTTGTACTTTCATCCTTACTATGAAGCAGTTGTTTTTTTCATTTTTTTTATTGGCTAACCTGCTTTCTGCACAAGATAATATTACTTTAAAAAGTATTGATTCTACGTTATTAAATGTAAAATCCATCAATGGTATCGATAATTTTGGCACCCTTTATTACACCACAAAAGACAATAGTTTCATTAAAAGAACCACATCCCAATCTCTAAATTATTCTAATTTTCAGTTAGGGGATATCACATCTTCAAATCCCTTTAATCCATTAAAAATCAATGTATTTTATAAGGATTTTAATACGGTTATTTTACTGGATAACAGACTGGCGGAGATTTCAAAATTAGATTTTAATCAAATTGAGCCCTTTAGAAATGTGTCCCATGTTTCTACCGGTTATGATTCCACAATCTGGATTTTTAATCAAGATACCCAGCAGCTAGAGTTATTCGATTACCTAATTTTAAAAACGAAACTAAAAACCATACCTGTCCGATCCCAGGTTTTAGATTTAAAAAGCAATTACAATTATTGCTATATGCTAACCGAAAACTTTCTATATATCTATAATTACTTCGGAAGTTTAATTACCAAGGTAAAAAATGAAGGGTATACCGAAATCGGATTCACAAAAGGCTCCTTATTCCTTAAAAAGGAAAACCAGCTGTCTATTTTCAATGAGGAAACTGCTGAATTAAAAGAGCTAAATCATCCTAATTTGTTAATAAAACAGTTTTTGGTAACCAATGAAACCTTGTATATTTACGACGGCGAACTACTACGTCGATATCAACTAAAAAATCAATAAAATATGCACGTTGCCATTGCAGGAAACATCGGCGCAGGAAAGACGACGCTTACAAAACTATTAGCAAAACATTACAAGTGGGAAGCCCAGTTAGAAGACGTGGTAGACAATCCTTACTTGGATGATTTCTACAACCAAATGGAACGTTGGAGTTTTAACCTTCAGGTGTATTTTTTAAACAGTCGCTTTAGACAAATCAATCAGATTCAAAACAGCGGAAAGGACATTATTCAAGATAGAACCATCTATGAAGATGCCTATATTTTTGCTCCGAACCTCCATGCCATGGGCTTAATGACCAATCGTGATTTTGAAAACTACTCCTCACTTTTTGAACTTATGGAGTCCTTTGTTAAAGGGCCAGATTTATTGATTTACTTAAGAAGCTCTATACCTAATTTAGTATCTCAAATCCATAAACGTGGACGTGATTACGAAAACACTATTAGTATCGATTATTTAAGCCGTCTCAATGAACGTTATGAAGCTTGGATACATGGTTACAATAAGGGCAATTTGCTTATTATTGATGTGGATAAGTTAGATTTTGTGGACAATCCCGAAGACCTCGGTGGCATTATCAATAAAATTGATGCTGAGATTAACGGCTTGTTTTAGTTCATTTATTGTAGCAGAGGCTTCCGAACATGGTGACTGAGGCTCTCGAAGTCACTATTATAATATACTTAAAACACTTCGAGAATACTAGACTATCGACATTGACCTTATTTATTACCATATAAAAACATCGTGGTCATTTCGAGAGCCTCAATGACCGAACCAATACTTTCAATTTTTAGATAATAAACCCATTTTGTCTAGCGTGTTCAATAGCTTGTTCGCTACTTTCCACCAATAATGCTGGCACTGATTTAAAACTACCTAAAAGGTCTTTTACCCGCAGTATTTTCTTTTTGTGTTTTACACTTCTCAAATAAATGGCCTTAATTCTATTCGGAAAGGCTTCCGCTATTTCTATATATATATCTGGGTCATGCTCCCCACTATCACCAATTAGAATAAATGAAAGGTTGGGATACGTGTTTAATAGATTAATAATCTCTTTCTGTTTTTGAGGCTTTTCACCTTCTTCCTTCCGTTTAAAAATAGTTTTAAAGCTTCTTAGAAGTATTGGGCCTTTTGGGAAGTCATTTTGTTTTAAGAACAATTCGAGATACCTATACAAGTTCCAAGGGCTATGACTTACATAGAAAATGGGGTTTGCTTTATCCCCAGATTTACCTCGATGCAATTTGTGATAAAAATCAGCAGCACCTTTTAAAGGACTGCGGTTTTTGGCATGTCTAAAAATTGTATTGAAAATAACGCGCCATTTTAAATAAGAAACAACCCCCGTATGCAAAATGGTATCGTCTATATCGCTGATAACCCCAAAGTCTGAATCTAGTGCAGGAATTAAGACTTCTCCAGGAAACCTATTATTATTCTGAATGGTTCTTTTAATATTAACATCACTATAAGAGGCTTCAAAACTCAACCACCCTTCAGAATTTGTCAACTTATCTAAACCCTCAATAGATTCATCAACTGTAAAATAACCATGGTCATCAGTTTTTGTTTTAAGTATTTTACCGCTGGATAGTTTAATATTGAGATCTACATATTTGATTTCGTCCGTTTCAAATCGCTTCCATGTATTAACTATTAAACTCAATAACCCTTTGTCCTCTAGATTTATAGCTTCATCTTCTAGTGCTCTGCCGCGAGTATAAAAATGGATTGGTGTACCGTAACTTTGGAAAGTGATGATTTGTAGGGGGTCTTTTCTAAACCAAGCCATGAAAATAAATTAGGTTTTGAAGATACAAAAATTAACTATTTAAGCATGCTTCATTAAAAAATGTTAAATAAGTTCATGTCCATTCAATTAAAAAATATAAGATTTATTTTAGTGACCTTTAAATCATTAATTATACCAGCCGAACATGAAAAAAGTATTCTTTCTTATACTATTGTTATCACTATCATTGATAAATGCCCAAGAAAATGATGAGCACCAAAATCCGGAACCAAATTACAGACTAGCTGCCCGATTCTCACCAAATCAACTTGGTAAACTCGTGCATTCTACCAGCGTAAGGCCAAATTGGCTTAAAACAGGTAACCGGTTTTGGTATCAATACAAAACAACGGAAGGCTCTAACTATTATATTGTCGATCCAGACAGAAGGACTAGAAGCAAGCTTTTTGATAATGCAAAAATGGCAAAGTGGCTTACTGAAATAACAAAAGACCCTTATGATGCTAAGCATTTACCCCGGTTTGATTTTGAATTTGTAGATAATGAAACAGCGATTAGGTTTAGAGTAAAATCTAGTGAAGAGGTAGAAGCCAAAGACGATGATAAAAAGAAAAGTACTGATTCTACCAAAACAAAAGACACTAAAAAGAAAAAACCTAAAATGGAGAAAAAGGTGTATTACCTTGAGTACCGTTTGGGTGGAAATGGACTTAGGGTTATTGACAATTCTAAAGATGATGAAAAGCGTATCCGATGGGCAAACGTAGCACCAGACAGTTCAATAGTTCTGTTTTCGAGAAAGCATAATTTGTACTGGATGGACAAAGAAAATTTCCTTAAAGCGGTAGAGGATGAAAAAGACTCAACAATTGTTGAGCACCAATGGACAAAGGATGGTGTAGAAAATTTTAGTTACGGACGTGGAGGACGAGGAGATACAGATGCGGAGAAGGAAAAGACAAAAGATGATAGAAAAGTGGTCTCTGGCTTATGGTCTCATGATTCTCAATATTTTGTTCAGCAGCGCACTGATTCTCGCCACATAAAAGATTTATGGGTCATTAATTCCTCAGCAAAAGGCAGACCAACTATTGAAACCTACAAATACCACATGGCTGGTGAAGAAGAGTTTTACAAACCTTATATCCATATATTTAAAATCCCTTCAAAAGAAATTGTTCAAGTGGCTTTAGACACTTCAGTTCAGCAAAGTTTAGGGCTCTATGCGCACAGATATAAAAAAAGCAATACTGATGATCACAAACCCGCCATGTTATTGTCTAAGAAAGGAAAGATTTATTTTAATACCATTAGTCGCGACCGTAAGCGCCAAGATATTCATGTAGCGGATATCAATACAGGTGAGGTTACTACATTAATCAATGAAAGTTTTAATACATACATTGAAACACGCGGCAAACAAATAAGATTATTTAATAATGAATCTGAAATTTTGTTTTGGTCAGAAAGAGATGGTTGGGGGCATTATTATTTATACGATTCTAATGGTAATTTAAAACGGCAAGTGACTCAAGGAGAATTTCATATCGATTCATTTGAAGGTATTGATGAAAATAGCAGAACACTTTACTTTACAGCTAACGGTGTCAATACAGAGGAAGACCCTTATTATGCACACTTATACAAAATCAATTTGAATGGAACAGGTTTTAAAAATTTGAATCCAGGAGACTTTAATTCGTCTGTTAATGTTTCTGATTCAAAATCTTTTTTCGTTAGTAATTTCTCAAGAGTGAATACTGTACCAAAATCTGAACTAAGAAATAGTAATGGTTCATTGGTTATGAGTCTAGAGGAAGCTGATTTATCACAATTAATGGCCACAGGGTATCAATTTCCAGAACCATTTAAGGCCAAGGCTGACGACGGTATTACAGATATTTATGGGGTAATGTACAAACCATTTGATTTTGACGAAACCAAAAAATATCCATTAATTGAATATGTGTATCCAGGCCCACAGACTGAGGCTGTAAATAAGTCGTTTTCTGCTCGTATGAATAGAACGGATCGATTGGCTCAGGTTGGCTTTATTGTTATTACTTTAGGTAATAGAGGAGGTCACCCTGCGCGATCTAAATGGTACCACACCTATGGTTATGGCGATTTACGGGATTATGGGTTGGCCGACAAAAAATATGTAGCTGAGCAATTAGCGGACAAATACGACTTTATTGATATTGAAAAAGTTGGAATTTTTGGCCATTCGGGCGGTGGGTTTATGTCAACTGCTGCGATGTTAGTGTATCCCGACTTTTTTAAAGTAGCCGTTTCGTCGTCAGGAAACCATGACAATACCGTGTATAATAGCTGGTGGAGTGAAACACACCATGGTATTAAAGAAGAAAAAGATGCCGATGGTAAAATCACCTATAAGTATATGATTGATAAAAATCAATCTTTAGCGGGTAATCTTAAAGGTCATTTAATGTTAACCACTGGTGATATTGATAACAATGTTCACCCTGCAGGAACCATACGTATGGCTAATGCCCTTATAAAAGCCAACAAACGATTTGACTTTTTCCTCTTTCCTACCCAACGCCATGGATATGGAAATATGACAGAATATTTCTTTTGGAAGAAAGCAGACTACTTTAGCAAGTATCTTTTAGGTAAAGAAATCGACCAAGTCGATATGGTGGAAATGAATAGGGATGAACCAAAAAATGAAGAAAAGTAATAAAAATCATATACTAGAAATACCAGCTTTCTGGCCATAACCAAATTATCAATAAACCAGAAATAATAGTAATTCCAAAAGAAATCACTATCCATTTCGTAATATTTTTGGCTCCTAATACAATCGCCATAACACCTTTAAACAGAATATTGGATAAGCCAGCAAGAAGAATTAATTTCCATCCAAACGTGGCTTTTAAATTACCCTCTTTAATCAGTTGTGAAAGAGAAAGCGTAATGGCATCAACATCTGTTAGCCCACTAATGATTGAAATGACATACAAAGCACTATTGCCGAATTTTTCTTTTGTAAAAGCAACGGCTAATAAAATAAATGCATATAAAAACCCAAAAATTAAAGCACTTTTAAATTGTGCAGGATTATCGGGTTCAGGCATCTTATCATTTTCTGAGTCTTGCTTATTTATTAAATAGAACAACACAATACATATTAACGCCATTATAAGAACAACAGCAATAATAGGCAAAGCTATTTTACCGAGATGGTTTGGGATCACTATACCTACCTCAAATAAGATTCTAACAAAAGAGATGGCTGAGGCTGTAACAATAACAAAAACAGCAAGTTTTGAGATACTTGTATTATCAGCTGTTTTACGGGCATAACTAACTGTTGTTGCAGTACTACTTATAAGTCCACCTAAAATTCCATTAGAAATTAAGCCGACTTTTTTGCCAACAAATTTATAGATGAAATACCCCACAACACTTATCCCTACAATAAGCGTAACCATTAACCAAATGTTTTTCGGATTAATGACATCGTAAGGCCCATAAGTCTCATTAGGAAGGATTGGCAAAATAACTAAGCTAATACCCACCAATGTCATAATTGCAGATAAATCCTTTTGTTTTAATTTATCTATAAACCCATGCAAATGTTCTTTGACGTAAAGTAGGATTGCTAAAGACGCACCGACCAAAACACCGATAAGCTGACTCCCCAAAACAAGATACGCTCCAAGGGCAAACATCAAAAGGGCAGCAACCTCTGTGGTTTGACCAATGTCTGGTTCATTTAGTTTTTTGAGTTTTATGTAGTTTGCCATCATTAGCATAAAGGCGATGGCTAATCCTAAAGCAGGAAGAATAAACGGGTTGTCATATTCCCGAGTTAAAAAACCAGACATTACACCTAGTAAAGAAATAAGCGTAAAGGTTCTTACACCAGCCATATGGTTATCTGTTTTTTCGCGTTGAAGACCAACTAAGAGTCCTAAACCAAAGGCTATTGCTAACGTTATTAAATCATCATAGTACATTGAAACATTTTTTCTCTAAAACTGAGTAGAAGTTAAGTAAAAGTCAAAATATCTCCGAACGCATTTACGAGTTTATTTATCTTCAAAGAAAGTAAAGTCAGCTATTGAGCATAAAAAAAGCCTCGCAATGCGAGGCTTTTAGATATAAGATTACTAAACACTAGTTCTTAATAATGTTTACTTCTTTAATCACTTTCTTTACTTCAGCATCAGTAGCTGTATGTTGAGCTTCAAAAGCTTCTAGTTTAGCTTTTACTTCAGCTTCTGTTCCTTTAAATGTTTCATTTTTTGTGATTTCCTCACCATTCTCAGTAACTGTATATGTAATGGTAGCTTCAGCTAATTCATCAGCGTTCATAGTTACCTCAACATTAATTTCGTCTTCAACTTGTGCCAATCCTTCTTCGGTATGTCCTCCTAAAATTGGAGCGATGACCAAGCCAATTAAACACGTCAATTTAATTAAGATATTCATTGAAGGTCCAGAAGTGTCTTTAAATGGATCACCAACAGTATCACCTGTAACGGCTGCCTTGTGAGCGTCAGAACCTTTATAAGTCATTTCACCGTTAATTTCAACACCAGCTTCAAAAGACTTTTTAGCGTTATCCCATGCACCACCAGCATTATTTTGAAATATTGCCCACAACACACCTGACACCGTAACACCAGCCATATAACCACCAAGCATTTCAGCAATAGCTTGATTATCCATTCCAAATAACATAGGAACAAATGCAATAATTAGCGGAAACCCGATAGTTAATAAACCAGGTAACATCATTTCTTTTAAAGATGCTTGTGTAGAAATTGCAACACACTTATCGTATTCTGGTTTTCCAGTACCTTCCATAATTCCAGGAATATCCCTAAACTGACGACGTACTTCTTCTACCATTTCCATAGCAGCTTTACCAACGGCATTCATTGCTAATGCAGAGAATACAACTGGTACCATTCCACCAACAAATAACATAGCTAATACCGGTGCTTTAAAAATATTGATTCCGTCAATTCCTGTAAACGTTACGTAAGCGGCAAATAAAGCCAATGACGTTAATGCTGCAGAAGCAATAGCAAATCCTTTTCCTGTTGCAGCAGTTGTGTTACCAACTGAATCTAATATATCTGTACGTTCTCTTACGATTGGTTCTTGTTCACTCATTTCTGCAATACCACCTGCATTATCAGAAATTGGCCCGAAAGCATCAATTGCTAATTGCATAGCAGTCGTTGCCATCATAGCAGAAGCTGCTAAAGCTACACCGTAGAACCCAGCGAATGCATAAGATGCCCAAATAGCACCTGCAAATAATAATACTGATGGGAAAGTAGAAATCATACCAGTCGCTAAACCAGCAATGATGTTAGTCCCTGCTCCAGTACTAGATTGTTGTACAATATTTAGAATTGGTTTTTTACCTAATCCTGTATAATATTCTGTAACTGAAGAGATAACAGCACCTACAAATAAGCCCACTAAAGTTGCATAAAATACACGCATGGAAGAAATTTCTTGTAAGCCTTCACCAAAGAAATTCATTTGCATGGTTTCTGGTAACATCCAAGTCACTAATCCGAAACAAGATATTGCTACTAAAATAATAGATGTCCAGTTTCCAACATTAAGAGCCCCCATAACTTGGGCTTCCTTAGCATCGTTATTTTTTATTTTTACCAACATGGTTCCGATGACGGAAATAATAATTCCTGCACCAGCTATTGCCATAGGTAATAGAATTGGGCCAATACCACCGAAAGCATCCGCAATAGATCCACCCATATCTTTTATAACATAGTTACCTAATACCATTGCAGCTAATACAGTCGCAACATAAGACCCGAATAAATCTGCTCCCATACCAGCAACATCTCCTACATTATCGCCTACGTTATCTGCAATAGTTGCAGGATTTCGAGGATCATCTTCTGGAATACCAGCTTCAACTTTCCCAACCAAATCAGCGCCAACATCGGCAGCCTTGGTGTATATTCCTCCACCAACTCTTGCAAACAAGGCAATGGATTCAGCTCCTAATGAGAATCCGGCTAAGGTTTCAAGTACAATAGTCATATCCATTGTATTTGTCCATCCGCTTCCCATAAAAAACCAAAAGAAAAATATAAAGAATGCTGTTAATCCCAATACCGCTAAACCAGCAACACCAAGACCCATAACAGTTCCACCTCCAAAAGAGATTTTAAGTGCATTCGGTAAACTTGTACGTGCAGCTTGCGTTGTTCTTACATTTGTTTTGGTGGCTATTTTCATTCCGATGTTTCCCGCAAAAGCAGAAAATACTGCCCCAAAAATAAAGGCGATCACGATTAACCAATGTGTCGTTGGTACTACAAAAGATACAACAGCCAACAAAACAGATACGATGACCACAAAAACAGCTAACAATTTATACTCAGCATTTAGGAAAGCAAGTGCGCCCTCGTATATATGATCTGAAATTTCTTTCATTTTACCATCGCCAGCGTTTTGCTTCATGACCCAGGATTGTTTTACAATCATGTATATTAACCCTAAAAGCGCCAGAGCTATTGGCATATAAATCATAAGTGATTCCATATTTACATTTTTAATTTTGATTAGTTTTTAGCTGGGCAAAAGTAGTAAAATCAGCCCATATACAAAAGTTAGACTTAAAATTGACAAGTATTTGACATTCAACCGAAAGCATTAGTTATTATATGGTAAAGTCTCCATTAACTTTATGGTTACTGCCTTCATAACGCTCAATACATTTGTTTAAAATATCATAGGCCTCTTGAGCATTTCCCCAACCACCAACATCTACTTTCTTCTTTTCCAAATCTTTATAGACCTGAAAAAAGTGTTCAATTTCCTTTTTACGATGTGGATTAAGGTCACTTAGGTCATTATACGAATTCCAAATAGGATCCGAGACTGGCACACACAGTAATTTTTCATCAGGGCCTTTTTCGTCAGCCATGTGGAATACACCTATCGGCTTTACCTCCATAACACACATAGGGAAAGTCGGCTCACTTCCCATAACCAAAACATCTAATGGATCTCCATCTAAAGCTAATGTTTCTGGGATAAACCCATAATCTCCTGGGTACATCATTGATGAAAATAGCATACGATCGAATCGTATTTTCTTTAAATCGAAATCATATTCATACTTGTTTCGACTTCCTTTTGGGATTTCAATCAAAACATCGAACGTTAATTTTCCTTTTGGGCTCATACTCTAAATTTAAGGGGTGCAAAGATAGTTTAAAGCAAAGACCTTATCAAGGTTTTTATTTAAAGACTTAAATAAATGTCACCTTAAGTTTTCATAACCGTTTTTTTCATAACTTTATGAAAACCAATCGATACATTGAATCCATCCAATAAAGAAAATGTTGCCTTTAGCCGTCGCTTTTTTTTAAAAGCGTCTTCGGCTTTTACAGTACTCACCTTAATTCCGCATTCTGTAAAAGCTTTCTATACTGAAATCAAAGAAACGTATTTTGTAAAGAAGGTTATTGTTCCACTTTCTATAACAATAAACAAAAAAAAGTATGACCTAAACATAGACAGCAGAACTACACTTTTAGATTTATTGCGTGAAAATCTCAATCTCACAGGGACCAAAAAAGGTTGTGACCATGGCCAATGTGGGGCCTGTACTGTTCATATTAATGGAAAACGAACTCTAAGCTGCTTAAGTTTGGCGACTATGATGACTGGCAAAGAAGTCACAACAATTGAAGGTTTAGCAGAAGGAGACAACTTGCATCCTATGCAGGAAGCATTTTTAGAGCACGACGGTTTTCAATGTGGTTACTGTACCCCTGGCCAAATAATGTCCGCAGTAGCTTGTGTCAATGAAGGGCATACAAACTCTGTGGAAGAAATTAAGGAATATATGAGCGGAAATATTTGTCGCTGTGGTGCTTATAACGGAATTACTAATGCCATTAAAAGTGTCGCTAAATGAAGCCATTTAATTTTAATCATCCAGACAGCATTAACAGCGCATTGCGGCATAAGGTTAGTGACAGTCAATTCATTGCCGGAGGGACAAACCAACTGGACTTAATGAAAAAACACATTAAGACACCAGACACTTTAATTGATATCAACTCCGTGCTTTCAAAAACTATTGTATCTGACAAAAAAGGCATTCTTTTAGGGGCAGCCGCAACAAATACTGAAGTTGCTGTACATTCAGAAATACAAGCTAATTTTCCATTAGTATCAAAAGCAATTCTGGCTGGAGCATCGCCACAAATAAGAAACATGGCAACGACTGGAGGCAACTTATTACAGCGGACACGTTGCCCCTATTTTTACGACACCGCCTCACCTTGTAATAAAAGAAAACCAAATTCTGGCTGTAGTGCGTTAAATGGCCATCAGCGTATGGCGGGCATTATTGGCACGTCTAATAGTTGTGTTGCTGTCCATCCTTCAGATTTTTGTGTTGCTTTAGTAGCTTTAGATGCAGAAGCTAATATTATGAAATCTGATGGCTCTGAAAAAATAATTCCATTTGAAGCGTTTCATAGATTGCCAGAAAACCAACCTGATAAAGACAATAATTTACCTCAAAATGCTATAATTACTTCAGTATTTATTCCTGAAAATAAGTTTGGACAACATGTCTCTTATGTAAAAATTAGAGAACGTGATTCTTATGCCTTTGCATTGGTTTCTGTTGCTGCTGCCTTAGAAGTCAAGAGTGGTAAAATAAAAGAAGCCCGATTAGCATCAGGTGGTGTTGCTCATAAACCTTGGAGATGGTATAAAGCTGAAGACTTTTTAAAAGGAAAAATGGCTACTCGTGAAAATTTTGAGGAAGCTTCAAAAATAGCAGCTTCGTCTACAAAGCCCCTAGATTACAATACTTTTAAAGTTGATTTACTGAAAGGTGCTGTTGTAGCTGCATTATTAGAGTGTATTTCTAAACCTTCAAACACATAACCTTATGTTCAGATTTCAAAAACAAAGAAAAGGACGTATAGAAGGGGTTGCCAAAGTGACTGGTAAAGCGAAATACTCTGCTGAGTATGACCTACCTAATTTAGCTCATGGCGTTTTGGTGGGAAGCACGATTGCATCAGGAAAATTATTGAGTTTAGATACTGAAGAAGCCAAACAAGTGCCTGGTGTTATTGATGTGCTATCCTATTGGAATAAACCTGAAGTTGCAAATTTAGATGATGAGAATAAGCGAAAAGAGGCCTTTGCTCATCATACCTTTTTTCATCACAACACCATAGGGTACAATGGACAACCAATTGCTTTGGTTGTTGCCGAAACTTTGGAGGATGCTACTTATGCATCGACATTACTAAAGGTGGAATATGCTGAAAATGCACTTAACGTCAACTTTAGATCTGAATCAAATACATTTCCTTTAGAAAATACTGGGAAAATACGTGGAGATGAATCCTCATTAAATAATTCCAAGTATATCGTTGAAAGAGAATTCCGTATTGCCATGGAAGTTCACAATCCTATGGAAATGCATGCGACTATAGCGTATTGGAAAAATGAAAGCACTTTAAAACTATTTGATAAAAGTCAAGGTGTAAACAATGTTCAAGATACTATTGCGAATTTATTTGATATTCCAGAGGAGAATATTCATGTAAATAGTGAGTTTGTTGGTGGTGGCTTTGGTTCTGGACTTAAAATTTGGTTTAATACTGTTGTTGCCGCTATGGCAGCTAAACATTTACAGCGCCCAGTTAAAGTTGTTCTTACTCGTCCTCAAATGTTCACAATGGTTGGTTATCGGCCAGAATCATGGCAAAATATAAAAATTGGTTTGAGTGAAAATCACAAACTAATGGGTATTAATCACCAAGCCAAACATAGTCAATCACAATCTAAAAGTTTTGGGGAAGGAATTACTGGTATTTCAAGAAAAGTTTATGCTTTTGAATTTGTAAAAACGGAGCGTGTAAGAGTTCCTCTACATCTTTCAGTACCTACTTGGATGCGTGGTCCTGGTGATTCTACAGGCACCTTTGCTATCGAATCCGCCTTGGACGAACTTTGCTACAAAGCGGATATTGACCCTGTTAAATTAAGACTTAATAATATTGCTCCTCAAGATATGGAGTCAGGAAAACCTTGGTCTACCCATTATCTTAATGAGTGTTTAGAGCGTGGAGCTAAACAAATTGATTGGGACAATCGATCAACACAACCCAAACAATTGAAAGATGGTGACTGGTACACTGGATATGGTATGGCGGTTGGATTCTGGAATTCATCTCGTAAGGGCAGTGGTGCATCGATAGAGATGAATGCAAATGGTGAAATCATTGTTAGTACTGCCATGACTGATATCGGTACTGGTACTGGTGAGGCTATGGTGAATATGTCTCATGAGTTTCTTGGTATTCCTAAAGAAAAAATTTCCATAAAACTTGGAAATTCATTGCACCCAAAAGCTCCGAGGCAAGGTGGTAGCTGGGGATTAGCATCGTTAAGTGGAGCAGTTGATGCTGTATGTACCGCTCTTAAAAAAGAACTTGCAATGTATGCTTGGCAAGCATCTGATAAAAAGACTATTGAATCGATTGTTTTAAACGATAATGGATTTCAACTACATAGTAAACCAGATACATCTATCACATATTCAGATTTATTTAAGGAACATAATTTAGACAATATCTATGTTGAAGAATATTCAAGACCAGGTGACGAAGGAAAAACCTATGCCTTTTGTTCTTCAGCAGCTCATTTTTACAAAGTAAAAGTGAATGCATTAACGGGTAAGGTTAAAATGGATCGGATGGTCATTGTTGCTGATGGCGGTAAAATTGTCAATCCACAAGCTGCTGCTAACCAGATTATTGGCGCTGGGGTTGGTGGCATTGGTATGGCACTCACCGAAAAACAGGATGTAGATTTAAATACAGGTCGCTTGGTAGGTAATGATTTTGCGGGTTATCATGTCCCAGTAAATGCGGACGTACCATTAATTGAAGTTTCCTTTATTGATAAACCAGATTACAACAGAAACCCTATTGGTGCTAAAGGGCTTGGAGAAGTTGGACTTATTGGTTCTGCTCCGGCTATAACCAACGCCATTTACAATGCCATAGGTGTACGATTTACGGATTTACCAGTGACCCCAGACAAAATACTTGCAGGACTTAAAAATAGTATGTCATAAAACAATGGATTGGTCTAAAATTGAAATACTTCTTCAAATTATCGGGTCTCTAGCTGTAGTTGTTTCAGTCATTTATTTGGCAAAACAAGTTAAGGACGGTACTAAGAATTTAAAAACCTCTATGCGCAATTCTTCCTTCAATTCTCTGATGGACTGGAATTACGCCATCATGGCAGACTCAGAATTAGCGTGGATATTTCAGTATGGCTGTAAGGATTTTGAAAGTATGAATAAATTGCAAAAAGCACGTTTTGTCCATGTAATGTATTCTTTTTTCAAACTTTTTGAAAATATCTATCTGCATTACCTGGACAATTCAATACCAAAAGATGTTTGGGAAAATAATCGAAAAATTTTTGAAGCCTATTTAGTTACAAATGGTGCTCAACATTACTGGGAGTTGAGGAGACCTATTTTTCATCCCAAATTTCAAGGATATATTAAGGGCATAGAAAATTCGGAAGTTCCTGCAGGTCATATAATATCTGACAATGAATCAAAACCTTAATAGCTTTTATTAAAAACTAAACCCAAAACTTCCTGTAACCCCAAAAGGTCTAGCTACAGGAGTATCTAAATAATTCCCTCTAAAGTTGAAATCTATTCTTAAGATTTTAAAAATGTTGCCAACACCAAAACTATATTCGTAGTAAATTTCATCGTTAGGCGCTATATATTCTAAACCAGAAGCATTCAGCGCTTTATTCTCATCCGAAATACTTCCCCAAACTCCTCGCAAACCTAGTATTGCTCTTAAGTTATACTTTTTCAAAAATGGAATTCTTGAAAACACACGACCATTAAAATTATGTTCAATATGCATCGAGGTATAGGTATCGGTAACGAATTCATAAAAATCGAGTTGAGGAAAGGTATTGTAGATAGAAAAATAGGACTGGTTTCCTGGCACCACGCTAAGCAATCCAAGAGGTACTTCCCCAATGGTTGTGCCCACTTCGATTGAAGTTGTCAATCGTCCGAAGCCTCCAATTTGCCAAGGTTGTATGTAAGAAAATTGAAGCTTGGTATAGTCAAAATCACCATTTAAAACGCTTTTATCACCTATTGTCACTTGAGCAAAAAGTCTTGCAAATCCATCATTAGCAATACGGCGCTCCACTCCATAGCCTGTCATTTTTCGTTTCGGATAAAAAGAAAGAGAATAGGCCGATTCAAACTGCTTAACCTCAGACTTTATACCTGTTGGTGATTCAGGGTCAAAATAATCCAAACTAAAAGTGGATGATGCCGACCTTAACGTTCTATAGGTTGTACTCGCTCTAAAAATTAGGTTTCTGAGTGGTTCTACCTCCGCTGCAAAAGTTGTAAGGTTGATATTGGTAAGTTTGTCATTTGCGCTCGTACCAACAACCGCAGATGAGGCAAGGCTTCGACCCAAGACATCTGTAGACGCTGTAAGGTTGGCGCCAATTTGTTCCACATCCCTACGATTTCCGCCAGAAATAATAAAACGGCTTTTTTTGTCTAGCAACCATTTACCAGAGATACCGTATTTAAATTTATCATCCCGAAAACCATATGCGATAAACCCTTCTATTCTCCATGGATCATTTGGCCCAAAATAGGTTCGCCCTCCCCCACGTACTCTAATGCCTTCAACCTGATTGTAGCCAAAAACTGAAAACACTGGTCCAACGTCAAGGTTAATACTAGGGAACTCAATATAACCCGAAGCTAAAATACTACCAATATTATATAGGTTTTTGAACTTTTTAACCGTCTTAAGGGTATCCAACATTTTATAGACCCCTTTTTCATCTTTATTTAAAGATTCTAATCGGTTAGTATCCCAAAACTCATCGTCCCTGTTATAGACATCTTCGTTATAGCTAAATACTTCTTGACTATAGAATTCTTCATCCTTAGGTTCATCAAAAACATAATTATCATATAAGGTGGTACGCTTGCCATAAATTCCTCGAGAAGATTCTTTTTTATTTAAGGCGAAATCTGACAGCATGTAGTCACGCTTTATAAGGAATAGAGTATCATTAACCACTTCAAACTCCTGTTCTATATAAATTTCCTTTACCCAGTTAATATTGGCACTTTTGCTTGCCTGAAGGTTAATGTCCTTTATGGCGTAGGTAGAATCATTAACCCAAAAATCCCCTTTAAAGGTCAACTCATTTTTTCGTCGTGGGTAATAAATAATATTGTAACACCATTTATTATCGATATATGCGCTATCGGAAAGTATATAATTATAGGTGGCAATCCCTGTTTTTGAAAGTGGACTAACAAAGCTCTTATCGAAGAACTTTAAATAATTGTCATAGATATTGAAATCGGCATATAAATCATCCACAAAATCTATAATCACTTGGTTATTGCTAAATCCTGAGTTTTTATTTCCTTTCAGTTCTTCTTTTTCCTCATTTAGTAAATTATCGCCATAAACCTTGCTTACAGCTTCATTAATAAAGATGGGTAAATACGTTTTACCTGTTACTTTTGAAGTATCCACCTCTTCAAAAACAAACTCCATTCCTTTAAAAAGTCTGCTTTTTATTAAGCTACTGTCAATAGTGTTTAGGTCGAACTCTACCTTCTCGTATTTATCGTATTGGTATTGCTTAAACTGGCTGAGTCCATTTTGTCGCTTGCGCTCCCATATTTTTTTTAGGATTCTAATAGCGGGATTCTCAGATGCTTTTTTAGATTGTTTCCCCGTAACTATAACAACTTCGTTTAAAGCGGAAGCTTCTTCTTTAAGAACAAATTTCAAATCATAATTAACACGTTTTGTAAGTGGGAACTCTAGAGGTTCAAAACCAAGAAAAGAAACAACAAGCGTGTCCCAAGAATCATCGGACTCCAAGTAAAAACGTCCATCTTCGTTGGTGATGGTTCCAATAGTAGATCCTTTAAAAATGATATTGGCGAAGGCAACAGGCTCATCCTGTTCGTCGAAAACATGACCACTAACTTTAGTTTGTGCTAAACCAAAAGACGTCAGTATAAGTAGGCTAAAAAATAGTAGTTGTTGCTTCATATATTAAAAAACTTCATCAACTATCGTGCTCAATTGCTTAATCAATAGTAGATGAAGTTTGTATAACGCAGAAAACTGCGATTTATTTATACATTACCTTTTTTACTGCTTTAACGACATCGTCACTGTTAGGTAACCATTCTTTTAACAGAACGGGCGAATATGGTGCAGGTGTATCTGCGGTATTTAATTTTACAACTGGGGCATCGAGATAATCAAAAGCCTCAGATTGTACCAAATAAGTAATGTCTGTTGCTACATTTCCGAAAGGCCAGGCTTCTTCCAAAACAACTAATCGGTTTGTTTTCTTTACAGAAGTTAAAATCGCCTCTCTGTCCATTGGTCGTACGGTACGCAAATCAATAATTTCACAAGAAATACCTTCTTTCTCCAATTCATCAGCAGCTTTGTAGGCCTCTTTTATAATCTTTCCGAAGGACACAATAGTGACATCTGTCCCTTCACGTTTAATATCCGCAACACCGATAGGGACTACGTATTCTCCCTCTGGGACTTCGCCTTTATCTCCGTACATCTGCTCACTCTCCATAAAAATAACCGGATCATCATCTCTGATCGCAGATTTTAATAAACCTTTAGCGTCATAAGGATTAGAAGGGACAATAACCTTTAACCCTGGTGTGTTTGCAAACCAACTTTCAAACGCCTGCGAATGCGTAGCTCCAAGTTGACCTGCAGAAGCGGTTGGCCCTCTAAATACTATAGGACATTTAAACTGTCCCCCAGACATTTGTCTAATTTTAGCAGCGTTGTTTATAATTTGGTCAATACCAACTAAAGAGAAATTAAAGGTCATGTACTCAACAATAGGTCTATTACCTGTCATTGTTGAACCTATGGCAATACCTGCAAAACCGAGTTCGGCAATTGGTGTGTCGATGACGCGCTTTGCCCCAAATTCATCTAGCATCCCTTTAGAAGCTTTATATGCTCCATTATATTCCGCAACCTCTTCACCCATTAAATAAATGCTTTCATCGCGACGCATTTCCTCGCTCATGGCTTCACAAATGGCTTCTCTAAATTGAATTGTCTTCATTATATCTGCAATGCTCCCTTTATTGGAAGACCTGTTTAGTAGTTAAAAAATCAGAATAACAAAAATAGGAATAAATGGAAAACTATATAACTCTATTTTCTTTAAAAATTTATTATGCGTGCATAGCAAATATCCAAAATAAAATAATTATCTTCGTATCCGCTTTATTTTATACTTAAAAAACAAAAGAAATATGAAAATTTTAGTGTGTATTAGCCATGTTCCTGATACAACATCAAAGATTAATTTTACTGAAGGAGATACTAAGTTTGATACCAATGGTGTTCAGTTCGTCATTAACCCAAACGATGAGTTTGGACTAACACTTGCCATGTGGTTTAAGGAAAAACAAGGTGCAAGTGTTGATGTCGTTAATGTTGGTGGTGCTGAGACAGAACCTACCTTGAGAAAAGCTTTAGCTATTGGTGCTGACGCTGCTATTAGAGTAAATACTCCCGCAACAGATGGTTATGCTGTGGCAAAGCAATTAGCTCATGTGGTTAAAGATGGTGGTTATGATTTGGTCATTGCTGGTCGTGAGTCCATTGATTACAATGGTGCTATGGTTCCTGGTATGATAGCTGCTCTCACTGACGCCAATTTTGTAACTAATTGTATCAACTTAGAAATTGATGGCACTTCAGCAAAAGCCATACGGGAAATTGATGGAGGAAAAGAAACAGTAACCACTAGTCTCCCATTAGTCATTGGTGGTCAAAAAGGATTGGTTGAAGAAAGTGATCTTCGTATCCCTAATATGCGTGGTATTATGATGGCACGTAAAAAGCCATTAAATGTTGTTGAGCCTGTTGATGCGAGTACCGAAACTAAATCTGTAAGTTTCGAAAAACCAGCACCTAAAGGTGAAGTAACGCTTGTGGACCCTGATAATCTTGACCAATTGGTAGACTTACTTCATAATGAAGCTAAGGTGATTTAGCATAGCTAAATCATTCCGAACTTGTTTCGGAATCTTATAAAATTAAAGAAGTTATTAATGAGTTCCTGAATCAATCCCGATAAGAATCGGGGCAGGAATGACAAAAAATAAAATTATGTCCGTATTAGTATATACAGAATCTGAAAAAGGAAAATTTAAAAAAACAGCTTTTGAAGTGGTATCCTACGCTAAAGCTGTAGCTGATAAAATAGGAAGCTCTGTCACAGCAGTAGCTGTAAATGCAGATGATGCTTCAGAATTAGGAAAATATGGAGCCAGTAAAGTGCTTAACGTAAAAAATGATAGCTTAAGCCCATTCAATGCTAAATCTTACGCATCTGTTTTAGAACAAGCGGCAAAGAATGAAGGCTCCAAAGTGGTCATCTTAAGCTCTAGTGCAGATAGTAAATATTTAGCACCACTATTGGCTGTAGGTTTAGATGCAGGTTATGCTTCTAACGTGGTTGAAGCACCTTCAAGCACCAGCCCGTTTACAGTAAAGCGTACCGCATTTACAAATAAGGCATTTAACAATACCGAAATCACTACAGACGTAAAAGTGGTCGGAGTATCTAACAATTCATTCGGACTTGTAGAATCTGAAACCTCAGCCACAGTTGAGGAGTTTTCTCCTTCATTACCACAAAATGGTGTTAATGTGGAGTCTGTTGATAAAGCAACTGATAAAGTCACTATTGCTGATGCAGAAATTGTTGTTTCTGGTGGTCGTGGACTAAAAGGTCCTGAAAATTGGGGCATGATTGAAGATTTAGCAGAAACTCTTGGTGCGGCAACAGCATGTTCTAAGCCAGTATCAGATTTGGGTTGGAGACCACATAGCGAACACGTTGGACAAACAGGAAAACCAGTTGCCTCTAACTTATATATTGCCATCGGAATTTCTGGTGCCATTCAGCACTTGGCTGGTATTAATGCTTCAAAAGTAAAAGTGGTCATTAATACAGATCCTGAAGCACCATTTTTTAAGGCTGCAGACTATGGGGTTGTTGGTGATGCTTTTGAAGTAGTCCCTAAACTCACGGAAAAATTAAAAGCTTTTAAGGCACAAAACGCATAATTTTATTACCTTGTAATAGCAAAAGGGCTGTTTAAATTAAGAAAGACTCTGAGTAACTTACGTTTTATCGAAAGTATAGAGAATAATATCCCAAATCTGCCTTAGGCAGTTGGTAAAGTCGTAATTTAAACAGTTCTTTGTGTTTTATAAATTATGAGTTTAGTCCGTTTAAACATAAAAGGTATTTCTTACAGCCAAACCCAAAATGGTGCGTATGCTTTAATCCTAAATGAAGAAAACGGAGACCGTAAACTCCCTATTGTTATCGGAGCATTTGAAGCTCAGTCCATTGCCATAGCTCTCGAAAAAGAAATAAGACCACCACGTCCATTAACACACGATTTATTCAAAAATTTTTCGGATCGATTTGATATTGTGATAAAACAAGTCATCATTCATAAATTGGTTGATGGAGTATTTTACTCTAGTTTAATTTGTGAGCGTGAAGGCACTGAAGAAATTATTGATGCACGGACAAGTGACGCCATTGCTTTAGCGTTACGTTTTCAAGCACCGATTTTTACATATAAAAATATTTTAGACAAAGCAGGCATCTATCTCAAGGTCAATCCTAAAAAGGAAGATGAGGAAAATCAAGATAGTATTTTGATGGATGACCTTATCGCCGAGGAAATAGAAAGTACTGCATTTGGAGAAGACCTCACTTATAAGGACATGTCTCTCGAAGAACTCAATAATCTTCTCGATGAAGCCGTAAATAATGAAGATTATGAATTGGCTGCTAAAATTAGAGATGAAATTTCTAAACGTTAAGTCCCATAATCCATGAAGCAATTCTTACTGGCTGTAACAGCTATTTTTTTTGGATGTCAATTCATTTTATCACAAACTCTTGAAAAGACATGGCAGTTTGAAAGTATTAAGAATTCTAATGGAAACTCACTTTTTCAGATAACAGAAAACGACTCTATCCAGTTTAAAGAGGGCGCTTTCAATTATTCGTTAGAAGCTAAAAATAATCTTAAAGCTTCAGGTGATTATTTGTTTCAGAACAATCTTTTGGTGATGTACTACACACAGCCAAAAGATACAGTAAGGACTTACCGCATTTCAGAGTTAACAGATTCAACATTAGTTTTTAAAGAAAATGATATTGAGTACAGGTTTGTAGTTGCATCTAATTCTGAAGAAATCGTAGATATCGCTAGAACAGATGACGATATTATTCCGAGTCAAGGGTTTTCTTTAAATAGTCTGTGGCGAGGTATTCTGGGTATGATTTCCTTAATTTTTATTGCTTTTTTATTTAGTAGTAATCGTAAAGCCATTAACTGGAAGACCGTAGGAATTGGTCTTGCTTTTCAACTTGTAATAGCTATTGGCGTTTTAAGAGTTGGTTTTGTTAAAACAGCTTTTGAATGGGTTGGAAGTCTTTTTGTAAGTGTTCTAGATTTTACGCGAGCAGGAAGTAAATTCTTATTTGAAGGGCTTGTCGTTGATATGGACACTTTTGGGTTTATTTTTGCCTTTCAGGTACTCCCAACCATACTATTCTTTTCTGCATTAACGTCTGTCTTATTTTATTTGGGTATTATTCAAAAAGTCGTAAAAGCCTTTGGATGGCTTTTAACCAAACTTTTGAAAATATCTGGTGCTGAAAGTTTAAGTGTTGCAGGAAACATATTCCTTGGTCAAACCGAAGCCCCACTTTTAATTAAGGCCTATCTAGAAAAGATGAACAAGTCCGAAATCCTTTTGGTTATGATTGGTGGTATGGCAACTGTTGCAGGTGCCGTATTAGCAGCTTATATCGGATTTTTAGGAGGAGATGACCCAGCATTACGATTAATTTATGCCAAACATTTATTAGCTGCATCTGTTATGGCAGCACCTGGTGCCATTGTTATTTCAAAAATATTATATCCACAGACGGAAGCCATCAATACCGAAGTTGCCGTTTCACAAGAAAAAATAGGAGCTAATATTTTGGATGCTATTGCTAATGGTACAACTGAAGGATTAAAATTAGCCGTCAATGTAGGCGCTATGTTATTGGTTTTTGTAGCCTTTATCGCAATGATTAATGGTATTTTAGGATGGGTTGGTGATATTACCCCACTTAATGATTGGGTCCTTGCCAATACGTCTTACCAGAGTTTTTCATTGGAATTTCTATTAGGCTACTTATTTGCTCCTTTAATGTGGCTTATTGGGGTTGCAGCGGAAGATATGGCCCTAATGGGACAATTACTCGGCATTAAATTGGCTGCAAGTGAGTTTGTAGGCTATATTCAATTGGCTGAATTAAAAGACGCTGCCGCTATTACACACTTAAATTATGAGAAATCCATCATCATGGCAACTTACATGCTATGTGGTTTTGCCAATTTTGCGTCTATCGGAATTCAAATCGGTGGTATCGGATCTTTAGCCCCAGGTCAGCGAAAACAATTGTCTAAATTCGGGATGAAAGCACTTATCGGTGGTACAATTGCTTCTTTAATTTCTGCCACAATCGCCGGGATGATTATTGGGTAGACCAATTCCTGCACAAGCTAGAGTCATCAAATTCAAAACATTTTAAATTTTCAACAAAAAACTAAGGTGCATTATGAAAAAAGTTCAATTAATTATTTTACTAACCTTAATAGGTCAGGCTGTTTCAGCTCAATTTATAAAACAAAAAGAAATTAATGTGTCTGCCGGCTTTGGGCTAAGTGCTCCATATGAAGACGTCGATATTTACGGCTCTGGTTTTTTTGCCCAAGGAGAGCTTGTTTTAACCGCAGCATCTTGGGTTGACTTTAGACCTTATGCAGGAATAATATTTACAAGTGATACGGATGATGAAAATTCCACATTAGACCCTTCTTTTAAGTCAACTGCAAACGCTTTTTTAGGAGGCGTAAAGTCAAGATTAAGAGCTCCAATTCCATGGGTTGCACCATACATTGAAATTGGAGTTGGGTTTTCAATCGGGTCTTTTGAAACGTTTACACCTAGCATAAATATTGAAAAAAGTGGAGTGCTTTTTCATATTCCTTTTTCAATAGGACTAGAGTTAGGAAAAAATCATAATGTAGATTTTCGATTTACCTATTGTTATCATGATGCAGTTGAACAATTTGCTGGTGCTGCTGCTGTCGGTGTGACCTTCCCTTTGAAGTAATTATTAATCAAGGTTACTAGTTAATAACTTTTAAAAGAATAGCAAGCTCTAATTCTGTATGATTTAGAGTTTTTTATATTTTCGTTTTTGTAATGCTGAAGGTATTCGGCATCTCATCCAAAGTAATTTTTTAATTTAAAGAGATTCCCACTTTCGTGGGAAATGTTATGAAACAATACCACGACTTAGTAAAACATGTTTTAGAACACGGTAACGAAAAAGGAGACCGGACAGGTACAGGAACAAAAAGTGTTTTTGGTTACCAAATGCGCTTTGATTTAAGTGAAGGTTTCCCTATGGTTACCACTAAAAAATTACATTTAAAATCTATCATTTATGAACTGCTTTGGTTTTTAAATGGGGACACCAACATTAAATACCTTACGGAAAACGGTGTTAGAATCTGGAATGAATGGGCTGATGAAAACGGAGATTTAGGCCCAGTTTATGGACACCAATGGCGTAACTGGAATAGCGAAGACATCGATCAGATAAAGGATATTATTGATACCTTAAAAACAAATCCTAATAGTCGTAGAATGCTGGTTTCTGCTTGGAATCCTTCTGTTTTACCAGATACGTCTAAATCATTTTCAGAAAATGTAGCTGAAGGCAAAGCAGCGCTACCGCCATGTCACGCTTTTTTTCAGTTTTATGTAGCCGATGGTAAGCTGTCTTGTCAATTGTACCAAAGAAGTGCGGATATCTTTTTAGGTGTTCCGTTTAATATTGCCTCTTATGCCTTATTTACGATGATGATGGCACAGGTTTGTGGCTTACAAGCTGGGGATTTTATACATACGTTTGGTGATGCTCACATCTATAATAATCATTTAGAACAGTTAGAGCTTCAATTATCTCGAGAACCACGTCCATTACCAAAAATGATATTAAACCCAGAGGTAAAAGATATTTTCGATTTTAAGTTTGAAGACTTTACCTTAGTGGATTATAATCCGCATCCACATATAAAAGGTGTGGTTGCGATATAAAAAAGCGTCTCACAAGGAGACGCTTCTAATAATTTTCGTAAACCTTTTACTTGTCTATTACACGTTCAGCACACCATTCTCAGCAGCTGCAAAATCATTCCAAGCATAAGCATCTGCCTGCTCATCGTTGGTATATGTGCCATCGACAACATATCTAAACTCATAAGAGTTGTCTTTTTCTAAATCGACTGTACCTTTAAATGTACCGTTCTTTAATTTCTTTAATTCCGTAGCTTCAGTATTCCACTCATTAAAGCTTCCAACAACTGCTACACTTTTTGCCTCCTCTGCAGGAACAGAAAATGTTACCTTACAAACTGGCTTACTTTTTAAATACTGTTTTTTAATTGCCATAATAATTGATTTAATAATGGGTCAAATGTATAAAACCGTACTAAAGAATAATACACTTTAACATCACTACCTATAAGAATTATTAGTTTCTTAAAATTGAATTCACTTTTTGGTAAAATTGACAAAATAGGTTTAGGTTTTTTGTGAATTTACAGGTTTAATTTTCAGTCAGTTATAATCAATTTTAAACTACATCGTTTTCGAAAAAATCACTACACGTCTAACGATAACGATTTAGTGAAAATACTTTACCTTTATACGTCATAAATTGATACTTATGTTCGGAAAAAAGAAATCCACACCATCTATAGATAAAGAACAATTAGAGCTTATTGAGAATGCTCAAAAACGCATTAGACAGAAAAAACGTCTGTATGTGCATTTTGTTATTTTCTTGATTGGTGCCGTGTTTTTAATTTTGGCAAATACCGTTTTGGGTATTGGTGAAGATGTAACATTTTTTGGCATCAACTGGTTTGTCTATGCCATTTTACTGTGGTTGTTTTTCTTTATTTACCACTTTATCAATGTGTTTATTACCCATAAGTTTATGGGTAAAGATTGGGAGCAACAACAGCTTGAAAAGTTGGTCAATCACCAAGAAAAGCGAATTGAAACACTAAAACAAAAATTTCTGAAGGAAGAAACCAAAATCGCCCAAAGCCAAGCCTTCAATGAAGTAAAAGGTCAGGCTGAGGTGCCTCAAAAAAAAAAGACCTCTAAGTTAACAATCATTGTCGCCGCTGGCGAGGACAACGCTATTGGTAAGAACAACGATTTAATTTGGCATTTAAGTGACGATCTTAAACGCTTTAAATCGCTAACTAATGGCCACCATATTATTATGGGACGGAAAACTTTTGAAAGTTTCCCCAAACCTCTTCCTAATAGAACACATGTCGTTATTTCAAGACAGAAGGATTACAAAGTTCCTGATGGAGTCATTGTGGTAAACTCTTTAGAAGATGCACTAGATGCTGCTCGAAAAGACGATAACCCTTTTATAATTGGAGGCGGGGAAATATACAAACAGTCTATGTCTTTTGCCGATGAGATTGAAATTACACGGGTCCATGCTTCTTTTCCTGAAGCAGATACCTTTTTCCCAGAAATCAATCCTTCAAAATGGGAAGAAGTCCATCGTAAATTTCATGAGGTAGATGAAATGCACAAGTATGCATTTTCTTTTATAACGTACTCCAAAATATAGTTTACTAGGGACTCTTTTTTATTTATATAAACACCATTTGGAGACAACCTTTAAACTAAATTTAGCGTCTTTATTAATAAGGGTTGTAGTTTTATTATTGTATTAAGCTGTAACGCTTTACGATATTTGTCGTCATACTTTAAACTAATCAACCAAAATATACTTTTCTATGAGTACGCTTAAAATCAGTAATCTATCCAAAACGTATCCAAATGGTGTAAAAGCCCTTGACAATGTTAACCTAGAACTAGAGAATGGAATGTTTGGGCTTCTTGGTCCAAACGGTGCCGGAAAATCATCCTTGATGCGAACGCTCGCAACACTACAGGAAGCAGATTCTGGTAGTGCTACCTTAGATGATATTGATATTTTAAATCAACCTGCTGAAGTCCGAAAGGTTTTGGGATATCTCCCTCAAGAATTTGGAGTCTATCCTAGAATTACTGCACAGCAATTATTAACGCATTTGGCCATTTTAAAAGGGATCACAAATACTAAAGAGCGCAAACAACTTGTTGATTATCTATTAGACAAGGTTAACCTTTACGATAAGAGAAATAAATCGGTTAAAGGTTTTTCTGGTGGGATGAAGCAACGTGTTGGTATTGCACAAGCGCTTATAGGGAATCCAAAACTTATTATCGTTGATGAACCAACAGCAGGATTAGATCCTGGTGAACGAAATCGATTTTATAATCTCCTTGCAGATGTTGGTAAAGAGGTCATCGTTATACTTTCAACACATATTGTAGACGACGTAAGAGAGTTATGCACCAAAATGGCCATTATGAACCTTGGAGAAATTGTTTATCATGGATCTCCTCAAGATGCAATTTCCGAATTAAATAACAAGGTCTTTCAAAAAATTGTTAGCAGAGAAGAATTAGAAAACTATGCTAATGAGTATAAAATTATCTCTAACAAAATGGTAGGTGGAAAACCGCTTATACATGTATTTAGTGAAGATCACCCGCAAAATGGGTTTGAGCAAGTGACACCTAATTTAGAGGATGTCTTCTTTTCTAGAATCAATACACAAAACGTACTTGTATAATCTTTCCTAACACTATCAATTATGTTTAAGACATTCTTTATTTCGGAATTAAAATACACCTTAAAACAACCTATGGTGTATATATTTATGTTCATTTTAGCTTTGATGGAGTTCTTTGCGACGGTTAGTGACAATGTGCAAATTGGAGGTGCCATTGGGAATGTATATCGCAACTCCCCATATACATTAACGCTACACATATCCATCTTTTGTATTTTCTCACTTTTAATGGCAGTTGCATTTTTTAATAATGCTGCTTTAAGAGATCATAATAATGAATTCAATGAGATTCTCTTCACTACTCCACTTAGCAAACCGGGTTATTTTTTTGGTCGATTCTTTGGCGCATTGTTAGTGTCTACTTTACCATTAGTCGGTGTATTTATAGGAATGCTGGTTGGCACCTATATGAATTCAATTTTTGGATGGCTAGATACTGAGCGTTTCGGTCCATTTTCACTAGACATGTTTTTAAATAACTACCTCCTCTTTATTTTGCCAAATATGTTCTTGGCAGGTACTGTTATTTTTGCCATGGCCAACAAATGGAAGAGTACAGTGATATCCTTTGTCGGTGGTTTAGTCATTATTGTGGCTTATATCATTTCGGGATCTTTAATGTCTGATGTAGATAATGAAACGATTGCTGGCCTGTCAGATGTTTTTGGAATTAACACGTATTCTATTGAAACGAAATATTTTACTCCCGCTGAAAAAAACACAGTAAGTCCTGGGTTTTCGGGACTATTATTTCAGAATCGATTAATATGGACTGCTGTAGGTATAATCATTTTACTCATATCCTATTTTAGTTTTTCATTCAAGCAAAAAAATAAAAAGATAAAAGTTAAGAAGGAAAAAGAGGCCTTAAGAATTACATCTATTCAAGTGCCTAAATTGAACCCTTCTTTTAGCAATAAAACATCCTGGTTGCAGTTTAAGAGCTTTTTTTACACCAACTTTTTAAGTATCATCAAAAGCATAACGTTTAAAATTCTGTTCTTATTCTGTATCATCATTTTAGTTGCTGATCTTAGTGGCGGGTTCGAGTATTTTGGATTACAATCTTACCCTGTGACTTATAAATTAATTGATTCAATAAAAGATAATACGGATATTTTCTTAATTATTATTGTCATCTTTTTTAGCGGTGAATTGATATGGAGAGATAGAGATTATAAAATTAATGAAGTTGTTGATGCAACGGCACATACCTCATTTATATCAATGGCTGCAAAATCATTATCCCTGATTTGCGTTGCCAGTATTCTAAACATATTTTTTATTGGTATCGGTATCATCTATCAATTGTTAAACGGTTACACCCGAATTGAAGTCGATGTCTATTTACTCGATTTCTTTTACGACAATCTGCCACTCTTTACGACGTTTGCTGGTGTTACCATTTTAGTGCAAGTACTCTCAAAGAATAAGTATATAGGCTACTTTGTAGCAATTTTAATTTTACTTGTATGGGAAATTATACTTAGTATCTTAAATATTAGTTCTAATATGTTGGACGTTGGCGGTGGTGGTCAAATCCAATATTCGGACATGAATGGATTTGGACCGGGTCTAAAATCGAGATTATGGTTTAATCTGTACTGGGTTTTATTTGCCGTTTTAGCATTATTAATGGCCGGTGCTTTATGGAATCGCGGATCTAAAAGCTCATTACTTACCAGAATCAAAACTGCACGACAAGAAGTGCCGAAAAGTTACAGAACACTTATAATCAGTGCAGTTGCCATTTGGTTAGTTGTTGCTGGGTTTGTGTATTACAACACACAAGTACTAAATACTTATCGATCCAGTGATGCCACCGAAAAACTTGCTGCTGAGTACGAAAAGAAATACAGTAAGTATAAAGATGTCACTTCCCCAAAAGTAACGAGTGCAAAATATTACATTGATATTTTTCCTGAAAAAAGAAATATTGACGCAAAAGCAGAAATAGAACTTACAAATACTTCAGATAAAGCTATTGATTCTTTACACTTTTATCGTCAAGAAAATTGGGATACAGATTTGATTATACCCAATGCTAAAGTTGTTTACGAGGATAGCACTTATTTATTTACCATTCATAAATTAAGTCCCCCACTCCAACCTGGAGAAAAGATTACAATGACTGTAAATAATAAATATGTCACCAAAGGATTTTCTAATGGAAGAGGAAATACTTCTATTATAAATAACGGAACCTTCATTAATAATGGTACTATTTTACCAACTATGGGTTATAATAATGGTTATGAAATAAACGATAGAAATACCCGCAAAAAGTACGATTTACCAGAAAAGGAACGTACCCCAGAGCTTACACCTGGAGTTACTGAATTGCACATGGGAAATTATATTTCTAACGGACAATCAGATTTCATAGATGTTGAAACGATTATATCTACATCAAAGAGCCAAATAGCTATTGCTCCTGGGTCTTTGATTAGGGAATGGGATGACAATGGTAGAAATTACTACCATTATAAGACCGACACTCCTTCTCTTAATTTCTATTCGTTTATATCTGCAGATTATAAAATTGCAAAGCGCAAATGGAATGATGTTAACATAGAAATTTACTATGACGAAAAACATGATGTGAATGTTGAAACAATGCTAGATGCTGTAGAAAGTTCATTAAAATATTTTACTGAAAATTTTGGCCCGTACTATCATAAGCAAGCTCGTATTATTGAATTTCCTAGATACAGCACATTTGCACAAGCATTTCCGGGAACAATGCCATACGCTGAGTCGTTTGGGTTTATTACCAACCTAGAAGATGAATCTGGGAACAATGTGATTAACTACGTTGTCGCACATGAAATGGCACATCAATGGTGGGCACATCAACTGATTGGAGCTTATATGCAAGGAAGCACATTATTAAGCGAAGGCTTTTCTCAATATGCCAACTTAATGAATCTTAAAAACATGACCCAGGATCCTATGAAAATGCGCGACTATCTTAAGTACGATCATGACCGTTATTTGAGTGGGCGAAGTGGTGAACGACTGAAAGAATTACCGCTTTACAAAGTGGAGAATCAAGGGTATATTCACTACGGAAAAGGGAGTGCAATATTATTTGCCTTACAAGACTATATAGGAGAGGAGAAAGTCAATAGAGTAATGAAAAACTTCTTAGAAGAATACCGTTACAATGCACCGCCTTATCCTAGCTCTCATGATTTTTTACGTCATTTAGAACCTGAAGTCCCAGACTCGTTACAATATCTAATAACAGATTGGTTTAAAGAAATCACCTTGTATGATAATCGTTTAAAAGAAGCCAATTACAAAAAATTAGATAATGGCAAGTATGAGGTTACCTTAGAAATAGAGAGCAACAAAGTGAAGTCAGACAGTCTAGGTAATGAGACCAAAACACCAATTAACGATTGGATAGATATTGGTTTCTTTATGGATTCTGAAGAGAAAAAACTATACGCTCAAAAACGGATGAAGTTCAATAAAGAACATACGTCTATTACTGTGCAACTTGATTCTCTACCAGTAAAAGCTGCTATTGACCCAAGACACATTCTCATTGACCGTGTCTATAAGGATAACATAAAGAGCCTCAGTTTAGAAGAATAGACAGTAGTATAAATTAATTTCTAAGACCTGCAACGTTTAAAATACCTTGTAGGTCTTTTTTTAAGCACAAACCAATTAAATTCCTATTTTTGCAGCACAAATTTTAAACACATGAACGCATATATTTTTCCAGGTCAAGGAGCTCAATTTACAGGAATGGGATTAGATCTCTATGAGAATAGTCCTTTGGCACAAGAGCTATTTGAAAAAGCCAATCATATTTTAGGATTTTCCATCACGGACACCATGTTCGAAGGTACTGCTGAAGACTTAAAGGAAACTAAGGTGACTCAACCTGCCATATTTTTACATTCAGTTATTTTGGCTAAGACGCTTGGTGATAGCTTTAAACCAGATATGGTTGCTGGGCATTCACTTGGTGAATTTTCTGCATTAGTCGCTTCTGGTGCTTTAACTTTTGAAGACGGTTTAAAATTAGTTTCTCAACGTGCTCAAGCCATGCAAAAGGCATGCGAATTGCAACCATCAACAATGGCTGCTGTTTTAGGCTTAGATGATGACGTTGTTGAAAACGTATGTTCTGAAACTGAAGGAATTGTTGTTGCTGCAAACTATAATTGCCCTGGGCAATTAGTGATTTCTGGTGAAGTAGAAGCAATTAATAAAGCCTGTGAAGCATTAAAAGAAGCTGGCGCTCGTAGAGCACTTGTTCTTCCTGTAGGAGGAGCATTTCACTCACCACTTATGGAACCTGCTCGTGAAGAACTCGCTGCCGCCATTGAAAACACTACATTTAGCAAACCAAACTGTCCCATTTATCAGAATGTAACTGCTTCAGCAGTCACTGACGAAAATGAAATAAAAGCCAATTTAATTTCCCAATTAACAGCCCCTGTACGTTGGACACAATCCGTACAAAGCATGATTAATGATGGCGCTACATTGTTTACCGAAGTAGGCCCTGGTAAAGTACTACAGGGATTGGTAAAGAAAATTGATCGTAATGCAGAAGTTGCTTCTGCTAGTTTTGAAGCTAACTCTTAGTCTGTATGAAATTATCTAGAACTGCTTTTATCCTCTTACTAATTACCTTTAATATTGCTGCAGACCAAATCTCCAAATGGATTGTCCGCGCAAATATGACCTATGGAAGACAAGGAGAAATGGACGTAATCGGAGATTATTTTCAATTGATTTGGGTCGAAAATAAAGGTGCCTTTTTAGGTATGGGAAGTGATATGAACGCTACGCTAAAACTTATTTTCCTGCTTATTCTCCCGACTTTGGTATTGGGCTATGTCGTCTATTATATTTTTAAGACCAAATCATTAGATCGCTTAAGTCTCATCGCCTTTTGTTGTATTATTGGAGGAGGAATTGCCAATGTTTTCGATAGAATTGTCTATGGAAAAGTTACAGACTTTATGTATATAGAACTCACAGATGTACTAAAGACAGGCATTTTTAATATAGCCGATGTCTCAGTAACTACTGGAATGATAATTCTAATTTTTAGTAATTTCTTAGGTAGTAAAAAGCAAAAAGCAGAAGTCGCTTAATGTGCTAAACGACAGTCTTCACAATCTTTGATTTTCCCGTAATAGGTTTCGCGATATTTGTGAAGTGTTTTTATAGGAATACTTAAAAAACGCTGTTTAATGTAGGTCACATTAGTGTATAATTCTCCCATTTTTGGGGTAAAGCGTTTCTCAATTTTTGTTTGTCTTTTGACGTCTATCAATTTCATAAATCCTAAATTCATTAACTACAAAGAAACAAAGAACAGCAACCACGCCCAAGAATAAACAGTTAAAACCCTCTTAATCAGGTCTATTTTTTAGAATTTGAAAACTGACCAAGGGGTTTATTCAGAATATGTTAAGAAAAATAAGTATTGATTAATGAATACTTAATCGATATTTACCTAAATCTATTCGTTTTTGAAGATTTTACCGTCTTTCATTACAAAAGAGACGTTCTCCATTGTACTAATATTTTTTGTAGGGTCATCATCAACTGCTATAATATCGGCAATAAAACCAGCTTTAATTTGCCCTAATTGATGTTCCATATCCAATAATTTGGCGTTAGTAATTGTGGCAGATTGAATGCTAAACATTGGCGACCATCCGGCTTCTACCATATAGACAAACTCTTTGGCATTTTCACCATGAGGAAAAACACCCGCGTCTGTACCAAATGCAATAGGAACTCCTTCTTCTACAACCATTTTAAATGTTTCATCCAAAACTTCCATCGTGCTTGCAATTTTAGGTAATATCACTGGCGGATAATAATTAGGGATTTTAGCTTTTTCTTCCACAAATCGACCAGCTGAAAGTGTAGGTACTAAATAGGCATTTTTTTGTTTCATTAATTCAGCAACTTCTTTATCCATAAATGAGCCATGCTCAATAGTCTGGACACCAGCCCTAACTGCACGCATCATCCCTTCTTTGCCATGTGCATGGGCAGCGACTACCATGCCATATTCTTTAGCAGTATTAACAATTTCATTAACTTCTTCTTGAGTGAATTGCGCATTCTGTCCATTTTTAGCCACACTTAAAACACCTCCTGTTGCCGTAATTTTTATAAGATCTGCACCATTTTTATAGCGTTGACGAACTGCTTTGCGAGCATCTTCAGGACTATTTATAACTCCCTCTGCTGGCCCTGGGTCACCCATTAAATCTTTACGCATTCCATTGGTAGGGTCAGCGTGCCCACCTGTTGTCCCAATGGCTTTTTCAGCAGTAAAAATTCTCGGACCTGGCACAGTACCTTTTGCAATCGCATCACGTAAAGCAACATTGACTCCGCTACCACCTAAGTCTCTAACAGTAGTAAAACCAGATAGCAAGGTTCTATTTGCAATTTCGGCTGACACAAATGCGACGTCTGCATTATTCTTGGTAAATCGGTCTAAATAACGAGTTGGACTTGTTTCTCCTTCAATATGCACATGCATATCAATAAGACCGGGTAACACCGTTTTCGATTTTAAATCAACAATTTTATCATCAGTCGAAGTTGGATTTACATATCCGTCTTTGACATCTAAAATCTTGCCATTTGAAACAATAATCGTTTGTTCATTAGTGATAGCTCCAGACTTGGTATCTATAACCTTTCCACAATGTAAATAAGTGCTTTGGGCAGCTAAGCTCACTGTAAACAATAACAGTATAGCGCTTTTAAAGAAATTTTTCATAATATAATATGGTTGTTAGTTTCTAATTTTTTGTTCCCAGTGCCAAGCGGATTCCATAGCATCGTCTAAAGTTAGTTTTGTTTGCCAACCTAAAATTTCTTTTGCCCTGTTAGTGTCTGCGTAAGCTGCAGTAACATCACCTGCTCGCCTTTTAACAATTTTATACTTAAGCTTTTCTCCCGATACGTTTTCAAAAGACCGAATGACTTCTAAAACCGAGCTCCCTTTTCCTGTTCCGAGATTAAAGACTTCAAAATTTGATGAATTGTGGCCATTTAAAAGCCTTTGCAATGCAATAACATGTGCTTTTGCCAAATCAACCACATGGATATAGTCCCTTATGCACGTCCCATCCTCGGTAGGGTAATCATCACCAAAAACAGATAATTCCTCTCGAAGACCAATAGCAGTTTGGGTAATAAATGGCACTAAATTTTGTGGTACCCCAATTGGCAATTCACCTATTTCTGTAGATGAATGAGCTCCTATAGGGTTGAAATATCGTAAAGCAATGGCTTTAAAACTCTCATCAATCTTACATGTATCCTTAATGATTTCTTCACCTATCTGCTTGGTGTTTCCATAAGGTGATTCTGCAGGTTTAACTGGTGCTTCTTCAGAAATTGGCAAAGTATCCGCTTGACCATAGACTGTACAGGAAGAACTGAAGATAAAATTCTTCTTATTGAATGTCTTTAATTCTTGAAGCACGTACACCAAGGTATTTATATTATTCTCATAGTAGTGCAAGGGCTTTTCAACACTTTCACCAACAGCTTTACTTGCTGCAAAATGAATCACCCCTTCTATATCTGAATGTCTCTTAAAAAAATCTTGAACTTTAGCTTTATCCTTTAAGTCAATTTCCTCAAACTGAGGTTTTTTTCCTGTAATAGCTGTTATACCGTCTAAAACCGAAATGGACGCGTTAGAAAGGTCGTCAATAATGACCACTTCACAACCTTCATTCTGAAGTTCAACCACGGTATGAGAGCCAATATATCCTAGACCTCCAGTAACTAATACTTTTCTGTTATTCATTTATAAAATCCAAAACTGTTTTAGTTATAAAGTCAATTTGCTCATCATCCAATTCGGTATGCATTGGTAAGGAAATAACAGATTGCACCAATGCGTTGGTCACTTTAAAATCCGCTTCGTTATAACGCTCATCCTTATATGCCTTCTGTAGGTGCAATGGAATCGGATAATACACCCCACAAGGAATTCCTTTATCGTTTAGATGCTGAACTAATGCATCTCTATCAACATCCTTTAAGTTTAATGTGTACTGATGGAACACATGGCAATCACAGGTATCACATATACCTTCGCAAGTGTCTCTTCCTGTTGGAATTGTAATTTTTGAGTGGTTTTTAAAGGCTTCATTATATTTTCTGGCTGCAGTTCTACGCGCATCATTATAGGTATCTAAATGTGATAATTTAGCATCTAAGACTGCTGCCTGAATACTATCTAATCTTGAATTGACCCCAACCACATCATGATGGTAACGCTTATACATCCCGTGATTAACAATACCTCTTATGGTATGCGCCAAATCATCATCATTGGTAAAAATAGCACCTCCATCTCCATAGCATCCAAGATTTTTAGATGGAAAAAATGACGTAGAAGCCACATGACCTATTGCTCCTGTTTTAGTTTTTGACCCATCAGCATGTGTATAATTAGCTCCTATTCCTTGGGCATTATCCTCAATAACATATAGGTTATGTTCTTTCGCTAAGGCCATAATTTCATCCATGTCCGCAGCTAATCCAAATAAATGCACAGGGACAATAGCTTTAGTTTTGGGAGTGATTGCTTTTTTTATGGCTTCGACATCAATATTAAAAGTCACAGGGTCTACATCTACTAATACAGGGGTTAATTGCAATAAGGCAATGACCTCAACCGTAGCTGCAAATGTGAAATCTGCGGTAATGACTTCATCTCCCGGCTTAAGCCCTAAACCCATCATAGCAATCTGTAGTGCATCTGTACCGTTGGCACATGGAATGACATGTTTTACATCTAGATACTTTTCGAGATTGGCCTGAAATTGATGCACTTTTGGCCCATTGATAAAGGCAGCGGAATTCATGACTTCCTCAATGGAAGGATCGACGACATCTTTTATTTTTGCATATTGACCTTGAAGGTCAACCATTTGGATTTTTTTCATTCGGAAAGTAGTTTTCTAATCGTTTACCTTATCTAAGGTACGTAGCGAAAATACGAAATATCTAAGCGCTATACCAATGTCAATTCTTTAAAGAAATGTATTTTAGCAGTAAATTCACCATAGTGAAGACCCTTTATTCCATAGGACTTTATATAGCAAGGCTTCTCATTAAGCTATTGGCACTTTTCAACCCAAAATTAAAGCTTGGAGAAGTCGGTCGTAAAGAAACATTCTCAAAGTTAAAAAAGTCAATACGTAAAGATGACAGAACACTATGGTTTCATTGTGCTTCATTGGGTGAATATGAACAAGGCCTCCCTGTTTTTGAAAAATTAAAAGAACAGTACCCTAATCACAAAATAGTGCTTTCTTTTTTCTCTCCCTCAGGTTATGAAATCAAAAAAAATAATCCTCTTGCAGATGTGGTCGTGTACCTTCCTTTAGACACATCATCTAATGCTAAGGCGTTTCTCGATGCAGTTCACCCAGACTTCATCATATTTGTTAAGTATGAAATTTGGCCTAACTTATTGAATGAAATGAAGCTAAGAAACTTAAGAGCCATCTTAATTTCTGCTGTATTTAGAAAAGACCAAAGCTTCTTTAAGTGGTATGGTCGTTTTATGACCAAAGCGCTCTTTGCCTTTGAGCATATTTTTGTTCAGGATGCACACTCAAAAGAGCTTCTCAAAAGTTTGGGTTATTCTGCAACAACTGTTTCTGGGGATACTCGTTTTGATAGAGTTTCAAATCAATTAGAGGCAGATAATACGGTTGACTTTGTAGAACAGTTTAAAAATTCAAAACCACTTATTGTTTTTGGCAGCTCCTGGCCAGAGGACGACAAATTATTTATACCATTTATTAATGCATCAACGTCATTGGACATTAAGTTTTTAATCGCTCCGCATAATGTAAAACCAAATTATACAGAGCAACTGAAATCACAATTAAATGATAAAACCGTTGCTTATTCTCAAATGGAATCTTCAGACTTGAGATCTGCTAAAGTATTTATACTAGACACTATTGGTTACCTGAGCAAAGTGTATAGCTATGCTGATATTGCCTATGTTGGTGGTGCAGCAGGAGATACGGGGTTACACAATGTTTTAGAGCCAACAGCTTTTGGCATTCCTGTGATTATAGGGACAAATTATGATAAATTTCCTGAAGCAAGAGTTCTAGTACAGCGTGGTGGAATTATAGCAGTAAGTACCCTACATGAACTATCGAATACATTATCAATGCTTTTAAAGCAACCAGAAAAAGCAGAAGAGATTGGCAGCAGAAATACCGAATTTGTTAAAGAAAATAGTGGTGCCGTCATCCAAATCCTCAATTACATACGTATATAAGGCAAACAAAATGGCAATAGAGTTGCTAAACCCGCACTTAAGGCCATTATTTGTAATAATCAACAACTTAAATTTATAATTATGAAAAAAGTATTAAGTACCGTTTTAGCATTAGCATTTGTGGTAACAATAGCTTCTTGTAGAGAAACAGAAGAAAAGAAAGTAGAAATTGAAGTAAAGGCAGAAACAGATGAAGCCGAAGGTAGATTAGAGTCTATCGGAAAATCTATTGACAATGCTGTTGAGGAAACTAAAGAAGCTGGCGAATCAGTTGAAGAGGCTGTAGAAGAAGTAGATAATGATGATAACAGCTAATTGCTAAAATATATATAAATAGAAAAGGCGCTCATTGAGCGCCTTTTTGTTTGCTAAATACTATAATAATCTATGTGGTTACTCCTTCACTAATTTAATAGTTTTTGTACCATTATCTGAATACATTTTTGCTAAATAGATACCAGATTTTAAATCTTTGGCATCTATTGTTACCTCTGTATTATTTGGTGTAATGGTTTGGACTCGCTTACCTAAAATGTCAAATACTTCAATTGTATTGATAGTTGTATTTAGACCTGTAATATTCCAACTGTCTTTTGTAGGGTTTGGAGATATATTTATATTGGCTAAATCAAAACTATCAGCACTTAGGACCATATTATTGTGGAAGTATAAATTATCTACATAAAACGGTCCAACAAGTGAACCATCAGCACCAGCTACTTGAACAATAACTTGCTGAATTTCATCTCGTGCATATCCTGGATTACCATCAAAATTTGCGAAAGGAACATCCATTTCATGCCATGTCCCAGACGCTAAAGAAGTAACATCAAAATTCTTTTGAATGTTAGTTCCATCAGAATATTGTGCAATTACAATAAAAATTGTTCCAACTGCAGATGGAGACCCTTCAAAGAAAAAGTCAATATGCATATTTGTCATTGCTGATAAATCAAGATAAGGGGGTGTGGTCCCAAAATATTGATACTGTAATCCAGATCCATTGTCTGGTGTTGTCACCGAAAGAACTGTATTACCAGAATAATCTAACTCAGTTACCACTGCACTTCCAAATGTTTGAAATCCATCCGTTGGCTCTTGTGTATAGCTATTACTATAAACAGACTTAACATCCATAGCATCTCTTGCTGGTGGAACAGTTGGTGGTCCTGCTGGCGGATTAGGGCAAGCATCACAATTTGGGCCTCCACAATCAATTTGTGTTTCACCGTTATTTAGAATTCCATCGTTGCATAAATCCACTGTTTCTTGTACAGACACATTATCTATAAAAACGAAACCTGTTTCTGCACCCATATCAAATATTACTCTATCTGGTACACCGTCACCATAATTTATTGTTATAGTGTAAGTAAAAGTCTGAGGTGTATCTGTCAAAACTGGATTCTCAGTAATAGCAGTAAACGGAGCAGCTGTTTGACCTAATCCTACAACCATACCTCTTGTACCAGTAGTTGCATCTGTATAGGCATCAAATGTCAATTCGTAAGTTAGACCACTAGTTAACACAATTTCTTGACTTAAATTTACAGAAAAAGGGGTTCCAGCAGCTGTCACATTTGCTTCATTAACAAAATTGCCACCACCATCGTCAACAACATTTGCAGCATTTCCATACCACGGTGTAGCTACACCTGTTTCGAAATCCCCATTAGTTACTAGCTCTTGGGAAAAACTAAAAGCTGCAATTAATAAAAAGGATAAAAAAGTAATTTTTTTCATAATAATTTGTTTTTAGTTATTAGTTAATTTTAAATTTTTGCTAATCTTTTAAATATAAAGGTTATTTTTTTGGATATTCTTAAATAAAACCAAACATCAGTTATACATTATCAATTTTTTTCTTAATTGTTAAGCCCCACTAAAACCACTAGTGTTTGCAGTACTTACACTGAAGTACTGAGTTTACGCTCTCTTACAATGTTGTGGTAATGTTGTGGTTTTATACTCTAGTGTATTGTAAAATATTAATATTTTAACTTTTCATGCTTATCCCAAAGCCCCCAATAAGCGCCAACATCTCCTTCATCACCTGTTTTCCAAGACTCATCATAAGATGAAAAATAGAAAATTGGTATATCGTTTTCTTTAGTCCAGTTTACGGTGTCGATAAAATATTTCATTGCTGCTTCATCACCAGCAACGGCACCTTTAAAACTACCTCCTTCACTAGGCCAACCTGTTTCAGTAATAATAATTGGTTTTCCCTGTGCTGCGTCAACTACTTCACCATACATACCCTGCATATGACCAAGTGCATATTCAATTGGACAACCTTCCCAAAAAGGGTATAAATTTGCTAAGAGCACATCGGTATGTTCAACGATTTCTGGATGACGAGAAAATTCATAATACGCATCTACATATCCAACAGGAATATCTAAACCAGACAATGCATGTTTTACTCTCTTAATGTAACCTAGTAATTCCTCTAAGGTTAAATCGTTTCGATATAATACTTCATTACCAACAGCTGCCACATCCACATGACCAGCTTTAGCCAATGAAATTAATCCTTCAATCTCTTTTTCATTATCCTCTTTGTCGTCGCTTAACCAAGCTCCGACGAGTGTTTTTAACCCTTGCTTTTTTGCAGCTACAGGCACGTGTTCATTACCTTCAATACAAGAAAAAGAACGAATAGCCTTAACATGAGGCTGTAAAATTTTTACACGTCGCTCTACTTGCTCAAAACTAATATCATCACCTGGATTTTGACCATCTTCGTACATACTGAAGCATATACCATGAAAGCCTTCTTGCATGGTTTTATGCCATAACCTTTTTAAATCTTCTGTTGATATATTCGATACATCGATGCCTTGTGTAGCAATTTGACTATAGCCTTTGTATTTGTAATATGATTCTTCTCTATATGACATTTCTATTTTTTAAAAATTTACAATTCCCCTCGTCTTTCAACAAGTTCTTCTTTTATGGCTCTCGCCCTTTTCTCAGTTAAACTATATTTCCACATGACCCAAACAGCTATACCTGCCGTAAGTGCTGGAATGACAATATCTGCGATTCTTAACTTCATCATAGTCTCTGCAGTCTGAGATACCGCGCCTTCATCGAAACCAACAAGCGTTAAAATAGCACCACCAAGCACTAAAGCTATGGCCTGACCCAATTTAACCATCCACCAATAGATAGCTCCAAAAGTCCCTTCCTTCCTAGGCATACCATTTTCTAATTCATCCAGATCACAAACGTCGGCAGTCATGCTCATCATTAAAGTGAACAGTCCCCCCAACCCAAAAGCCATAAGTGGGATCGGAACAAACATTAACCAAGGGCCACCTTGGCTGGTATCCATACTAAACCAAGACATGCCAATACTATCCAAAAATGGGTTTATAGCTTCAAAAATGGATGCAACAAAATTGTTAAGACCTTGCCCAGTACTAGATTCATTGAATTGAGCATTTAATGAATTATCGAATCCCCACCATTTAAGACAATAGCCGACTATTGAAATAATAGTAGAAATAATAAAGGCTTTTCTCTTACCATATTTGTCTGATATCTTTGAAATAATTGGAATGACCATAAAAGCAGTAACTACAGCAGTTAAGGACGCAAACCATGCCGGCCAAGTACCAGCCATGCCATAATCACCATTATATATATAAAAAACAATAATAAAAAAGCTAAAAGACGCTACCATCTGAAAACCGTTAAACACTAAAAATGTAGCACCACATAACTTCATAAATGGCTTGTTTTTAGATACTTGTTTTATACCAGCAAATAACTCCTTAAAACTCGATTTTAATGTTCGCAGACTTATTTCTTTTCTATTTTCCATTTTCCCTGCATCAATTCCTTTACAAAACAATGCCGGTAAAATGCCCAGTACAGCACAGACTAAACCTACCATTAGGGATAATTGCCTGACTCCAGTTGCTTGTAGTTTTTCATCTGTAACCTTCTGAAGTTCATCTCCTGTAAGACCCATTTCTCCTATTAACCTAAATGTTTCGTCACTAATAGGAAAAACAGTAGGATCCGCAATGACCACCCAAAACCAAGGCACGAGCATCCAAGCAATCTGACCAACCGTATTAGCAAATGCCATTAAGCGTGTTCGCTCATTATAATCTGAAGTCATCTCATAACCCAACCCCACTAAAGGAGTAGCGAACATGGTATTACCAACCAAAAATAATAGTGACATTAAAAGGAAATACCAAAAATTGAACATCACCGAATTGTTTTCACTTAATTGAAACAATAAGGCAAATAATATCCCGCTTAAAATTGCACCAAAGAAAATATACGGACGCCGTCTCCCCCATCTCGATTTGGTGTTATCCGAAATAAAACCCATAATTGGATCAGAAAGGGCATCAAATATTCTTGGTAAACCACCTAATAAACCTGCTAAAAAGGGATCCATCCCAAAAGCAGTTACTAAAAAGAACATAAAAACGGCTAAAGCACCTGGTAGTAAATTTAGAACCAAGTGACCCGAACCGAATGCTGTCTTTTGTAAAAAAGGAACCTTATCCCTCGTGGCTGTTTTAATTGTTGGCATCGTTTCTGTTTGTTTAGTTAGTTTAGTATAATTGTCTGCAAAGCTTGGGGTTGAATTGATATTGATTTGGTTATGCCATTGTGACTAAGATTAAAGAACTTTTGCTCCATACCTTCATTAAACACGACCACTGCTATTGATCCATCTGGATTTTTGGCAGCTGTGACTTGCAAATCCTTATCGGATTGTTTTGCCTCAATGACTTTAGCCCCAGGTCTTATATACTTGCTAAAATGCGCCATAACATAATAAAGCGGAGTAAAATATACCTCATCAGCATCAGGGTCTACAATGACAGGAGCTGCGCACCAGTTCTCAAACCAGTTTGGGCCTCCTTGTCTATCTAAAACCATATTCCAATCGACCCAGCCATCGACCCAATTGTTTAAACACCCTATAATATCTCTTGCATAACGATTTGCGGGAGCATACTTTGGATGCAAATATTTTTTTTCATCTTCTCTCCAATCATAACCCCAGTCCGTAGCCTCTTTACTCCAATACCATTTATCATCTTTCCATGCCGGTACTTCAGAGTCTATACACCCTTCGGTTTCAATGAGGTATTTATTTGGCGCTTTGTTGTGTGCGTATTGTAATGCTTTTGGGAAGACCTCATACGTACTTTCATACCAGTGAATTGCAGTGCCAGCGAAATATTTTGAGGTTTCTTCGTTTTTAAACATTTCATCAACCCATTCATTTAAGCCATCTCTGTTTTGGTCATAACCTAAAATTTTCACATCTCCTTTTCCTTCCGCTTCTAATTTTGGTCCTAAATAATTCATTACAAAGTCGGTTTCCTCTTCCGGTGTAAAGTGCATACTTTCCCAATTGTCACCATTTCCATGCGGTTCGTTAACTGGTGTTAATCCCCAAATATCAATCCCTTCAGCTTTATACGCATCAAGGTATTTTGAAAAGTATAAGGCGAACGTATCGTAATATTTGGGCAATAGTTTTCCGCCTACAAATTCCTTGTTGTCTTTCATCCAAGGCGGTGCAGTCCAGGGCGAGGCAATTATCTCGAAACCTTCTTTTGAAATCGCCATAGCGTCTTTAATCATTGGAATTAAATCGTCACGGTCTTCGTCTATATTGAAACTCTCTAATTTTAGATCATCCTCAACAGGCGCATACGTATAATTATTTAACGAAAAGTCACAAGAGGCAATGTGCGTTCTTGTCAATGTATAGTTTGCTCCGTTTTCGCTGAAATATGCCTGAAGAATGGTATCTCTATTTTTTTTGCTTAGCTTATTTAACAAATATGCCGATGACTCTGTAAAAGACCCACCAAATCCTGTGATGGTCTGAAATTCCTTATCCGCATTCAAGGTTATATTGGAAGTATCATTAGAAACCTCAAAATCATCTATTAATGTCAATTGATTTCCACTTGCAGAAGTCTCATACACTTTCACGTTCAATTCTTTTTTAGTTTCGCTACAACTTGCCATAAATACTAGTATACATAAGGTTACAAAAGGCTGAATGGTTTTCATATTATATTCATTTTATCAACTATTGATTTGCCATTATTTCTGATTTTGTTGGAGGTACCAAAACATCTTTTAAAAGTGACTCTTTATCTCCGTTGTATGTTTTTGTTATTGGGTTACCATTTCGGGTTAACCCGTCAAAAATGCCTTTATCAACTAGATTCCATATTGGGTATTTTGCTTTACCTTCTATAGTAAACAAACCGAAATGATTTTCTGAACCACTAGGATTTTGAGCATCTTTCCATTGCTCATTGAAGGCTTCAAAATAGAAACAAGACATACCCACTCTATTTGTCCATCTTCTCATAAGTTTGTAATAAAGCCCTTGTTTATATTCGCCCGTTGCTCTTGACCCATTATTACCATAATGTCCATTAGAAACTGTTGCCCATCCTGTTTCTCCGATGTGGATAGGTTTATTTACTCCAATACTCTTCATGTAATTGGCAACACTGTCGAATTGCTTTTGAGAAAATTTAATTGCCCTTTCCATTGCCATCTGAATTTTGGTCGTATCTGGCATGCCCAAATGTGCTTCTGGAATACCCCAAAACTCTGGATTATAATGAGTGTTATGATAGGGATATGTATGCATCGAAATATAATCTACTGTCTTAATAAGACTATCTAAGTCTTTGACATGATACTGTTCTTCGCCACCGCCCCAAGATGCAAAATCGTCCGAACTCGTAATCCATAAATCTTTTGGGAGTTTTCCTTCGCTCTTCAAATTTTGCAAGTGAGTCACCCATTTTAAAATAACACTGGGCTGAACGTAATAAGAAGTAGCCCATTTTACCATAGCCTCATTACCTACAGCAATAATTTTTACGATATCAGGATATTTATTTGCCAAAGCCACGGCTCTTTCTATTTCGCCTTTATTATTTGGGCTCTCAACATCGTGATTTGGTGTTTTGTCTGTCCAGGCATTTAGGCAATCTATCCATGCGCCAAGCATCACATACATTTCAAAATTTTCATCTTCTGATTTTAGCTCTGAAATAGCTTTTAATACATTTGATGCATGCGGTAACTTAGGTTGGACGTTATATGTACGCAACACCTTAATGCCCATAGCCGAAAGAATTTTCAAATCCTCTTTCAGCTCGGTTATTGTCGGTTGACTATCCCTTGATTTTTCTCGATAACCACCATACGAGATGGCCAAGTAATCTGGGTTTCCTAATATATCCTTCGCTGTCACTGTTTTTTGTATTTGTTCTTTTGAGGCTTTTTCTTTTTTTTCTTCTTTGCACGACATTATAAAAACAGTTGAAAGTAAAACCAATATGAATGCTCTAATACTCATACTGTTTTTACTTTAAATACGTTTCTGGAATGTTAACCTGTATTTGAGTGATTTTACCTGTACGGTTAAATACTTCATGACTTAACTCCATTGTTAAACTCAATCCATCTATTGCCCCTAATTGCCCATCATTAAATTTAACCTCAATGTTAGGTGAATCACCTATTTTATAAACAACTGGAATTTGACAATAGGTAAACCCTAGTTCGTCTTTAGATAGCCTGTTACTCTTTTTTTGGCTATTAACATCAACATAATTAAACTCTTTCGGTAGCTCTAAAAATTCACTTTTTTGTAATAAACATGGATTGAAATAAAGTTGTCCTTTTTCTACAAAAACACCAAGCTCCCCAAAACGACTGAGAATATCTTCCTTAACCTGTCCTGTCATTCCTGGTTGCTGCGCTCCTTTTCCTGCTGGAGTATGTGAATATGGATCTGTAGGGAATGCACCATACAACTCTGGTGATTTATGTAACCCTATACCCGCATTGATTTCGTAATAATGGTCTAAAAGCTTTCCTATAAGCTCATCACTTTCATTATCCTTTACAGCCTTTAAACAGCATTCTTGCACAGCCAAAAGCAGTTTAGACACCATGTGCCAATAAATAGACCCAAGCCCTTCGTAACCATAGAATGTCCCTGATCTACCAGTAAAAGCTTTATGATTAAAAACATTTTCAAAAATATGAAGTATTCTCTTTTTGTCCTTAGATATTAGACTCGAATATTTTGAATCTTCTAATTGATTTAAGGCTTTGTTTAAATCTGCAGCGTTTTTAAAATTACCATTGAAGTGGTAATCCCCATTCAAATCTTTTTCAATAATTTGTGAATTACCATCATCTATTAGTTTCTTAAGTAACTCCGAAGAGTGTACTGACTCTTTGGGAACGTTATTTCTATCCATAAAGCCTTTGAGGCTTTTATAAGGATAGAGGATGTAACTGTACTGGTCTTCTCTAAATAATTTACTGTTTTTCAAGGCATCTAAAACCTTCAAGCTTTCTTTTGAAGACAGATAACCTGAGCTCAACACTGCGACTTGGCCTTCGAGCATTTCATCTAAATATGAAATCGAAACACTATCATCCTCATTGACCGTCATTAAATTATAAGCATGGTATAAATTGTCATTACGCTTGTTTGCATTTATAGAATGTTCTAAATGCTGAATCGCTGTAGATGTAAACGATTTTAATTCATTACTATCAATAGCTATCTTTTCTCCAGAAAATGAGTTTTTATAGACCTGGCTTCTATAATCACTACCAGCTTTTCCTAATGCATCTAAAACTTGTTTTCGTGTTACGTCGTCAATACTATTGTTTAGTAGTCCTTTATGAGTTTCAAAAGTGGTTATTACAGTACTGAAAAATTCGCCTAACTCCTTTGAAATTTCGATTGTATCATTATCTGCATTAGTAAATATCTCATCAAAGAACTTTAAAAAACGTCTTAAGTAATATAGAGTTACCATAGATACTCCGTTACCGACTAGTGCGTTGTTAGCATCGTTCCATTCGGGTCGCTGAGTATTCATCCAAATGCCTCCCTCTGGAATAAAATTGGATAATTTGGCTAAAACTGTTGCCAAGATTTTTTCGATAAAATTGACTTTGACTGTTTCTTCATTTAAAGCAGTCAATAATGCTCCGTCTGCACCAATCTTATCTCTCTTTTTTCTGATTTCAGAATCTAATTCCTCATCAAATTCTATAGTGTCCTTTGGGTTTTTGAGTAAATCCTCATAGTCCTTAATCTTGTATGGCACATTGGCGTAAACAAATACATTTTTATTAAAAAGCGACTGAAGTTTGCCTGGCTGATACTTTTCAATAAACTCCAAGAATTTTAAAAGGTAAATAATCTGGTGATCCCCCCAATAGCCAATATAGGACCATGGATCGTCTGGTTCAATAGTTTCCCAATCAAAACCACCTTTGGTAACCCGATATGGGTTATAACCATCGAAAGTCGTTGCATTCAAAAATTTATGAATCATACTTTCAATGTACGCAGGATAAGAATGTGCTAAGGCTTCCCAATTCTGAAAGATATCTCGCCAATTTCCTTCGTAATCTAATATTTTTGACCCGTCGATCTCACTTCTGGTATTAATAGAAAACTTGTTCCAAGGGCGGCTAGGGTCACCATGTCTTCGACTAAATTTAAGAGGCATGTATTCTAAGCACAAACGTTCAAAATCCGAATCTGCACTAGAAGAAGCAATAGCTTTTAAATCCTCTAAGAGGAATGAATTTGGCAATTCATTTATGGACGTCAAATTTCTATTTGCAACATCAGCATTGGCATTTTCTATATAGTTTTTAAAGTCCCATTTTTCAATTGTATAACCATCATCAAAAATACCTCCTCGCATAATATTGAAAAGCGTGTTCGCAAAATGCCTTGTATCCTTATATTCGTCATTAGTCAATTGCAGCCCATCAGAAGCTGCGTTTAAAGCAATTAAATTCTCGGTTCCTAAACGAATATCATAATTAATCTTTTCTTTTAAGACTCCATCTGATTTAATACTATTTGATAATGCAACAATTGACGAATGGTTTTGATTAACATTCGCTACGATATACCATTCCTTGTTATCACCTTTATTTAGACTTAGGCCTGCATTGATAAAATAAGCGCCTTTTTCTGCTTTGATATCCCTTTCTGTTTCTATCTGGGATTCATTTCTGAAAGCATCTAACTGAAGTGACGACAACAGATACTTAGGATTGTCTAGCCCAAGTGACCAAGCTACATTAGCTTTCAATGCTTCGCTAGGCTCTGCTTTATCAACAATAATGGCGCTCAAAGCAAAGATACCAACCCCTGTCTCTTTAATCAATTCGGTTCGCTTGTAGGCGTCTACAAGATTACTGCTTGCGCTCTGAAGATCACTACCAACCCCATAAGGCAATACGTTTTGAATACCATCTAGAATCGAAACATTTACTGATGTGTTTCCACTATTGATAAGCTTCGATTTTCTAACAAATCCATAGGCGTTACTAGAACACCATTGGTAACGATAAGTCAGATCTAAATTTAAATTGACTTCTTCAAAAATTATTGAATTGCCGTATATGCTTTTGTAAAGATTCCTTTGAACTTGATATTTATCTTCATCCCGAACCGAAAATGGTTCCCAAATAAATGTATCCCCATTCTTATGAACTTGAAAAATAGATTTAGAACCTGTAATATCAGCTGACTCAGTTATTTTATCATCAGTATAGTAGGGAAACAAAGAAAACTCAGAGTTTTTACGTCCTGCGGTTAATCCGCCATTACTAGATATAAACATCCAGTGATTAGAATCACTGACGATGCTCATAAAGAAGGGTCTCATTTTATCGGAATTGGTAATTTTGAAATAATCTTCATTACCAATTTTTACTTTCCTTAAATCAATATTACTATCAATAGATGTGTCGATCATAAACTTTTTTTGATCTTTAAAATTTTAATAATTCTGGTGGGACAAGAAAAGGTCGAGACTCAATCTCGGCCTTAGGTTTTATTAAAAAAATTAGTTAGCGGAATAAATTCTTATATAATCGACTTCCATGGTTTGTGGAAATACTGTGTCGTTATTAGGTGGACCTCCGTAATTACCCCCAACAGCAACATTCATTATAATGAAGAATTCATCATTGAATACCCATTCTCCAGGAACATCAGCTGGTGTAATTTGATTGTATAATACATCATCTACATAAAAATTGATGTAATTTTCTGCCCACTCGATGCCGAAGATGTGAAATCCTGTATCGAATCTATCATTTTCCAGTTCAAATGCCTTTGTTATAGACTCCCCGCCAGAATACCCTGGACCATGCACAGTGCCATTAATAAGTGTAGGCTCTCCCCCTCTATTCTCCATAATATCAATTTCGCCTCTCTGTGGCCATACATCAGCACCTCCATTATCGTCACCAAGCATCCAGAACGCTGGCCAAAGGCCTTGTCCCCATGGTAATTTAATACGTGCTTCAATTCTACCGAATTGCTGTTGAAAGAGTCCTTCCGTTTTTATTCTGGCAGATGTATATCCAGACCCTTCAAACTGTTCTTGAATTGCAGTGATTTTTAGCACTCCATCTTCAACTCTTACATTTTCGGGTCTGTCAGTATAATATTGTAATTCATTATTACCCCATCCAGGTAGACCAACTTCTGAGCCATTACCTAAATCATAAGTCCACATTGAAGGGTTTAAAGCGCCATTAGTATCGAACTCATCTTGCATCACCAAATTATCAAAGGTTGTTACTGTTTGAGTATCATCCGAAGAGCAAGACACCACAAAGAAAGTTATAAGACCTAATACAATAACCGAGACTAATTCTAACCTGTTCTTCTTAATAATAATTTCTATTTTCTTTTCCATTTTGTTTTAGTTTAAAATTTTGATGTCGTCGAGATAATATGTCGATCCGTCACCTGCAACACCATCGATAAATTCGAAGAACACAATGACTCTTTGATAATCTAACCCTGAATCAAAGACAGCACTAAAGTCAAATTCTAATTCGACCCACTGATTCGCAAAACCATCAGGAACATTAGCATCAACAAAAACCTGATTTCCTCCACCTGCAGTTTCTAAAGCAAACCGTATAGGTATATTATCTTTTGGAGACCATACTTTTATCCTTAATTTTTGCGATGATGAAAAATCAATTGGTGCGTCTAAATCGAGAACATTACCAGCAAAAAACTGAGCGCCAGCTGTTTTTTCTGACTCCATAACGGTAGCTGTAGGATTAATTCCCGTCTGATCAGGATTTGTAACAATTGCAGGTACAGCACCTTCAAACCCAAAAATATTATAGGTTAATGACGTTGATTCAAAGCCTACTGGTAAAGCAACCTGTGTTGCGGCAGAGTCATCGACATTATCAGTTGGTTCAGTTACCTCTTGATAATAATAAATATTGTCCACATAAATATTAGAAATAGTAGCGTCTGAGATAAAGAATAATAAACCTACTTGATCCCTAACACTTAATCCCGTAAAATCCGCTAATGGAATATCGAAACTAGCCCAACCATCAGAAACCAAATCGGCAGTGTTTAAAGTAGACGATCCTGATATTTCATTATTTGTTTGTACGCCATCTATAATTTGTAATCTTATAAAGTCACTTGGGTCTATAGCTTCTTGCACGTTTATATCTACATGTAAATGGGTCATTGATGTTAAATCTAAAGGTGATACATTTAAAAATGTGCCAATACCCACAAAATTGAGATCCGTATAATTTATAACTTCACCTCCACCGATATTAATTGGAGGTGCTCCTCCTTGAGTGGTTTGGAACGGTGCAAAAAAACCGTTGTAGTAATCTACAGGAACATTGTCATAAGCATCACTAAATACCGAAATTACATTGTCTGGATCCCTCGTTGGTGTAGGTGCTTGCGTGAACTCTCCCAAGGAATTCAATTCTAAAGATCCCTCTGCGTCTAATGCGCCTAAACTTGCTGTTATTGTTGATGAACCAGAGCCTGTGACGGTAACAATTCCTAAATCACTCACTGTTGCTACGCCAGGGTTTGAAGACTCAAAGTTGTAGTATCCCGGTGCAGGTAATACTGTAACGTCTTGGCCATTGGCTAAATTAAACGTTTCTTGTAGCCCATTAATGGTTCGTTGTGAACCAATAAATGTTTGTTCAGACAAATCTTGTCCAAATAAAATCTCTGGTCTTGGTTGTGCTACAGTCCCTGTATTCTCAAATTGAATTTCATCTATCCAAAGAACATATCCAAACCCACCAGTTGCTTGGGTTCCTGCTGCATACCAGAACATTCCACGCTCTTCAGTTAATACAGATGGATCAGGAATTGGAATGGTGTACTTTGCCCAATTCGTCCCTACACTGACATTGTTTGTAGTTACTTGATATTTGTTTTCAATAAAATCTTGTCCAAATCCGAAAGCATCAATACTTACCCCTTGAGATGCTTTAGCCCAAAACGTAAGCGCATCGTATCCTGTAAGATCACGACCTGCTCCATCAATTCTTAGAATAGCACCTGCATAATTACCCGTAGGGTCATCGGCATTTGGGACATCAACTCTATAAGAAGCAGAGCTTTCATAGCCTTCGCTAGTATCTACCGAAAAGGCATCGAGTTTAGAGTCTGCAAACGGCAAGTAAAAATTGCTCCCCAAACCAACAAAATTGTCAGTAAATATTTGACCTGTTGTAGGAAATCCAGCCTCTACAGCATCGTCTGATAATTCTCTTTCACAACTTAAATTAAATACTAGAATTAAACCTATTAAAAATGAAAGTTGTTTTTTGTTTATTTCGTATGTCTTCATCATTGCTGTTTTTTATTTACCAATATTAATATGAACATAAGTTCTTATCTCCCACTCAGAGCCATTCGGAAATCCAACTGAACTTGCAGGTGGTTCACCAAATTCTGGTGCTTGGTTGGGTTCATATCTTGGAGAAAATTCATTTAAAGATCTCCATGTACCACGAATCCCAACTTTAGTGCTCGGTAATATAAACCAGTCTGGTTTTCCTAAATTAGTAGATACATCTAACATTAGCTGTAACGGAAAAGTAAGGTTGAAATCTCTATGATAATCAAAAGGCCCCCAATCGTTGACTTTGACGTGTCCTTCAAATTTCATTTTTTTATAAATTGCCCTCAGATTTCCTCCAAATCGTTTAATTGACCTCTCACTATCACCATTGGCTTGTGCATTGCCATAATAGAAGTTACCAATTATTCCTAAATCAGGGTTGAGTTTTGAAACCATCCTAGAGTGCACTTCCCATAGATCTTCGGCAGGCACAGAATTAGGGAAGGCAAAAAACGTTCGATTGGCCAAGAAACCAATATGTGCATCCATAGTTGTTGGCAGGTGGCGATAGACAAACCCCAAATTTGCTGCAAACTTAGCATCCTCTGACCTATCATTATCCCATTCGTACATCCAAGTTCCTGGTGTTGGATCATAAGTTATGAGCATTTCACCAGCAGTTGTCTCACGGTTCCATCTTACTGCAAAAGGGTCATCAATATTATTTCTAAGTCTTCCTGGCGCTTCAACATCATTCGGCATTGGGTCAACTAGTGGCTTTTGCCATAAGAAGTTTGGTGCAAATTGAAAATCACCAAAAGAATAAGTAAATCCTGTTAAGAAGTTAGATTGGTTACCACTGCCCGTATCTTTTAATTTCCAACCTATAAATGTCAATGTTTGGTCAGGACCACCTCCGGCAACTAACCCCATTACTGCACCTTGAGCATACCAATTAAAACGACCTCCTGCATACATAATCTTGGCTTTTCCACCCCAATTATCCTTGCCTTGAATTTTATCTTCAAAAACAGTATAATTTCCCTTCTCTCCTGTAACATCTTGGTAAGAACTTCCATTTAAAGGGCTACCGCCCCATATACCACCAAACATTACATCAAATTTCCCAAATTCTCTTTCTATGGCTAAGGTAGCGCGTTCCATAGGAAAACCAGGTATAATACCACTTCGAGTCTGTGCTGGATTTAGAATCCGTTGACCATTTTCGTCAAATCTAATTTCAGTCCGTAGGTCTCTATGATAAATACCTGTCACATCCCAATGACCAAAAGTACGACTGTATTTTAATAATGCTGTTGGGTTAGCACCCCACCATAATTGAGGTCCAAAAGCTGCTTTTAAGCCATCTAATTTCCCTTTAGCATCCACTTCCAATCCAAGAATTTCACCACCATAAATGTCTAAATTAGGGCCATAATTAGCTTCAGGATATAATCCAAAAAAGTCTCCTTCGTAACCCCAGTGGTAATGTCCTGTTCTATAAAAACCTCTTAGATCAAAATCTTTCGCGTTCCATTCAAATTCTGCTTGATAAACATTTACCCTATTAATATCGCTTTCAATAACTTGTTGGTTATTATCATCCAAGGAGGTTACTGGACGTGCCCTATTTTCATAAAAAATTTCATCTATAGGGTTTTCAGCAACTTTACCAATGACATTGAACACTACATTAGCTCTCATGTTAGCAGAGGGATTTCCTTCCACACCTACGAAATAGGATTGCATGTGGTCAAAACCTAACTGATTAGGGTAAGTATTTGTGTCTGGGTCAGCCGTTTCTGGAGTGGTAATAAGTGACCCGCCAGTGTTAAAAGTAGTAAATTCGGCTGTTAACTGACTTAAACGTATTTTCTGAGAATCATCTCCTCCAAGCGCTGCTTTGTCTCCTCTTGCCCTAAGTACGGCATCCATTATTTGGATATTATTAAAATAGTTATCTAGGGATTCTGCAGTTACACCTTCACCATAGGGGTTTAGAGCATGTGCTTCTTTTAAAACATAATATGAAGCTCGAGGGTATAAATCATAAAGTCCTCTCGGATTGGTTGGTCCTTTTGCACAGATACCGAACCACTCTTCGTTCATATTATTCTGCCCTTCTTTAAAATCAAAACGGTATCCACCATTAGCCCAGGATGCATTGTTATCGTGTACATCTGCATTCTTCCTATCGTCAAAACCATATTTCCACCAACCGTCACTAAACTGAAATGTAAATCCCCCTATCGAGTTTCCTGCTTTTCCAAGGCCTGCTGCATTAGCATATATTTCTTTCCAGTTTCCAAGATTATATTCTGCTTGTGCTCTTTGATCTTCCCTATTCTCAATGGCATTAAATGCGTCCGAACCAAATTCAGTAAACATTAATGGCATGTCTAATTTTTCATTTACGACATCGAACATATCACCAAAGGAAATTCCTCTATACACATTGGTTCCATAAATATCGACATCGGTACACTCTTCAGCAATGATATCTATAAACAATACATCTCCGTTACAAATAGCAACTGGATGAGAGCCATCCATAGATTTCATAACCTTTGCAGCCTCATTCATTAATCGATACATAGGCCGCCCTCTGTTCTCTCCTATAAATTGAATACGGCCTTCATCATCCGGGAAATCTTCCGTTTCTGCTCCCTGCCAAAATAGACCATAATTATTTTCGTTACCTAGGAGATACATTAATAGACCTGGTGTGTTTTTATATCCTTCTACAAGGGTTTTAACTTCTTGCATCAACAATTCTGAAGTCTTCGGATCGTCATAAATAGTCACTGGTGTCCATACACCATCTATAGTTAACCCATAACGTCCGAAAGAATGATTTAACATGGTATAAATACCGTAATTTTCATAGATGTACTGAATCCATTTAGCAGGAACGCCAGTATATTGTCTTATGACATTGACTCCCATATTTTTTAGTAAAGCCATCTCTGAATCTAAACCAGCTTTAATGATATCATCAGATTGTTTCCAGAAATTAGCATTTACAGTGTTAGTACCAATGGGAATATAATCCCAGTTCATACCGTTAATCATAAAATTTTCTCCATTGACGACTAAGCGCATGCCATCATTAGATTTCTCAACTGAAACCTGATGAACTTGTGCAAACATGGATGAAATGGTTAGAGCAAAGAATACCCCTAGAAGCTTTGTTTTCATAGTTTAGTTTATTTAGATGCCGTTATATTGCAATAGGAACTACGTTTGTAAATCGCTCCTGCTAAGGTTTTTATGAGAATGCATTTAAGTTAGTGAAAAAATAGGCCGTTTTTAAATTAAAACAGCCTATTTATCTTTTTCTATTATCTTTAATCTTCTGCTATTAGCGTAAAGCCCCAATCGAATTGATTATTGCCATCTGTGGATTTAACCACCATCTCATTAGACGTACGACTCAATATTTGATATTGATGATTGCCACCGATGTAGTATCCTAAAAATCCTATACCGCTTAAGCTAAGTGTCTCTACACCGCCTGGAGCAGATAAGGACCAAGTTTCATTATAATCCTCATAGCCATAGTTTTCAATGTCAGCACCGTTTTGAGTACCACCACCTGCGCCACCAAGCTCATTTATAAGGACTTCTCGCCCAAAAACAGTACCTGAAGGATCTACAGTAGGATCGTCATTGGTGTTGTCCACTATGTGAGTGAAGGTTCCGTCGTCAGTAAAAACATATCTGTCGTCATACATACCAACACCGGCTTTACTATCTGCACCAGCAGAGAAAAACGAAAATGGGTCACCACCTACAGGTCCCAATCCAAAATGACCACCTGCTTCGTTTTTAATTCGCCATGTCCTCGATCCATCCCCTCTCAACATCTGTAACAAATCTTGTGGTGGCTCATAAAGTGATAAAACATCAATCTCAACCGTTCTACTTGAAGACACGCCCCCAGTCCCATAAGCAATTACAGTAATAGGGTATGTGTTATTCCCTAGAGTTGCAAAAATATGAGAGACCCCTCCAGACTGTTGTACTTTGGTCTGACCTTGGATCACAACCTGATAAGAAATGGCATCATCTGCTGTCACAGAAATAAAAACCTCACCACTCCCTAATCCAGGTGCAGTAGTTTCTTCTGCAATACCGTCATCATTTGTGTCGTCAAGGTAAGTGACGTTTATATCAATATTTGTAGGAGTTACAATGTCTCCAAATTCTAAATCATCTTCTTGACAACTCGTAAAGAAGAGTAGTCCAATAAAGAATGTGCCAATTATATATTTAATGTTTTTCATAATTCTAATTTTAATTGGTCAGTTTTATATTATCAAAGTAATAAGTTTCGTCAGCGACACCATCATTACCAAAATCTGGAAATAGAATAACTCTGTCATAAGAGTTATTAGGATCGAATGCAGCGAAAGTTGTTAAGTCGAAGCTTAAAGTTTCCCATTGGTTAGCTACTGTAGTATTTACAAAAACTTCAACAACCACACTCGGATTTCCATTACCATCTGGTGGTGAATTAGAATCTTCCATTTTATAAAGTATTTGTGTTCCTGCGGCAGGAGACCAAACATCAACAGTAACTGTGGTGCCATTTGCAAAATTAGTTGCACCAGCTAAATTAACACCAGCACCTGCAAAGAATTGTGCGCCATTTGTTTTTACAATCTCAAACACTTTACCAGAGGTATTGATCCCTGACATATCTGGATTTGCAATTATTGCATGATTGGCACCACCGAAACTAAATGCCCCATAATCAAATAATGATGACTCAAAATTTAAAGGTATTGATGGAGATGGTGGAGTTGCACCGCTGATTCTTATATTATCGAAATAATAAGTGCTTCCGGTACCTGAGTTACCAAAATTAGCGAAGAAGATAGATCTATCGTATGCATTTGAAGGGTCAAATGCGCCAAATGTTGTTAGATCAAAAGCTAAAGTTTCCCACTGGTTTGCCACTGTTGTATTAACTAATACCTCTACCACAACTGATGGGTTTCCATTACCATCTGGAGGAGATGAGGAGTCTTCCATTTTATATAATATCGGTGTCCCTGCTGTTGGTGACCAGACATCTACAAGTATCGTTGTTCCTTCTGAAAAATCTGTTCCTCCTGCAAGATTTATACCTGCACCAGCCCAAACCTGTGCACCAGATGGTTTTTGAAGTTCAAAAACTTTTTCAGTTGTATTAATACCTGAAGGATCAGGGTTGTTTATTATACCAGCAGGGATAGGCTCAAAATTAGGGCCCCCAAAACTAAAGATTCCATAATCAAATGTTGCTGATTCAAAACCAACTGGAATGATTGGTTGGGTTTGAACAGACGGCGCTCTATAAAAATAAATATTATCTATAAAGGCTGTTCCTCCTCCAGAAAACGGTGTGCCAACATATTTTATTTGGTGGATATCAGTAACTGTAAACCCTTCTTGGTCTGTATAGTCCGAAATAGGAATATCAATGCTTGTCCATGCGTTTGGAGTTAACTCCACAGTTACAGGACGTTCTCCATTAGATACACTTATCAAAGAGAATTCAATGCTCTGTAAAACATCTGCTGTCCAGACCTCAAAGTGGACAAATTCCATCTCTGACACATCGATTGGAGCAGCTAATTGATTACCCTGGTAACTTATGTTTGTGTATTGTAACATTTCATCACCGTTAAGATCAAAAGTTCCCCAACTACTACCACAACAATCTCCTTGGCCCCAGTTAGGAAAGAAGTCCGTTCCTGGCTCGTTAGTATATACTTCGGTATATAATGAAATAACATCTGCTTCCGCTCTATCTGGAGGCGTCGGTGCCGAAGCAGTTGGCTGTTGTATGGCCGTTACTTCAAACTCTTCAACGTACTGAGTTGTTTCTATTGCAGCTCCCATTGCAGTCACTGTGATTGTATATGTACCAGGATCAGCGTAAACGTAAGATACTGTTGAATCGATATTACCAGTTAAAGGCTCACTTCCGTCACCAAAATCAACTTCAAACATTACAGCGAATTCAGCAGATGCAGTAACATTGACTTGTTTTGAAATGGCTTCATCATTTTCTATAGTGACCATTAAATTCTGTGGAGCTTGAAATGATACTACCAACTCTTGAGAAGTTTCCGTTGTTTTTCCGTTTATTGCTTTAGCTATTAACCCTACTGTGTATGTGCCTTCGGCATAAATATGGTCAAAACTCTCGCCAACTCCAAGGTCAACTGATTGTCCTGATCCATCACCTAGTTGAATGGTAAATTGAGTCGCTCCAACTCCATTTGGTGCTATAGTTACTGTACCCGTATTATCTTGTGTCACAGTAAAGTTCATAGACAAGTTTGAAGGTGCTTCAACATTATCAATAAAGTCTGTACTTCTATCATCTTCTGAACAGGTCAGAAGTAAGAAAAGCATTAAAAAACTGCTTATAACTTTTAAATTTTTCATAGTTCTTTTTTTAATATCCTGGATTTTGTTCCCATTGGTTTCCAGCTAATTGTATTTCTACCAACGGTATTGGGAATAATTCGTGTTTACCTGATTGAAAGCCTGGAATAGTACCTGCTGCTCTTCCTGTTCTTACCAAGTCGAAAAAGCGATGGCCTTCACCTACGAGCTCCAGACGTCTTTCATTATAAATGGCATCTGTAAGTCCACTCCCTGTTGCTGTAATATTGTTATCACTATTTCCAAAGGCTCTCTCGCGAACTCTATTTAAATATTGTTGCGCTCGTGTATCACTGATACCGCCTCTATTTAAAGCTTCTGCCGCCATTAAAAGCACATCAGCAAAACGAATAGATCTATAATTATTTGGGTTAGTTAAATTGGCATCACCTGTATTTAGGTCACCTTTTCTTGGAATATACTTTCTATTAAAGTATCCTGTATGCTCAAACCCTGTTCCAAAGGTTGCCCCTGTTTCTGTAGCCCAAGCTTCAATGTCTAAAATAGCAACATCACGTCTTAAATCTTCTTCGTCAAAAGCATTATAGGCTTCCTCAACGGGAACATTAAAACTAAAACCGGATTCAAAATCTGGCCCATTATAGTTTCTCACCCCTTGAAATCCTACGGCTACATTTCCTTCACTACACTGCAAACAACCAAAACCCGCACCTTGTTCATCGGTATATTGTACTTCAAAAACGGATTCGATGTTGTTTTCATTGTCGTTTTCGAACATGGTACTGTAATCCGTCAGCAAATCGTAAGGGCCATTTACAATAAGATCCTCTAACACATTTGCAGCTTCAGTAAACTTGTCTTGGTAGAGATATGCTTTACCTAAAAGTGCTTGCGCAGCACCTTTTGTTATACGTCCTTCTTGTGCTTGAGTATATGGTAAATTATCTGCCGCAAAAATTAGATCTGCTTCAATTTGTGCATAAATTTCTGCCTTTGGTGTTCTAGGTATTGAGAATTGATCACCGAATTGAATTCGTTGGTCCACAGCAAAAGGCACATCACCAAACCATTTTACCAATTCAAAATAATAATAAGCTCTTAAAAAACGGGTCTGTGCTAAAACACCTGCTTTACCAGGAAAATCGGTTTTATCCTGAAATTCCATAATATAATTGGCACGATTAACTCCTGCGTACATCCAGCTCCATATATCCCTTAATTGCTGATTGATTGAAGTGTGAATCATATCATCTACTTCTTGGATACCTGGGACATCATTGGCATTTTCTCCACCAGCCAATGTATTGTCTGATGCTATCTCACCCAACATAACGTTTAAATATGTTGATTGCAAAAGGTCGTAGGCTGCTATGAGGGCTTCTTGATAATCCTCTTCTGTATTAAAGAAGTCCTCTGAGTTCTCTGCATTTGATTCTACATCCACAAAGTCATCACTGCAAGACGCCATGATAAACAGTGCTAAAAAAATGTATGTGATTTTGAAATTTTTCATGGTCGTATTAAAATTTTAGATTCATTCCTAATAAATATGTTCTCGGATTTGGGTAAAACCCATAATCTATTCCACCACCAATAGGTGCACCATTAGATGTTGTTGGGTCATAACCATTATATTCTGTTAATGTAAACAAGTTGCTTGCAGAAACATAAAATCTTAACTTATCTAGACCCCATCGTTCTGCAGTTTCAGGTGACAATGAATATCCTAATTGTACATTTTGCAACCTTATAAAGGAACCATCCTCAACATAAAAATCAGAGAATAAAGTATTATTAGTTGCTCCTGTTGTTACTCTTGGGAAGGTGTTTGTAGAACCTTCACCCGTCCAACGTTGTAAATAATAAACAGTACGATTGGTATTTGGAAGGTTTCTTTCATAATTTCTTACAATGTCATTACCTACACTTGCAAAAGCATAAGCCCCAAAATCGAAATTCTTATAGTCCATTGTTAAGTTAAGACCCATTGTTGCATCTGGTATAGGATCACCAATATTAGTTCTATCATTATCATCGATAACACCATCGTTATTAATATCTACAAATATTAAATCCCCTGGCTGGGTATTTGAGTTAAGTACAGGCGAACTATCTACTTGAGCCTGATTCTGGAAAATCCCAGCAGTCTTAAATCCGCGGAAATATCCTATTGGTTGTCCCGCTTCCATACGTGATGGTTCTGCCTGACCAATTCCAAAGGCACCTCCAGGAATAAAGTCTCCAGAATCACTAACAGAAATAACATTATTGTCTAAAGTGGCTACATTATATTTTACGTTGAGATTAAAGTCTTCACCTATGCTCTGGTTATAGCCGATAGCAAATTCGAAACCTTTGTTTTCTACCACACCAGCATTAATAAATGGTGAGCCTGAACCTGGTGCTGCCGCTCCTAATAATCCAGAAACTGGTGGAGCAACCAATAAATCCTCAGTTCTTCTTTGGTAATAATCTAAAGTGATATCGAGTTTATTGTTCCAAAGTCTCATATCTAAACCTACATCCCAAGTTCTTTGCTTTTCCCACTTAATTTGAGGGTTAGAAATAGCTCCTGGTGTTGTTCCAAAGACCAGATTATCTCCAAAAACGTATTCTCCTTCACCATTTAATAAAGACACAAACCTGAATGCCCCAATTCTATCATTTCCTAAAATCCCGTAAGATCCTCTTAACTTTAAGAAGTCTATCACAGAGCTGTCATTTAAAAATGACTCATCTGAAGCTACCCAACCTACAGAAGCTGAAGGGAAGTAACCAAACTTGTTTTCAGGGCCAAAATTACTTGAACCATCTCGGCTAAACACCGCAGATAATAAATATTTACCTTTATAGTTATATTGAACCCTAGTTAAATATCTAAGAATTGTTTTTTCAAAACTCGTTTCATTTGGAAAAATATTTTGAATTCCCGTAGCCTCTTCTAAACTTGCATTATTTATACTATTATTTCGGATTTCGAAACCAACAAAACCTGTATTATTACCAGACTCTTTACTTATTACAGTTCCTAATAACACTTTTAGGTTATGGTCCTGGTTGAACGTTTTTTCATAAGTTAAATAAGCATCAAATAAATAATCTCTAAAATAACTTTTCGTTTCTGCGACTTGGTTTCTTTCAACATCAAAGACCTTGTCTACCGTCCCTTGAATTCCATAATCGATAATTGGCGAAAAAGTCTTCCCTCTTACTTGTGCATAATTAAACTGATAACTAACGTTAGCAGTAAAATCATTTAAAAAGGTGTAGGATAGATTAAGGTTTCCGTTAATTTTATCTACAACACCTCGGTTGAAAGTATTATTTATTTGTTTGTTTGGGTTTACAACCTCAAAACCTAAACCGGTAGCTGCTCCATTTGGCCCAATTGTAGGAGCCATATTTATGGCATTAAATAGCACAGATCCAATTCCTGTTTCAGGCAACGTTCGTCTTGTTGTATGTGTCCAAGTAATCCCCCCGTTAAACTTCAAATTTTCTAAAATATCTAGGCCATAACTTGCTCTTTTAGTTAATCTCGTGAAATTGGCTTTATCTCCTCCTACAATACCGTCTTGTGTTAAGAATGAAGCACCATAGGCATAGGTAGATTTTTCGCCACCACCTCTCAAGGTAATTGCATTATTAAAAACTGGAGCTGTTTCGAACACCTGGTCTTGCCAATCTGTTCCTTGTCCCAATCCAGAAACATCTGGAAATGGCAACGCATCACCATTAGCCACATAAGCCTCATTTAACAAAAGACCATATTCAGTAGCATTAAGCAATGGTAACTTACGTGTTGTTTCTTGTACTCCACCATATACATTATACTCTACAGTTAAAGGCATGTTTTGTCGACCAGACTTGGTTGTAATTAAAATAACCCCGTTTGCAGCCTGCACCCCATAAATACCTGCAGTCGCATCCTTTAAGACATTAACAGATTCAATATCGTTTGGATTAATAACACTTAAATCCTCTACTCGTGTTCCATCAACTAAAATTAACGGTCTTGAATCCCCATTGGTTGAAATACCACGTATATTGATAGTTGAAGCTGCACCTGGCGCACCAGAATTAGACACAATATTCACACCAGCAACCTGTCCTTGCAGTGCCTGCTCTATACGTGTGGGTTTTAGGGTTTCTATGGTTTCACTAGATACTACCGAAACAGCACCAGTAATTTCTTTCTTTGTTTGTGTACCATAACCAATAACTACAACCTCATTAAGAGCCTCTGTATCTTCCTGAAGGATAATAGTTAATTCCTGGTCACTTGTAACCGTTACCTCTTGCGTTTGAAATCCTAAATAGGACACCACTAAAGTTGAATTAAGTGGCACATCATTTAAAGAGAATTTACCGTCAAAATCCGTAATTGTCCCTCGTGTTGTGCTTTTTAATATAATATTAACACCGGGAAGCGGCTGATTGGATGTAGCGTCAACAACACTACCTGTAACATTTATATTTTGGGCACTGAGTTGTGCCGCAAAAACAAAACATAAGATTTTAAAAAATTTTGAATACATATTAGTCAAATTAGAAATTGCAACTTATTACTAATTGTTATGAATTCAATAAATTTTCGCTATACAAAAAACATACATCTTAATATTATAAGAAGAATTTTACGATTTTGATAAAGAAGCATAGTGAATTCAGTATCTAGATAGCTTAAGAAGCTATAAAACTACAACGCAATAGTAGGTATATTTAACAATATGTATAGGTATTGTATAGGTGTTTGTAAGAGTTGTATAGCTATTAAATGTCCAGTATGTAGTTTGTTAAACTGGCTTCGTGAGGTAAATTCATCTTTTTACGTAACCGGTAGCGTTTAACTTCTACACTTCTGGGAGAGATGTTAAGTAGTGGGGCTATCTCTTTTGAAGCCAAATTGAGCCTTAAATAGGCGCACAATTTTAAATCGTTTGGGGTTAACTCTGGATGTATGTTTTTTACTTTTTTTAAAAAATCCTTATCTGCGTTGTTAAAAGCTTTTTCAAAAAACTTCCAGTCATCTTTATTATTAATATTTCTATCAATAACCTTAATTACACTTTTAACATCCTTTACTTGCTTTACATCTTTTAGCTCATTTTTTATGCCACTTAAAAACTCGTTTTTCTTGATAAGATTCATAGTAGATATACCGAGCTCCCTGTTTTTATTTTCGATGTCTTGACGTAGACTCTTGTTTCTAAACTCAACCAGTTGCTTCTGGTTTTCTAACTCCTTATATTCCAACTCGCGTTCTTTAATTGCTAAGGCGCGTTCTTTTTGATTTTTATAATATGCCCGAGTAATAACCTGAATACCTAATGTAATAACAACAAACAGCATGCAATACCCTAAAATAGCAACAGTAGTTAAATACCAAGGCCTTTTAATATTGAAACTATAAGTCGCTGTATTTTCAGACAAGTGGTTCCCTACTTTTGCCCTAACCTCAAAAACGAAATTTCCGTGTGGAAGGTTTTCAAATATAGTTTCAGAATTTATTGACCACTCACTCCATTCATTATACATCCCTGCTAATCTGTATTGATACTTAGGTGGAGCATATTTACTAAAGCCAACTATACTGTATGTGAATTTTAAAGTGTTCTCTTTGTTTTTTAAGTTGGTCTCTTCACTATTTAATTGCAACAATCTTCCGTCACCATACAATGGGCTGTAGGCCACCGAATTGAGTGTAACCATATAGTCCTCTTTTTTAATTTTTTGAAGGTCAATGACCATATAGCCCTCTGTAGTCCCTAAGAGATATTCACTTTTATTTAGGTATAGTATATTCTCAAAACCAACTTTAAATTTTCTTTCTTGATCTGGAAGCGAAATTTTATGAATTTTAATATCACCTGTTAGACTCTCTGCTTCTACATAAACAATGTGATTTTCAGTAAAGCCCCATAATCTATTAGCATTAGAATCATATATGAGTCTGCCCGACACATAGGTTGCGTCCTTAAAAATAGTGCTGAGAATACTGTCTCTTTGAAATACAGTCTCTGACTCATTATATTTAAAAACACCATCATTATATGAGTAATAGATGGCATCGTTATATTTAATTAAGCTAGTACCTTTCCCTATTTCTTGGTCTAGTTTCTTATATTCAAGAACCTCATTTAAATCGTTATCTAAGATGAGTTTATAAACTCCTTTATACTCATGGCTTACCAACAATTTTGTTGGAGTAACAAACTCAAAATATCTTGAAGATATATCAAAACCCTTGAGTTTATTCCTTAAGCTCCATTTACCATTATTATTTTGGAATATAAATAGTCCCTGATAATTTCCTTGTATCAATAAATTGGGGTTGTTAGGTATCGCTTTTATGCCCCATGCTCCTCTTTCAGTACTTATTTGAATTGCATCACGGCCATCGATAACAAAAGTGCCCTTATCGTGTCCACAAAAAAGAGTGTCTCCGATTTTATCCAAACCCCATACTTGGCCTTTAGTGCTTGTAACGAACTGAAAATTTTCTTCAGAGCTTTCTTTTTTATAAAAAAGCCCCTGGTTTGTCCCTAAATAGATGTTTCCATTATGCCTTGCCGATGCATATATAGTACCTAACACCCCTTCACTGTCTTTGTAAAAATTAAAAGGTGAATTGAAGTTTATAACACTAATCCCATTGTCTAACCCAAGCCATACGTTACCAGATTCATCCTCAAAAAGAGAAAGAACAGTATTATTTCCTAAACCATTCGACTGATCTAACTTAAATATAATATCCCCTTTATCATTTAGCTGTATTATCCCTTTAGAAATAGTGCCCAATAGAAAAGTCCCATCTTTTAATCTTATACTATTATACACACTACTGTTGAGCAAGACTGAGTCTGCATTTATATTCCATTTTGATAAAATGCTACCTTTTAGTTTATAAAAGCCTTTTTCACGTGTCTGAATGAGTAAGCCATCTTCTATGCTAAAAATATTAGCGACTTCATTAGCTCCTATATCGTTACCATCAATTAAAAGTTGTTCAGATCCTTTATCTATTTTAAAAATACTGCCATTTATTTTTTGAAAGTAGATATTGTTATCGACTATATACATCTTAATAATCCTAGATTTTGAATCGATAACCCTAAAAAACTCTTCACTTTCATTATATATAAAAATCCGATCTAGCGATTGAAATATTACTCTACCCTCTAATTCGGTTATATCCCAAAACTCCTCATCCTCAATAAGTTTATCCTCTAATCTACTTGTGAGAGATGTATAGGTTAATGTACCTTTGGCATTCTTTATCCAATAGCCAAAATCCATATAACTTCCTGTATAAATCCTGTCATTAATAACCTCAATTGACCTTAAAATAGTATTATTTGGAGTTTTGTACAGATTCCACTTCGCACCATTAAATTGAAGTAACCCCTCGTTATTGGCCACATAAATAGTTTTGTCATCCGATTGGGAAATAGACCAATTTTGATCTTCGGCATTATAATCTTGTGGTGAAAATATAACTATAGGAGGCAATTCTTGGGTAAAGCCCAACAACGTCCAGAAACAAAGGAATAATGAAATACAAAAATTATGTCTCATAAAAATCTCTCCCTATGTAAGAGTTTGTTAAGGTAGTAAATATATAATAATTCAGTCTTTAAAGCTATTGCACGCAAATATTGAAGCACAATGTATAGGTCGAAAATTATACTAAATTTTATCTAATAATTAAAAACATCTATTTTATTGAAACTAATTCACTTTCTTATCTTATTCCTACATAAATTTAACCCATTAATTAACCACCATTAATTGAATGAAGTTAACCAAGCAAACCACAGGCCTTTTTCTAGGACCAGTATTATTCATCATTATTCTTGTTTTTTTTAATCCAGAAGGCTTGAGTCAAGAAGCCAAAGCTATATTAGCATCTGCTGCTTGGATTGCTGTTTGGTGGATTACCGAGGCACTTCCTATTGCAGTTACTGCTCTTTTACCTATACTTTTATTTCCGTTAAGTGGCGGGCTCCCGTTATCGGAAACTACAGCTTCCTACGGACATAAATATATCTTTTTGTTTATTGGTGGTTTTATTTTGGCCATTGCCATTGAGAAATGGAAACTGCACAAACGTATTGCACTGACTATTATAAAAATCATAGGAACTAACCTCATTCACATCATTCTAGGCTTTATGGTTGCTACTGCTTTTTTATCCATGTGGATTTCTAATACCGCTACATCAGTGATGATTTTGCCAGTAGGGATGGCCATTGTTGCCCAATTGAGAGATATACCTGAAACTATAGAGAACGAAAATCTAATTTTTGGAAAAGCTTTGATGCTCGCTATAGCCTATAGTGCCTCCATAGGAGGGATGGCTACCTTAATTGGAACACCACCTAACCTTGTTTTAGCTGGCGTAGTCCAAGAAAGTTATGGGGTTGAAATTACTTTTGCACAATGGTTTTCTTTTGGATTCCCTATAAGTGTTTTATTTCTTTTCCTTAGCTGGCTATATCTCACACGGATTGCATTTACCTTTAAACAGAAACAATTTGCAGGTGGTAAGGAAGAAATAGATCGTCAATTAAAAGAGCTGGGCGAGATCTCTTATGAGGAAAAAGTGATTTCAATAGTATTTTTGCTTACAGCATTTGCTTGGATCAGTAGATCATTTTTACTGGCAGAATTTATTCCTGCCATTGATGACACTATAATTGCTATTACTTGTGGGATTACCTTATTTCTTCTCCCTTCTAAAACAAAAGGTAAGCGACTTTTAGACTGGGGAGATACCATAAATCTACCTTGGGGTATTCTTTTGCTTTTTGGCGGTGGTATGGCTTTAGCCTTAGGTTTTGAGTCTAGCGGATTAGCGGTTTGGATAGGTACACAGATGACGTCTTTACAAACTATTCCACTTATTTTATTACTCTTGGTATTGATTGCAATAGTAAATTTCTTAACAGAAATCACCTCAAATTTAGCAACCACAGCCATGCTGTTACCAGTATTGGTTTCTATGGCAAATGCCATTGGTGTGCATCCTTATCTTTTATTGGTGGGTGCAACCGTTGCCGCTTCTTGCGCTTTTATGCTACCCGTAGCAACCCCTCCAAATGCGGTTGTTTTTGGCTCTGGTTATTTAAAGATAGAAGATATGGTAAAAAAGGGTGTATGGATGAATATTGTTTCCATCTTACTATTAACCGCTATAGTCTATTTTATTTTGCCTTTACTTTGGGATTTAAATCCCTTAGAATAAAAAAAAGCCTCCATCTAAAAAAGATAAAGGCTTTTGTACTGAAGGCGGGACTTGAACCCGCACGGCCATAATGGCCATTGGATTTTAAGTCCAACGTGTCTACCAATTCCACCACTTCAGCATTTTGGTTACAACAGTAACCAAATTGGTATATTTTGATGCAGAGCGAAAGACGGGATTTGAACCCGCGACCCTCACCTTGGCAAGGTGATGCTCTACCCCTGAGCTACTTTCGCAGTTTTTAATGAACTATTCGCTCTAAAAGCGGATGCAAATTTAAAATATTTCTCAGAAAAGCAAAGCCTTTTTTATAAATAAATACTTTTTATTCTACGCTTGCTTTTTCTTTACAAGCATTCGCTTTATCTCATTTAATTTCATCAAGGCCTCTACGGGAGTTAAAGTATCGATGTCGGTGTGTAAAATTTCGTCCTTAATATCTTCTAAAAGTGGGTCATCTAAATTGAAAAAGCTCAATTGCATATCGTCTTTTAACGACCTTACCTTATCGGTAAGTTCTTCGCTTGAATGTGACTTTTCCAGTTTTGATAAAATCTTATTTGCCCTATGCAATACTTGCTGTGGCATCCCCGCCATCTTTGCTACATGAATACCAAAACTATGTTCACTACCTCCCTCAACCAACTTGCGAAGAAATAACACATTATCTTTTAGCTCCTTAACCGCGACATTAAAGTTTTTAATCCTTTCAAAGGTTTCCGTCATTTCGTTCAGCTCGTGGTAATGCGTCGCAAATAATGTTTTTGGCTTCGCAGGATGCTCATGTAAATACTCGCTAATAGCCCATGCAATAGAAATACCATCATAAGTACTTGTACCACGACCAATTTCATCTAATAACACTAAACTTCGTTCTGATATATTATTTAATATAGATGCCGTTTCATTCATCTCTACCATAAACGTAGACTCACCCATAGAAATATTATCACTGGCACCAACACGTGTAAAAATCTTGTCGACCAAACCGATAGTCGCAGCTTCTGCAGGAACAAAACTTCCGATTTGAGCTAAAAGAACAACCAAAGCCGTTTGTCTCAAAATAGCGGACTTACCAGACATGTTTGGCCCAGTAATCATAATGATTTGCTGGTTTTCTCTATCCAAAAACAAGTCGTTGGCAATATAGGGCTCACCAAGTGGCAACTGTTTTTCAATGACTGGGTGTCTTCCATTTCTTATATCGAGGTCAAATCCATCATTAATAATTGGATAGACATAATCATTGCTTTTAGCTAAAGTTGCAAAACCAGACAAGCAATCTAATTGCCCAATGAGCTGCGCATTTTGCTGTACCTCTTTGATAAATTGGTGCATCCATTCGACCAACTCGGCGAAGAGTCTTTGTTCTAAGATGGTAATGCGCTCTTCAGCACCAAGAATTTTTGCTTCGTACTCTTTCAGCTCTTCCGTAATGTAGCGCTCGGCACTAACTAAGGTTTGTTTACGGATCCACTCTTGTGGTACTTTATCTTTGTGGGTGTTTCTAACTTCAATATAGTATCCAAACACATTGTTTGAAGCAATTTTTAAAGAGGTAATACCAGTTCTCTGACTTTCACGCTCCAACATCTGGTCTAAATAATCCTTACCAGAAGTAGAAAGCGCACGTAATTCATCAAGTTCCTCCGAAAAACCTTCAGCAATGGCTTTTCCTTTCAAAATATTTACTGGTGCTTCTTCATTCAGCGTTTCTTTAATTCGAGTTCTTAGTAGTTCGCAAGCATTCAAATTTTGACCTAAGACTTGCAAAGACTCATTTTCGCAATGTTCAGAAATACTTTTAATAGGAGCAATAGCTTCCAACGAATTTTTTAACTGCACCACTTCTCTTGGACTTACTTTTGCCGTTGCCACTTTAGAAATTAAGCGCTCAATGTCCCCAATGTGCTTAACATGTCCTTGAACCTTTTGAAGGATAGCATCATTTTTTACAAAAAAGTTAACGACCTCATGACGTTGCTTAATTTTAGTAGCGCTTTTAAGAGGCAAGGCTAACCAACGCTTTAATGTTCGACCTCCCATAGCAGATATGGTCTTATCGATAACGTTGATTAACGTAATGGCATTGGTATTTGTAGAATGGTAGAGCTCTAAATTTCTGATGGTGAATTTATCCATCCACACATAATCATCCGTGGCAATCCTAGAAATTGTTGAAATGTGCTCCAACTTACTATGACGCGTTTCGCTTAAATAGTGTAATACAACACCTGAGGCTATAATCCCTTCGTACAAGTCCTCAATACCAAAACCTTTCAAGGATTTTGTGTTAAAATGCTTATTTAAAGTTTCATAAGCATAGTCTGCCTGAAATACCCAATCTTCTAAAAAGAAAGTATGAAAGTCATTACCAAAAGTTTCTTGGAAATCTGATTTACATTTCTTAGACACCAAAACCTCACTCGGATTAAAGTTTTGAAGTAGCTTATCGATATATTCTGAATTGCCTTGTGAGGTTAAAAATTCTCCTGTAGAAATATCCAAAAATGAAACCCCGATACGCTGCTTATCGAAATAAACTGCCGCTAAAAAGTTGTTGGATTTTGAATGTAATATGTCATCATTAAACGCTACACCTGGGGTTACCAATTCTGTAACTCCTCGCTTAACAATTTTCTTTGTCTGCTTTGGATCTTCTAACTGGTCACAAATAGCCACACGCTCACCTGCCCTTACCAATTTGGGCAAATACGTATTTAAAGAATGATGAGGAAAACCAGCCAATTCAGTTTCACTCTGGCTACCGGCACCTCTTTTGGTGCAGATGATATCTAAAATCTGTGCTGCCTTTACAGCATCACTGCCAAAAGTTTCATAAAAATCCCCCACCCTAAACAATAACAAAGCATCTGGGTATTTTGCCTTTATGGCGTTATACTGCTTCATCAAGGGGGTTTCTTTTTTCGCTTTTTTAGCCAAGTGACTTTAGTTTTTAAATTCTATTTTTGCTTAAAATGTAAGAATGCTAATTTACTTATAATTTGAAGCTTATTGAAGCTGATTTTCTATAAGTTATTTACAGGTGTTGATAAAATTGGTGACTGAGGCTCTCGAAGTTACCAACTAAAAAATGTGGCTTCGAGAGCCTCAGCCACCAAGACATGTGTCTAAGAATAGTATGAGAAAACTAAGAAATAGCGAATTAGAGCGTTTGGATGTTCAGGAATTTAAAGCTTCTGAAAAAACACCAATCATCATCGTTTTGGATAATATTAGAAGCCTCAACAATATTGGTTCTGTTTTTAGAACAAGTGATGCCTTTTTAATTAAAAAAATCTATCTCTGTGGCATCACGGCGACCCCACCACATAATGACATCCGCAAAACAGCATTGGGCAGTACAGAATCGGTTGACTGGGAATATTGTGAAAGCTCTCTCGAAATAGTTAAAAAGTTAAAAACTGAAAGCGTACACATTTGTTCTATTGAGCAAGCAGAAAACGCAACTATGCTTAGTGATTTTATACCTCAACCCAATACCAAATACGCCTTCGTCTTTGGCAATGAAGTAAAAGGTGTGCAGCAAAGCGTCGTTAATGAAAGTGACATTGTTCTAGAAATTCCGCAATACGGCACAAAACACTCATTGAATATTTCTGTGAGTGCAGGGGTTGTGATTTGGGATGTGTTTAGCAAGCTGAAATCTAAAATAAAGTAAGTGTCATTCTGAAGAACGTGAAGAATCTCAAAAATTCAAAAACACCCTGGCCCACAAAAGCTGTAATGGAACAAATTTACGAGCAGCATCTTTGGGGTGGAAAAACATTTGATTTTTATTCTGGTGAAGGATCGCATAATACACAAATTATTCAACCGTATTTAAATGTTGTTACTGGTTTTCTGATTTCTCAAGATGAACCATTGACAGTATGTGATTTAGGCTGTGGGGATTTTAATGTTGGAGAACATCTTGTGCCACATTCGAGCAACTACATTGCCATTGACATTGTAGAAAGCCTAATAGACCGCAACAAAAAACTCTACAAAGCTGACAACTTAGAATTTAGATGTTTGGATATCGCTAAAGATGAACTACCCAAAACAGACTGTGTTATCCTTAGACAGGTTTTGCAGCATTTATCCAATCAGGAAATTCAATCCATTGTTAAAAAGTTAAGTCATTATAAATACATCATCTTAACTGAACATCTACCAAGAGGTACATTTGTACCCAATATTGATATGATTTCAAGTCAAGGGAATAGATTAAAGCTGAATAGTGGTGTTGATCTATTAGCCGAACCTTTTAATTTAAAAATAAAGGAGCAAAAGCTATTGGTTGAGACTATTGTAGATCATGGTAGAATTACAACAACTTTGTTTACCCGTTTCTAATCTAGAATTTCATTCAAAATCCATAAATAATCTTCGCGATTCTTTACAAAATCCCGATCAGAAATATCAATGATTTTTACATTCAACTCAGACTGGCTCTTTAGAAAATCGAGATACCCAGTATTTATTTTCTCTAGGTAGTCGTCCTTAATTTCCTTTTCGTACTTACGCCCACGCTTTTTTATGTTTTGCTGTAAACGCTCCGTGTTTTGGTAGAGGTACACATACAAATCGGGCTTTGTAATGTCTTTATATACCTGATAAAATAGTTTTCTGTACAATCGAAATTCATCTTCAGGTAGGGTTACTTTTGAGAAAATCAGACTCTTGTTAACATCGTAATCACTGACCATGAAATCCTTAAATAAATCTAATTGAGAGAGGTCATCACTAATCTGCTGGTAGCGATCTGCAAGGAATGACATTTCTAAAGTAAAGGCATAGCGCTCCGGTTTCTTATAAAATTTTGGCAGAAATGCATTATCAGCAAAACGTTCTAAAATAAGTTTAGCATTAAAATCTTGAGAAATTTTATGAGCTAAACTGGTTTTACCTGCACCAATATTACCTTCAATAGCAATATAATTGTATGCCTTAAAATCAAAATTCTTAATAGGGTTTTTCAACCAAATGTTTACAGGTTCTATTGTTGAATCGTCTTCACACTTTTTTAGAAGTGTTTCGATCGTTAACTCTAGTTTTGGGTGCGTATAGTCCTTGGCAATTTCAAAAAGTGGCTGTAACACAAACCGTCTATTTTCAATTTCAGGATGTGGAACACTCAGTAGTTTTGTGGTAATTTGTTCATCATTAAAAAAGAGAATATCTAGGTCAATTGTCCGGGATTCATAATTCTTTTTTGCAGACCTTGTTCGTCCTAATTGTTTTTCGATCTTTAATAGTTCTGACAGCACTTTATTAGACCTCAACTCCGTTTCCACGTGTAAACAAGCGTTAAAAAAGTCTTCAACTTCTGTAGCATCACCAAAACCAAGAGCAGGGGTCTGATATACTTTAGATATTCGTTTTATACTACCAATCCGCTGATGAATGGCATCCACAGCAGCTTGTAAATTTTCGAATTTTAGGCCCTTATTACTCCCTAGGGCGATATAAACGGAATTGGTCAATAGCATAGTAAGGGCAAATTAACTAAAACAAAATTTATTCCTTTATTTTTACGAAAACTATTTATCTACAAATTTAAATGCAGCCAAAAGACCAATTATTAGCCCAAAGAATTTACCTGTTTCTCGGAGCCCTTTTTATTACCTCTTTGGTGGTTTCGAACCTTATTTTTCAGAAATTTTTTTATTGGTACCCGCTAGACATTGAAATTTTTGGGTCTAAGCTTTTTGAAATCTCGGTGGGCATTTTACCCTACCCCATCACCTTTTTAATTACAGATTTAATCAGCGAAATCTACGGAAGAAAACGGGCGAATGATGTTGTGATTGTCGGAATTTTTGCCTCTCTTTTTTCTGTTGCAATTATTCTGATTGCTGATTTTGTTCCAGCCATTTCAAACTCCCCGATTAACGATGACACCTTCAAAAGTGTTTTTAGCAAAACTATTATTGCTGTTGGGTCTAGTATGTTGGCTTATCTTTTGGCACAGCTTATTGATATTCGTATTTACCATTTCTGGAAATCCTTAACAAAGGGAAAACACTTGTGGCTACGTAATAATTTTTCTACATGGTTGTCTCAATTCATTGACACCTTCTCAATTATTAGCCTCCTGTGTTTATTTGAGGTGCTACCATGGTCTAGTTTTAAAGGACTTCTTATTAGTGGATTTTTATTCAAAGTATTAGTGGCTGCTCTAGACACACCCTTTTTATATCTTGGGGTTTACCTGTTTAGAAAACGATTCAAACTGAAAGTAAATGAAGAAATAAACCTGTTACAATCTTTAAAAGATTCATAAAATTAGGGATAACGTCAACTTTTTAAGCCCACTTTACGTACATTATATATAGTCTTAAACCAACACAAGACCACTCCCATGAAAAAAATATTTAAAATACTAGGTATAACCCTTCTTTTGGTTATCGGCTTATTAGTAGCCATTCCATTTATATTAGAATCAAAAATTGACAGCATTGTACAGAATTATGTGGACGAAAATGTGAATGCAAAAGTAAGTTTTGACGATGTTAGCCTAAGTCTTATTAGTAGTTTTCCCCAAGCAAATGTTAGTATCGATAATCTTAATATCGTAACCTTAGCCCCTTTTGAAGATGAAACCTTAGCCTCTGCAAAGCGCATTTCTTTTGATATGCCGATTAAAGAACTGTTTAAGAGCGACGGAGAACCTTTGGTTGTCAATGATATTAGCATAAATGAGCTTTTACTAGCAATACAGACCAAGGCAAATGATGCGGTAAACTATGATATTTTAAAAGAATCTGATAGTGAATCGGCTAATACCTTTAGTTTTGATGTTAAAAATTATGATATTGAAAATAGTGCCTTCACCTATTTTGATGAAAGCACCCAAACCATAATTTATGTAACCGATATTAATCATAACGGAAAAGGTATTTTCTCTGAAGGCATTTCCCAAATGGAAACCACCACTGAGGCTAAGATGAGTTTAGCTATTGATAGTACAGACTATTTAAAAGACCACAGTATAAAACTCGACGCCTTAATTGATTTAGATTTAGAACAAGATAAATACACCTTTAAGGAAAATGAAGGCTTTATCAACGATTTGCCTTTACAGTTTGAAGGCTTTGTGCAATTGGTTGAAGAAGGACAAGAGATTGATATCAGCTTTAAAAATCCAGCATCAGACTTTAAGGACTTTTTAGCCATTATACCTGAAACCTACAGGAAAAATCTTGAAAACATTACCACCACAGGCGAGTTCGTCGTAAATGGTAAAATTAAAGGTCTTGTTTCGGATGAAACCATTCCGACATTGGACATCAACATGGTATCCAATAATGCGTCCTTCAAATATCCAGATCTTCCAAAATCAGTTTCTGACATCAGCATTAATGCATCGGTAAAAAACACAACTGGCTACACTAAAGACACCTACGTGGATATTAACACATTCAATTTTAGGATTGATCAGGATAATTTTAGGTCAGAAGCGCATATTAAAAATCTCACCGAAAATATGTTGGTCAATGCCAAAGTAGATGGTACTTTGAATTTAGCCAATCTTTCAAAAGCGTATCCAATAGATCTCGAAAGTGAGTTAACAGGGGTCTTAAAAGCGAACCTTACGACTCGTTTTGATATGGACGCCATAGAAACCAATGCCTACCAAAGGATTAATACGGATGGTGTGGCTAGTGTATCTAATGTGGTATTTTCATCAGATGCGCTTGCAAAACCCATGCAAATCAGTAAAGCCGATGTGACTTTTAACCCTCAAACAGTTACCTTAAACAATTTTATTGCCAAGACAGGCCAAAGTGATATTTCTGCAACAGGGTCTATTCAAAACTTGTTTGGGTTTTTGTTTAGTGACAAAGACCTTCAAGGCAACTTCAACATGAATAGCAACACCTTTGCGGTTTCTGATTTTATGGTCAATGAAGACGAAGAAGCTACGGAAAACAATTCAAAATCAATAGAAAGTAAAAGTGCTATTAAAATTCCAGCCTTTTTAAACTGTACCATCAATGCCAACGCCAATACTGTTTTATATGATAACCTGACCTTAAAAGATGTAAAGGGTCAATTGGTTTTAAAAGACGAAGCCGCTTATCTTAATAATTTGAACAGTTCCCTTTTTGAAGGGCAAATGGCTTTAAAAGGAAATGTCTCAACTAAGACAGAAGTGCCAACGTTCAATATGGAACTGGGCATTAATTCGTTTGATGTGTCTAAGTCCTTCCAAGATTTAGAGTTACTACAGAACTTGGCTCCGATTGCTAAAATTTTGAAAGGGAAATTAAATTCGGCCATCTCATTAAAAGGAACATTAAGTCCGGACTTATCACCGCAATTAAACTCTGTTAGTGGCGATGCCCTAGCAGAACTTCTTACAACAAGTTTAGATGGTAAAAAAGGGGAACTATTAAATGGTTTAGCATCAAAATTGAATTTTATCAATTTAGAAGAATTAAACCTCGACAATCTTAAAACGAGTTTAAGTTTCGAAAATGGTGAAGTGAGTGTTAAACCTTTCAAATTTATGTACAAGGACATTCCTATTACTGTTTCTGGGAGCCATAGTTTCCAAAACGCCATTGAATACAATGTCACTTTACAAGTACCGGCTAAATATTTGGGAAGTGAAGTCAATCGACTTATCGGAAAGATTAATGATGAAGAGGTCAATAACATTTCAATTCCTGTATCCGCAAATGTGTCTGGCACATTTAGCAATCCCGAAATAACTACAGACCTTTCAGGCGGAGTTAAAGATTTAACGGCTCAGTTGATTGAAATTCAAAAGCAAAAATTAGTAGGCAAAGGAAAAGATAAAATCAAAGACCTATTGGGCGGAGTCATTACAAAAACAACAGATTCTACAGCTCAAAAAAATGAAACTCCTAAAGATTCTAGTGCCACTAAACCTAATGAAAAAGGAGTTAGGGACGTCTTGGGTAACATTTTGAAAAAGGCAAAAAAGGTGAAAGACACCACCGGAAATCAATAAATTTTGGCCAAAAGCCCCTCATTTTTCCCAATTTTTGTTAATAATTTAGATTTTGCTTGTTTTTCTTAATAATTGCGTTATAATGTAGGTTGTACTAATTTAAAGCATTTATAATATATGAGGCAATTAAAAATCACCAAGCAGGTAACCAATCGCGAAGACAAGTCATTAGACAAGTATCTTAACGACATCAGTAAGATACCATTGATAACAGCAGATGAGGAGGTGGAATTGGCGCAACGCATTAAAAAAGGTGATCAAGTTGCACTAGATAAATTGACCACAGCGAACTTACGTTTTGTGGTTTCTGTTGCAAAACAATATCAAAATCAAGGTTTAAAATTACCAGATTTAATTAATGAAGGAAACGCAGGACTTGTTAAAGCAGCTAAGCGTTTTGACGAAACTAGAGGGTTTAAGTTTATTTCTTATGCCGTTTGGTGGATTAGACAAGCAATTCTTCAGGCATTAGCGGAACAATCTCGAATAGTTAGATTACCTTTGAACAAAATTGGGACGATTAACAAAATCAATAAGGCCTATGCCTATTTAGAGCAAGTTAATCAAAGACCCCCAAACGCTCAGGAAATTGCTACAGAATTGGACTTAAGTCTTAGAGAAGTAAAGCAATCTCTTAAGAATTCTGGTCGTCATTTATCAATGGATGCACCGTTGAAAGATGGAGAAGATTTTAGTTTGTATGATGTCGTTTCTGAAAATGAATCGCCTAAGCCAGACAAAAAGTTGATGAAAGAATCGCTTAATGTTGAAGTGGAGCGTGCTTTGGAAACCTTGAGCGAAAAAGAAAGTGATGTTATCCGTTTAAACTTTGGTATTGGTGATCAACCACCAATGACCTTACAAGAAATCGGAAATATCTATGATTTAACAAGAGAGCGTGTAAGACAGATTAGAGAAAAAGGAATCCGTCGTTTAAGACACACGAGCAAGAGCAAAATTTTAAAAACATACTTAGGATAATACTATTAAAACGAACACATGATAAAAATAGAAATTAAAGAAGGAGAAAATATAGAACGTGCTCTAAAACGTTATAAGCGTAAGCATAGAAATGTACAAATTATGCAAAATCTTAGAGAATCGCGTTACTTTACAAAGCCCTCTGTAAAACGCAGGCGAGAAATACAAAAAGCCGCATATATTCAAAACTTGAGAGACCAAGAAGATATATAGATAAAAATGAGCGACCAGTAGGTCGCTTTTTTTTGGTTCTACTGTAAGCTATCAAGGTGTATCCCTACCAATACACCATGATAGCTTTATTTTTGTTAGCCGGACTATTTGCAACTGTCATAGGAGCATTGCCATTAGGAGCTTCAAATATTGCAGTTATTAATACCACACTTAAAGAGAATATCCCACAAGCCTTAAAAATTGCAACTACCGCAGCTCTGGCTGAAGTGCTATTATCATTTTACGCACTGTATTATAATATGGCGGTCAAGGAATTTTTAGATACTAATCAGTGGCTTCAGATTTTAATCGCTGCTTTGCTCTTGTTGGTTGGTATATTTCTATTCTTTAAATCGAAACGAAAAAAAGATCTGAAAGATTCAAAATCTCGATTCAAAAACTCAAAATATCTTACAGGATTTGTTTTAGGACTGTTTAATCCACCTGTTCTTGTTTACTGGATCGTTGTATTCGGAATCTTAAACTCTAATGAATTAATGCTCTCTATCAACTCACCAATACCAGCATTACTTCTTTTCTTTTTGGGTGTTTATCTAGGCAAGTTAGGCACACTCTATATGTTCAGTAAATTCAGCGTAGTGATAAAAGAGCGTTTTACTAATGTTTCTTTAGTAGTAAATAAATTAACAGGAAGCCTATTGTTTACGGTCGGCCTTTTTCAGTTTGCCAAATTGTATTTTATTTAAACCCCTAACTCAACTACCAATCCTTCATTGGCTCGTATATTAAACACAGTCTGGTCTTCAAAGATTAAATACTGCCCTTTTATACCCACTAATTTACCAGAGTATGATTCTTGCTTCTTAAGGTTTAAGCTTTTTGGTTTTTCTGGGTATTGGCTCACTGGAAAATGCAGTTCAGTTTCTGTATTGTTCTCTATAAAATAATCCTTTGCCTCATCTGGTATAAAAGGTTTTAACCTGTTTCTCCACTCTACAAGATCTAAATCTTCAATATCATTTTGTAGCATTTTTCTCCAATTGGTTTTATCAGCCACATGGTCCTTTAACGCCACTTCGGTAATGCCTGCTAAATAACGGTTGGGCACTTCTACAATTTCTAAAGCTTCGTGTGCGCCTTGATCTATCCAACGTGTTGGCACTTGACTTTTTCTGGTCACTCCCACTTTCACATTACTTGAATTTGCCAAATAGACGATATGCGGTTGCAATTGTACCTTTTTTTCATAGTCTAAATCCCGATCCTCCTTATCTAAATGAGCAGTACTTAATTCTGGCCGCATAATCCAGTCCCCAGCAACAGGCTTATCAAAAAAACAATCTTTACAAAAACCCTGACGATAAATAATTTTGTTGAGATCACAACTTAAGCATTGATATCCGATGTGTTTTAAATCAATGGTTTGACCGATAACTTGGTTCATATTTATAAAATCATTTTCAAACACTAAATAATAGGCAATCGGATCTAAAAACTCCGTTTGCATTTTAGTAAGGACACCTTGATATACCATAAAAGAATTTTCTTATTTTTAGGCTCGTAAAGATAACCAATCCATGCCAATTCCTATAGTAAATTCTATTGCTTCGTGGTTTTTAAAAAAGCGATTTCACCAAATAGATCTTTTTTTAAAATACCCTAACGAGGTCCAAAACGAATTGCTTTTCAATCTTTTGAAAAAAGCTAAGGATACTGAAATTGGAAAAGAGTACGATTTTGCTTCGATTAAAACCTATAGGGAGTTTTCGGATCGACTTCCCATAGTAAATTACGAAATCATACAATCTACAATAGAGCGATCTCGCCGAGGTGAACATAATATCTTCTGGCCCGCTCCTATCCGATGGTTTGCAAAATCTAGCGGCACAACAAATGCAAAAAGCAAGTTTATACCGGTAAGCCAGGAGTCCTTGGAAGATTGCCACTATGCTGCGAGTAAGGACCTTCTGTGCATGTATCTTAACAATAACGAAGAGGCTCAGTTATTTACGGGCAAAAGTTTACGGTTAGGAGGTAGTAAGGAACTGTACAAAGAAAACGGAACTGTTTTTGGAGATCTCTCTGCAATCTTAATAGACAACATGCCTTTTTGGGCTGAGTTCAGTAGCACCCCTAGCAGTAGAGTATCCCTAATGAGCAAGTGGGAAACCAAAATGCAGGCCATAGTTGAAGAGACAGTTGACGAAAATGTAACAAGTCTTGCAGGTGTACCTTCATGGATGTTAGTATTATTAAACAATGTTTTGGAGACTACTGGTAAAGACAATCTCTTTGATATTTGGCCAAATCTTGAAGTGTATTTTCATGGCGGAGTCAGCTTTAACCCTTACATAGAGCAATACCGCTCTATTTTACCTTCAAAATCGTTTAAGTATTATGAAATTTATAATGCTTCAGAAGGTTTTTTTGCTATACAAGATCAAAATTATTCTGGTGATTTATTGCTGATGTTAGATTATGGTATTTTTTATGAATTTATTCCAATGGACACCTATAATTCACCTTCTCAAAAAGTGATACCGCTTTCTGAAGTTGAGCTCAACGTCAATTATGCTGTGGTTATTACAACCAATGCCGGTTTATGGCGCTACAAAATAGGTGACACCATTCGTTTTGTGAGCTTAAGCCCTCACCGAATTAAGGTTTCGGGTCGTACCAAGCACCACATCAATGCATTTGGAGAAGAGTTAATCATAGAAAATGCAGAGGATGCTTTCAAAAAAGTGTGCAAACAAACAGCTACGGAAATTGTAGATTATACTGCTGCTCCGATTTTTATGAAAGGCAAGGAAAAAGGGGCACACGAATGGATTATTGAATTTAAAACTGCTCCAGAAGATATGGAAACGTTCGAGGCCTTATTTGACGAAGCCTTGCAGTCACTTAACTCAGACTACGAAGCTAAGCGCTACAATAATATGACATTGAATAAACCAAAGATTCATAATGCGAGACAAAATTTATTTTATGACTGGCTGAAGCAAAAGAATAAGCTTGGGGGTCAACATAAAGTGCCACGATTATCAAATTCTAGGGATTACGTTGAAGAACTTTTAGAACTTAATGCTAATTCTGAATAGTTTCATCGGAAAAATTGACATCACATTTTTTTACAACGAGATAATAGGTGGCTTTATCCAAAAGTTAAACTAATATTATGAAGTAACGTACTTATGAACCTATATTTACTGTATAGCAATGACGTTATCAGCCCTATAAAACTAGTATAACACATTTTGCAATATTAAAAATTGATCCAATAGCAATATAAAGAAGCCACTATCGAAAGATGTGGCTTCTTTTTTTTTGGGGATTATAATGTCTTAAGAAACTGCCTTAAGCTTCTTTAAAGTTGATTTGGACAACTTTTCTTCAGCATATTCTTTAGTCACTTGTAGTTCTAAATTATCTGTACCAGGCAAATGGAACATCGCATCTGTTAAGATTTCCTCACAAAGCGAGCGTAATCCTCTTGCTCCCAATTTATATTCTATAGCCTTTTCAACAATAAACTCTAAAGCACCGTCCGTAATTGAAAATTCAATATCGTCCATTTTAAACAGTTTTTTATACTGCTTAATAATGGCATTTTTTGGCTCGGTCAATATAGCTCTAAGTGTCTTGGCGTCTAATGGATCCATGTGGGTCAATACTGGAAGACGGCCAATAATTTCTGGAATCAAACCAAAATCCTTTAAATCTTTTGGGATAATATATTGAAGCACATTGTCATTATCAACATCATTGTCTAATTTAATAGAACTATAGCCAATGGCCTGCATGTTTAATCGCTTAGTGATATGACGCTCTATACCATCAAAAGCCCCGCCAGCAATAAACAAGATGTTCTCGGTATTGACCTCAATAAATTTTTGGTCTGGATGCTTACGCCCTCCTTTTGGTGGTACGTTTACTGTTGTGCCTTCTAGAAGTTTTAGTAATGCTTGCTGCACACCTTCACCAGATACATCACGGGTTATCGAAGGATTATCGCTTTTACGGGCAATTTTATCAATTTCATCAATAAAAACAATACCGCGTTGAGCCTTTTCGAGGTTATAATCTGCCGCCTGTAACAAACGTGTTAGTATACTCTCTACATCCTCACCTACATAGCCTGCCTCTGTTAATACGGTGGCATCAACAATTGCCAATGGCACATTCAACATCCGCGCTACGGTCTTTGCCATTAATGTTTTACCTGTTCCTGTATGACCTACCATAATGATATTACTCTTCTGGATTTCAATATCATCATCAGTTGGTGGTTGTAATAATCTCTTATAGTGATTATAAACAGCAACAGCCATCACTCTTTTAGTATATTCTTGCCCAATAATGTATTCGTCCAAAAATGATTTTATCTCTTTTGGCTTACGTAACATTAACTCTGCACTTAACTCAGAATTGCTGCTTTCCTTGGATTCTTCAACAACAATACCATGAGCCTGCTCAATACAACGATCACAGATATGCGCGTCTAGCCCAGCAATCAGTAAATTGGTTTCTGGCTTTTTCCTACCACAAAATGAACATTCTAATTCTTCCTTTGCCATAATTATAATTTAAAGTTCTGGGTATAAAACCCAAAACTTCTATTCTTTATTGTATTAAAAATTTAGTCGAAGGTTATCGCTATTACTTTCGCTCTAAAACTTCATCAATCATTCCATACGCCAAAGCCTCTTCTGATCGCATCCAATAATCACGGTCAGAGTCTTTTTCAACTTGATCGTAGTTTTTGCCAGAATGCTTTGAAATGATATTATATAATTCCTCCTTAATTCTTAAGGTCTCCTTTAATGCAATTTCCATATCTGAAACCTGACCTTGAGTACCACTCATCGGTTGGTGAATCATAACCCTAGAATGTTTTAAAGCAGAACGCTTTCCTTTTTCACCTGCACTTAACAACACTGCAGCCATTGAAGCAGCAATACCTGTACAAATTGTTGCAACATCTGGTTTTACAAACTGCATAGTATCGTAAATACCTAACCCAGCATACACAGAGCCACCAGGGGAATTGATATAGATTTGAATATCTTTTGAAGCGTCAGCACTTTGTAAAAAGAGCAATTGTGCTTGGATGATATTAGCCACTTGATCATTAACTCCTGTACCTAAAAAAATGATACGATCCATCATCAACCTTGAAAAGACATCCATTGCAACTGCATTCATCTGACGCTCTTCAATAATATTTGGTGTTAAATTGGTCGGATACATGCTCTTAATAATCTTATCGTAATAATTACTATTGATGCCCTGATCCTTGGTAGCAAACTTTTCAAATTCTTTTCCGTAATCCATATATTTAATATACTTTTTTTATTAATGAAATAATATTAAGCAAATGTCACATTGAGCGTAGTCGAAATGTTTATGGTTTAAAAACTTCCATGTTCTCGACTACGCTCGAAATGACAGGGTTTATAAGATATAATACTTATAAAAAAGGCGTAAAATTTTTCAATTTCACGCCTTAAAGGTACTCATTTTTTTAAAGAGTGTTAACTCAATTTATACAGTGCTTAACTGTAAAACTCTTTCACAAAATCATCATAAGTGATGTCTTTTGTTTTAAGGTTTGCATTTTCCTTATAGAAACTCAATAGTTTTTGACTCATCAATTGCTCTGTCAAACGCTTTACCTCTTCTTGATTTCCTAATATACGCGCTGCAATATCATCCAATTCTTTTTCTGAAGGGTTCATTTGACCAAACTGTGCCATCTGACCTTTAATCATGTCCACAGCATACGCTTTTAACTCTTCAAATTTTACCTGTAAATCGTGCTCTTTAATTAGCTTACCTTCGATTAATTGGTAACGCATGCTTTTTTCAGACTTCTCATACTCTTCCTTGGCTTGCTCTTCTGTCATTGGCTCTTCACCTGCAGTTTGCATCCATTTTTGAAGAAAGTCAGCTGGTAAATCGAAGGTTGTGCTTTCGATTAAATATTCGGTAACATCATTCAGCAACTTTTGGTCTCCTTGTTGTTTGAATTGTTTTTCTGAATCTTCTTTAATCTTTTCTTTCAATTCTGTAACCGTAGTCACTTTACCTTCACCAAATAACTTATCGAAAAACTCCTGGTCTAATTCAGCAAGTTCGCGTTCGTTAATTTCAGTCACTGTAAAGCTTACTGGTATATCTAAACCATGAGCATCATCGTGAGATACTTTAAGAAAGTTCATTAAGTCATGATCGTCATTAAACAATCCTTTAGTTTTTAACTCAATGGTATCACCAACTTTAGCACCGATAAGTTTCTTAGGATTTGTTTTTCCTTTTAGTTTATCTAACGTGATTGTAGCACTGTTATTAATCTCTTTTTCCTCGTTGACGAAAGTTCCCGTAACTTCAGAATCTTTAGTCACCTCGTTTTGAGAAATGATTTTACCATATTGCTTCTGTAAATGCTCAACTTGATTGTCAATCATTTTTTTATCAGCAACAATGTTATAATGTGTTATTGCTTTTTTACTTTTAAGGTTGACCTCAAAATCTGGAGATAATCCCAATTCAAACTCAAAAGTAAAGGCATCGGAATTCCAGTCTAAGTCATCCTGAGGTTTTGGTAATGGATTACCCAAAACATCTAGTTTCTCTTCCACTAAATATTTTCCTAAGGCATCTTGTATTAATTTGTTAACCTCATCCACCAGAACGGCCTTACCATATTGCTTTTTTACCATAGACATTGGCACATGGCCTTTTCTAAAACCAGGGATGTTAGCAGATTTACGATAATCCACTAATATTTTTTCAACTTTATCGCTATAATCTTCTTTAGCGATATCAACCTTAACAACTGCATTTAATGCATCGATGTTCTCTCTTGTAATTTGCATTGTTTTCTTATATGAAAATTGGGCTGCAAAAATACATATTTTTTTACAACCCAACAATAGTTTTAGATGATTGGTTATGAGCTACTTTTTATCCTCTTTAAAGATAGATTGTAACAGCCATTGAAGTATAGATAAAAGGACACTAAAAAGTAAAGCCGTCCAAAAACTAGACACACCAAAACCATCTATTAGTTTATCCGCCAAAAGAATAATGAGTGCATTGATGACCAACAAAAACAGTCCTAAAGTAACAATGGTTATAGGTAGTGTTAAGATAACCAGAATTGGTTTTACCAATAAGTTTAAAATTGATAATACCACGGCTACAATAATGGCTGTGACATAACCATCTACAGACACACCGTTTAAGACATGTGCCAAAACAACGACGGCAACTGCGTTAAGCAACAAGCGAATGATAAGATTCATAACTGAGATTGATTTATTAATTATATTCTAACGTCAGGTCGAGTGATTTTTGATAAAAAATTGTATCGAGACCCTAACATAGTTCTCGATACTAATTTTATGCTTTAAAAGCATAAAATTCACTCGAACTGACGACTAATTATTTATTCTGCATTACAAGATAATCAATAATTATAGAATCTAATCTTTTAAAAAAGTTACCACTGACTTATAAAACTCATCAGGGTTCTCTGCATGTAGCCAATGCCCAGCATTTGATATGGTTTTTATATCAGAATTTGGAAAATGACGATGAATAATGTCTTCATCTGAATCTCCAATATATTCCGAGCGATCGCCACGTAAAAACAATGTTGGCTTATCAAATATGGCATGAATGGGCAGAGCTTCCCCAACTTCTGAAACGTTGTCTTGTAATACATCTAAATTAACTCGTAACCCTAATTTCCCTTTTTCGACCCAGTACAGGTTTTTTAACAAAAACATACGTGTACTAGGATCTTCTACATAATTAGAAAGTGAATCATCTGCATCTCCTCTGCTTTTTAATTCTGAAAAATTGAGCTGTGACAACCCCTTTAAAATAGCATCATGATGCACAGGGTAATACCGTGGGGAAATATCTGCTACCAATAATTTTTCGACTAACTCTGGATATAGTGCTGAAAACAGCATGGCTGTTTTGCCTCCCATAGAATGTCCCAATAGTACGCATTGTTTAATACCGTGATGCTCACAGTAGGCTTTTAGATCCTCAGCCATTAACTCATAATCAAAATCTTCGGCATGAAAGCTTCTTCCATGGTTGCGTTGATCTACCAAATGCACCTCATAATCTAATTCTGCAAACTGCTTTCCTAGAGTTTTCCAGTTATCACCCATCCCCAAAAATCCGTGAAGAATGATGAAAGGCTTTCCTTTTCCTATTATGTTAGAATGTAAAATCATATTAATTTTTGATAATGAATGATTTTTAAATTGAGCTAAGGTCACTGAGGCTCTCGAAGCCACAATGTTCTTTTTGTTGATTTCGAGAGCACTTCGGTAAACTCAGTTTAAGACCTCAATCAACAAATGGCTTTCTAACTCAACTTATGCAAATACATTTGAACAACATTTTCAACCCCCAAGTATAAACTTTCAGCAACAAGTGCATGCCCGATAGAGACTTCTAAAAGTCCCGGAATATTCTCTTTAAAAAACTGAATATTATCCAAACTTAAATCGTGCCCGGCATTAACCCCTAATCCAATCTCATTGGCTAGTTGAGCACAATCTATGTAAGGTTGTATTGCCTTTTTATTTCCTAAGCTATACTGATGAGCAAATTCTTCAGTATATAACTCTATTCTATCTGTCCCTGTGGCTTTAGCTCCTTCTATCTGCTTTAAATCTGGGTCAACAAAAATAGACGTTCTTATATTGTGTCTCTTAAATTCTGAAATCACATCAATCAAAAAATCTTTATGCTTTATAGTATCCCAGCCCGCATTAGAAGTGATGGCATCAACGGCATCTGGCACTAAAGTCACCTGTGTAGGTTTAACTTTGATAACCATAGCATTAAATTTTTCAATGGGGTTGCCTTCTATATTATATTCTGTATAGACTTCTGACTTTAAATCATATGCATCTTGATACCTTATATGACGCTCATCTGGTCTTGGATGAATGGTGACGCCTTCAGCACCAAAACGTTGCACATCCTTTGCGAATTGCACAACATTGGGCACATCCCCACCACGGCTATTTCTTAATGTTGCAATCTTATTAATATTAACACTTAACTTGGTCATTCCTCATCTTTTGAATCACAAAAATACAAAGATGAATACGCTTTTTATCCCTAATTTTAATTAATTTGCAGGACACAGAACCACGGATTATGCAGTTACAAGATTATATAATAAATGATATTAAGCCTTTAAACATTAATGACAAAATCAGTGATGTTCAAATGGTTTTTAATCAGTTGACCTATTCGCATATTCCTGTTGAAAACAATGGTATTTACTTAGGTTGTATCTCTGAAAATGACGCGTATTGTTTCGAAAAAGCAGAGTCTATTAAAGACTGTAATTATGCCATGGAAGGTTTCTTTGTAAGGCCGAACACCAATTGGCTTGATGTATTAGAGGTCTTTGCCCAAAACAACTGTAATATTATGCCAGTTCTAGATGCCAAGAATAATTATCTGGGCTATTACGAGCTTAACGACATTATTCATTTGTTTAATGAAACTCCATTTTTTGCGGAGCCGGGTGGCATTTTAATTGTTGAAAAAGGAATTCAGGATTATTCCTTTAGTGAGATTAGCCAAATAGCCGAGTCTAATGATGCTAAAATTTTAGGAGCATTTATTTCAAAAATGGGAAATGACATGGTTCAAGTCACCTTAAAAATTGGCAACACTACTATTAATGAAGTTATTCAAACATTTAGGCGCTACAGTTATAATATTGTTTCTGGACATGAAGAAGACAGCTATTTAAAAAGCTTGGAAGAACGCTCTAAATATCTCAATAAATATCTTAATATTTAAGAGTTATGAAGGTAGCGATTTACGGTCAAAACTATGTGAAACAAGCAACACAAGAAGCGGTTAAAACGCTAATTGATGTCCTAATATCTAAAAATGCTTCCATTTTTATTGAAACTGAATTTACAACAACCCTGCCTAAAACCATTCAAGAAAATACAGCTCTTAACAAATTCAAAACTTTAGACAATACCTTCGACCTTTTAATTAGTGTTGGTGGGGATGGTACTATTTTAAGGGCCATTACATTTGTAAAGGACTTGGGCATACCAATAGTAGGTATCAATACTGGTAGGTTAGGATTTTTAGCAACCATTCAGAACGAAGAAATTGAAGATGCTTTAGAGCAAATCTTTAAAGGCAATTACAATATTTCTCAACGCTCTTTATTAAGTGTGGCATCGAGTCCGACAAATAAATCCATCGGCCATATCAATTTTGCGCTCAACGAAGTTGCCATTAGCCGTAAAAACACAACCTCTATGATTACCGTTGAGACCCATCTCGATGATGAGTATCTTACTTCGTACTGGGCAGACGGGCTTATTCTTTCTACACCAACAGGTTCTACAGGCTATTCATTGAGTTGTGGAGGACCAGTTATAACGCCTCAGGCAAAAAGTTTTGTGCTTACACCAATTGCACCTCATAATCTCAATGCAAGACCATTAGTTATTCCTGATAAAACAAAAATATCTTTTAAGGTTGATGGCCGTGAAGATCAATTTTTAATGTCCTTAGATTCAAGAATAATAACCTTACCCAATACCTCGACGGTTGTTATAAAAAAGGCAGATTTTAAGATTAATATGGTAGAACTTTTAAATGAGAGCTTTATAGATACTTTAAGGAAAAAACTTCTTTGGGGTGAAGATCGTCGAAATTAGACAATAAATCAGTGTCTTTACTGTTTATCAGTTAGACAATTTATACCAAATTGTGGATAGCCCGTCTTAATTGTTATATTTGCAAACTTTGAAAAACATATGAGGTATTTATTCCTGATTTTAGTAAGTGTAATCGGCATTCAAACCGTTAGTTCCCAGATTTATGAAGTCGGGGTTTTTGCTGGTGGCAGTAATTTTATCGGCGATGTTGGTTCCGCTAAATACATCTCGCCAAATCAAGCTGCTTTTGGACTTATTGGTAAATGGAACAGAAGCCCAAGACACACTTATAGAATATCAGCTATATATACTAATTTAGAAGGTCTAGACCGTAAGTCTGATGATCCCCGAAGACAACAACGAGATTACAGTTTTGAAAATGATATATTAGAATTATCTGCTGGACTAGAGTTTAACTTCTTTGATTTTGACCAGCACGATATAGCAACAAAAGGAACTCCATATCTCTACAGCGGTATTAGTTTTGCACAATTCGAGAATTTTTATTTTGATAATACAGGAACAATTAGTCCTGAAAATGACAAAAGCTGGGCTGTGGGCATCCCAATAACTTTAGGTTATAAAACCATGGTAAGCCCTCACTTAATTTTAGCTGCTGAAGTTGGTGCACGCTACACATTTACTGATGAAATCGATGGCAATAACCCAGATGCCGATTTTAGACAGCAATTCGCCTTTGGAAATATTAATAGTAATGATTGGTATATGTTTACAGGAATAACCATAACTTATACCTTTGGGCAACGCCCTTGTTATTGCAATTTTTAAATGGATTTAAAAGACCAAATACATAAAGACCTATTACCTAAGCATGTTGCCATTATTATGGATGGCAATGGCCGATGGGCAAAACAAAAAGGGTTGATGCGTGTTATTGGTCACGAAAACGGGACTAAATCCGTTAGGGAAACGGTTGAGGCCAGTGCTGAACTAGGGATAAAAAACCTAACCCTTTATGCTTTTTCTACTGAAAATTGGAGGAGACCAAAACTCGAAGTGCAAACACTAATGAAACTATTAGTGAAGTCGCTTAAAAAGGAAATTAAAACCCTTCAGGATAACAATATTAGACTTTTAGCGATCGGGGCACTCTCAGACCTGCCAAAAAAAGCTTATGAAGAACTGCAATATGTTATAGAAAAAACGAAAAATAATGAGCACATGACATTAACATTAGCCTTAAGCTATGGATCTCGTGAAGAAATTGTTAATGTTATAAAGGAATTATCAGTTAAAGTTAAAAATAATATAATTTCGCCCGAAAATATTGATGAATCGATTATAAATAAGCATCTTTACACGCAAAATTTACCAGATGTAGATTTGTTGATTCGCACCAGTGGTGAACAAAGAATCAGCAATTTTTTATTATGGCAAATTGCGTATGCTGAGTTATATTTTACGGATATTTTTTGGCCAGATTTTAAGAAGCATAATCTATACGAAGCGCTAATAGATTATCAAAATAGAGAACGACGATTTGGAAAAACAAGCGAACAACTTACCTAACTATACTTTTTTGAAAGCATTCAACCCTTTTTACCTAACGCTTATTTTTTTGTGTTTTGGACTCTCAATATCCGCTCAACAAATCAAAAAGGGCGACACCTATTTTGTAAAGGACATTACTGTAACCGGTAACACCACCTATAGCCCACAAACCGTTATTGCCTATTCTGGCATAAGAAAAGGAGATGAAATAGAAGTTGGTGGAGAAAAGATTGGGGATGCCGTTAAGAAATTATGGAAATCTAATTTGTTCAGCGCTATTGATTTTTATTTCGTTAATGTACAAGGTGATTCTACAGACCTTGAAATTAACTTAATGGATCTTCCGGAATTAAATGATGTTCGTATTGAGGGGATTAAAAAAGGTAAGAAAGAGGAAATCATTGATGAAAATGAACTTAAAAAAGGAGCAAAGGTTACTGAAAACTTAGTGACCACAACTCGTAATTACCTCACAAACAAATACAAGAAAAAAGGCTTTTTAAATACTAAAGTTAATGTTACCACACGAGAAGTTACCAATGATTCTATTGAAAAACTTCGTGTTAATATGTTGGTTAACATTGATAAAGGGGAAAAAGTAAAAATTAAGGACATCAACTTTATTGGCAGCGAGAAAATCAAGGATAAAAAACTCAGAAAAGCCATGAAGAACACAAAGCAAAAAAGCCTTAATCCCTTAAGGATTTTGAAGCGTTCTAAATATGTAGAAGAGGATTTTAGAGAAGATTTGGTGAGTGTTGTTGATAAATACAAAGAAAATGGGTACCGTGACGCAAGGATTATTTCAGACTCTATCATTTATATTGATGAAAAAACTATAGCCTTAGATATTAAGGTTGAAGAAGGAGAAAAATACACCTTTGGTAATATTAATTTTGTTGGTAATACTGTTTATACAGATAGGCAACTTGCAGCAATACTTAGAATAGAGGAAGGAGACACCTATAATGGTGTTGAGTTGCGAAAACGTATTGCTGATGAAACCAAGCCCGATGCTTTAGACCTTACCAATTTATACCAAAATAACGGGTATATGTTTTCTACTATTAATCCCGTTGAAGTTAGCGCAGATGGTAATATTATCGATTTAGAAATTCGTATTTCAGAAGGTAAACCTGCATACTTTAACAACGTTACTGTAAAAGGAAATGATGTCACTAATGACCATGTGATCTATCGTGAAATCAGAACACGTCCAGGGGAATTATACAGTAGGGCAAATATCATTAGAACGATTAGAGAATTAGGGCAATTAGGGTATTTCGATGCGCAGCAAATTACACCAAACATCCAAAATCCAAACCCTGTCGATGGTACATTAGATGTTGAATACGAAGTTGTAGAGAAAGGCTCTAGCCAAATTGAATTGCAAGGTGGTTATGGTGGTGGTGGCTTCATTGGTACTTTAGGTTTGTCTTTTAATAATTTCTCAATAAAGAATATTTTTAATGGCGAAGCTTATAAGCCAGTCCCAAGAGGAGATGGCCAAAGTTTAGCTTTACGTCTTCAAGCAAGTCAATTCTTTCAGACCTTTAGTTTTTCATTTGCTGAACCGTGGTTAGGTGGTAAAAAGCCATTTCAATTGTCAACCTCCCTATCCTATTCTAGACAATTTAGGTTCGACCCGTTGACACGTAGAGCAGACAAGGACCAAAGTTTTAATATTGCAGGTATAACGGTTGGACTTTCAACACGTTTAAAGAAACCAGATGATTACTTCTTATTATCACAAGCGTTGAGTTATCAGAATTACGATTTAAAAAATTACTTTACAGGTCTTTTCAACTTTGGTAACGGTACATCGAACAACTTATCCTACACCATTGGATTAACGAGAAACAACACCAATGTAGATCCTATTTACCCAACAGGTGGATCTAACTTCTCAGTGTCAGCAAAATTTTCGTTGCCATATTCCTTGTTCAACGATGTGGACTACAAAGCCTTGAGAGAGACAAGTGATGAAATAAACGCTATTGCTCCACAAGATAGAACTGAAGAACAAACACAAACTCTAGCGGATGTAGATCAAGAACGCTTTAGATGGCTGGAGTTTTATAAAATTAAGTTTAAAGGAGATTGGTATACACAAATCACGAATAAATTAGTTTTACGTCCAAGTATTGAATTTGGTTTCTTGGGTGCATACAATAACGATAGAGGTATCATTCCATTTGAACGCTTTTTCTTAGGTGGAGATGGTCTTGGTAACTTTGCGTTGGATGGTAGAGAAGTAATTCAGTTGCGTGGTTATCCAAACCAATCACTCTCAAGTGGTGATGGAGGATCAATTTACAATAAATTCTCTTTAGAATTGCGTTACCCTATCACCTTAGAAGGACAAGCAAAAATCTATGGACTTACCTTTTTAGAAGGAGGTGCGTCGGTAAATAGTTTTAAGGATTTTAATCCATTTAACTTGCAGCGATCTGCTGGTATTGGCCTTAGAATATTTATGCCTGCATTTGGACTGTTAGGTATCGATTTTGGTCACGGATTTGACCCGATTCCAGGTTCGACTGTTAAAAATGGATGGGAAACCCACTTTATAATTGGACAACAATTTTAACTTTGGCACGATATTTTCTAACTACTAAATAAGGATTTCAACTAGGTGTTAAAATTTTTAGAAATATATTTCGTTATTTTGAAGTACAAGAAGTACGCTTTATGTACTAATAAATTAAAACATTTAGGAGATGAAATTTAGAGTTCTTTATTTATTGGCAATTTTAGGTCTTATGCATTTCTCAGCCAACGCACAACGCGGGGTTAGAATTGGGTATATAGACACGGAATATATACTTCAGAATGTACCAGAATACCAAGAAGCAGCAACTCAATTAGATAGTAAGATTGCGAATTGGAAATCTGAAATTGAAAAACGTCTCAGCGAAGTAGAGCAGAAAAAAGCAGCCTTGGAAAATGAAAAAGTTTTGTTGACTAAGGAACTTTATGATGAGCGCTTTGAAGATATTTCTTATGAAGAAGCAGAAATTATTGATTACCAACAGAAGCGATTTGGCCCTAACGGAGATATGGTTATTCAACGTAGTCAATTAATTCAACCCATACAAGACCAGATTTTTTCTGCGGTTCAAGAAATAGCAGAGAACAAAAAGTTTGATTTTGTATTCGATAAATCAGCTGATGTTGTAATGCTGTATTCAGCAGAACGTTATGATATTAGTGAGCAAGTATTAAGAACCATTACAAGAGCATCTAATCGTCAGCAAGCAGAAAGCAGACAAGAACGTAGAGCTTTAGAGGAAGAAGAAATAGTTCCTGAAGTTGATGAAGAAAAAGATGAACGTGCTCAAGCTTTGGATGATAGAAAAGCACAACGGGCAAAAGAACTTGAGGATAAACGTGCAGAAAGAGAAAAGGCATTAGAAGAAAGAAGACAGCAACAAGACTCTATAAGAGCAGCTAAAAAGGCAGAAGCAGAAGCAAGACGTCAAAAAGTTTTAGATGCCAGAAAAGCTCGGGAAACAAAAGAAGATTCTACAGAAACTGAAACCACAAAAAAGGAAACCAAAGTAGATTCTACAAAGGCAAAAGCTGAGGTAAAAAAGGATTCTACCGATTCAAAAAAGCCTAAGACCAGAGCAGAGTTATTAAAAGAGAAGCGAGAACAAGCCGCAAAGGACAGAGCTGCAAGGGTAAAAGCATTAGAAGACCGTAAAAAGAAAATTGCCGAAGAACGAAAAAAAGCACGCGAAGAGCGTGAAGCGCAAGTAAAAAAGAACGATTCTATTAAAAAAGCTAAGGAATCAAAAGAAGGAGAGAATAACAATTAATTATTATAACACGAAACACTAAATTAAAAATGAAACATTTAAAATCATTACTATTTGCTACCGCATTATTTTTAGGTGCCACAAGTTTTATGTCAGCACAATCTAAGGTTGCACATATCAATACACAAGAATTGATTAAAGCTATGCCAGAATATAAAGCAGCGCAAACAGAAGTAGAGCAAGCAGGAAAAACATACGAAGCTGAAATCGCGGCTTCAATGAAAGAATTAGAGGCTAAGTTGAAACAATACGATGCTGAAGCACCAAACCAAACACAGGCGGTTAATACTGAGCGTATGCAAGAGGTTGAAGGTATAAAGCAAGGCATTGCACAATATCAGCAAGACGCACAGCAAAACATGTCTAAATTAGAATATGACAAGTTACAGCCAATTACTAAAAAAGCGAGAGAAGCTATCCAGAAAGTAGCTAGAGCTCAAGGCTTTGAATACGTCTTGGATGCATCAACTTTAATTATGGCTGATGGCAAAGACCTTATGGCTGATGTAAAGAAAGAATTAGGCATTCAGTAATTCTTTAAATAAAATATATTTAAAAAGCCACTTTTATAAAAGTGGCTTTTTACTTTTGTTACACTATGAGTAAAGCACCTATAGGTATTTTTGATTCGGGTATTGGGGGAACTTCCATATTTAAAGAGGTGCATGCACTTTTGCCTCAAGAACATATGATCTATTTAGCAGATAGTAAAAATGCGCCTTATGGCATAAAGTCCGAAACCGATATTTTAAATCTTAGTATTAAGAATACAGAGTTGCTTATTTCAAAAGGTTGTAAACTTATTATCGTTGCTTGTAATACGGCCACAACGAATGCTATTTCATATTTAAGATCCAAATACTTAATTCCTTTTATTGGCATTGAGCCGGCCATAAAACCAGCTTCTTTAAATTCGGCAACCAAAAACGTAGGGATTTTAGCCACTAGAGGAACACTTAGTAGTTCTTTGTTTCATAAAACTTCTGATATTTACGCTAAGGATGTTACCGTCATTGAACGTGTTGGGGAAGGTATTGTTGAACTGATTGAAACTGGCAAAACAAACTCCCCTCAAATGAAAGCCCTGCTTAAAGAATACCTTAGCCCGATGATTGAGGCAGATATAGATTATTTGGTTTTGGGTTGCACCCACTATCCGTATTTAATTCCGATACTAAAGGAAATGCTCCCTTCCCACGTAAAAATTATTGATTCGGGATTAGCAGTTGCAAAACAAACAAAAGCTATTTTAGAAGGAAGAAATTTGTTGAATACCTCTGTAAAAGAGGCTAATATTCAGTTTTTTTCAAATGGGGATATAGCCATTCTAAAAGATATTCTTAATAATAAGTATCCTGTCGACTATCTCGATTTTTAGGATTAATGGTCTTTAAACCAACCAGAATATTTTACATAGTTATTGGCAATTCTATCAATCTCGCCAGTAATTAAACTAGGGTCAATATCTTTCACTTTTTTAGCAGGAACACCAGCATAAATAGATCCTGATTCTACAACAGTATTCTTTGTAACAACTGATCCTGCTGCTATAATACTATGACTTTCTACAATACAATCATCCATAACAATACTTCCCATACCAATGAGCACATTATCCTTAATGGTACAACCGTGGACAATTGCATTGTGACCAATGGACACATTATTACCAATTGTAGTTGGTGATTTTTGGTAGGTGGCATGGATAACTGCACCATCTTGAATATTAACCTTGTCCCCTATTTTTATATAATGAACATCGCCTCTAACAACAGCATTAAACCAAATACTACATTGCTTACCTATAGAAACCTCTCCTACAATAGTGGCGTTTTCGGCAATAAAACAATCGTCTTCAATTTTGGGGTATTTCCCCTTAACAGTTTTTATAATTGGCATACTTTTTATTTAAAATAAGATAAAAATTCAGATTTACGAGAGGCAGAAACAGAGATTTCCTTTCCATTACTAAGTATAACACTTCCTCCCTTTCCCTTCACATATTTTACCACCTCATTAACGTTAACCAAATAACTTTTATGGACCCTTGCAAAATTACCCTCGGACAAAGCGTTTTCAATATATTTCAACGTTTTGCTCACTAATTTCTTCTTATTGGTATTGAGGTAAATCTCAGTATAATTGTCATCTGCCTTACAGTATAATATATCTGATGTTTCCAAAACCTCAAAACCATCTTGTTGTGGCAATGTGATTTTTCCTTTAACATTATTAGTCTTAGGCACTAAAACCTCTCCTTGTAAAGCCTCTTCTTTCTTCTTTATGTCTGTAACATAATCTACAGCTTTAATGAGTTCATCTATCGAAATAGGTTTCATTAAATAATAACTTGCATGGGCATTTAATGCTTCCATAGCGTAATTATTGTAGGCAGTTACAAAGATTGTTTCAAAATCAACAGTCACTAATTTATCGAGAAGATCAAAAGCATTTCCATAGGGCATTTCAACATCCAGAAACACAAGATCCAAATCGTTATTTCGGATTAAAATCAAAGCTTCATCCACATTGGCGGCTTCTCCCAAAATAGATACATTGGGACAATATTTAGTTAAGTAGCTTTTTAAGATTAACCTACTTTCTTCTTCGTCCTCAACTATAATAGCTTTTAGTTCCATAATTCTTAGTCTTTTTTTAAAGTCACAATCACCAAAGTACCTACATCACCAACATCTTGAAAGTCCGAAATACTAACATCCACTTTGTCCTTGTACATTCTATTTAATATGGCAACACGTTTTTTAATATTGGTCAAGCCTTTTGACTGGTGTTGCTTTTGATTTTCAGTTTTTAAAGCCTTCGATTTTGTTCTTCCTATACCGTCGTCCGAAATGTGAATTTCTATTTCGTCTTCATTTTTATATTTAAAACGAATTCCTAAATGACCTTTACTGTCTTTGTACCTCAATCCATGCCACACTGCATTTTCGATATAAGGTTGTAATAACATAGGCGGAATCATAAAAGCATCAATATCTACTTTATCGTCCACAGTTATGGTATATTCAAATTTATCCTTAAATCTAAAATGCTCTAATTTGGTGTACAGTTCAATAAGTTCTATTTCCCTATGTAGAGGGATAAAATCTTCCTCACTATTTTCTAAAACTGCACGCATTAAAAATGAAAAGTCAGAGAGATATTTATTGGCAGTTCTTTCGTCATTGATGGCTATAAAACTATTAACTGAATTGAGTGCATTGAAAATAAAATGCGGGTTCATTTGGCTTCTTAGGGATTTTAAAGCTAATAGGTTGTTGGCCAATCGTTGCTGCTTTATGTACTTATAAGTGAAAAATCCTGCTATACTAATCAGAATTATTCCGCCTATTAACGAATAAATGATTATTTGTTGATTTCTGTTCTTTTGCTCTGCCAATTCAAATCTACTTTTAGAAAGTTGGCGTTCATTTTCTAAGCTGGTTATTCGGTTTTGATTTTCCACAAGGTTCTTAGCAAACCGTGCGGCCTGTGCCAACTCTTGTTCTTTTTTAATATAAAGCTCGTCCACAACCTTTATGTACTCTTCAAATTTTAATCGTGCATTATCATAGTCCCCAGAACTTTTATAGACATCTGTCAGTTTTTTTAAGCCGTCCTTTTTAACAATTAAATCGGAACGGTTATCGGCTTCCTCAATACTTTTCTCCAAAAACGGAATTGCCTTGTCATTTTCACCCTTGAGGTAGTATGCCGTACCAATTTTATAGTTTTGTTTTTGGGGTGTTATGTTACTTTCATTGGCGATAACAGAATCTTTTTCAAGCTCTGGTAATGCGTCTACAACCTGCTTTCTTAATTCAATTTCGTCATTATAATTTCTACTGACGTTATTGAATTCCGCTACGGTCACTTTTTCTTCTACAGCCCTTTTTTGGTTAACTTCAGATGCTAGTCTAAGTGAATTGCCATAAAAGTCCTTTGCCCGGTCCACATTCCCTGTTTCTGTGTATGTTTTTGCAATTTTAGAATTGAGGTCTGTCTCTTTCGATTTAAAATGTTGTGCTTCAGATATGGAAAGCCCTTTGTTGTATGCCGTCAATGCTTTATCATAATCTTTTGATTTTTCATAAGCATCTCCAAGACCTTCATACAATTCTACTTTTTGAAGCTCTGAAAGATTGGCTTTTTTTATTTCTAAATAGGTTTCAATGCTTTCTTGGTAGTTTTTGTTATCTGTATAGGCCTTAGCCAATTTAAGTTGTGTGGATGTCGCCTTTATATTTTGAAGGCTTATTCGGTAATTGCTAATGGCTAAGTCGTTTTGTTTCCAATGTGTATAGATATCCCCTAGAACTTCATAGGCCTCTGCACTTTGGTTTTGCGAAATACTATTGTCCAAAGCGTCAGCTATAAACTTAATACTGCGTTCAGCATCTAATTTTAAATAGGTTTGTGCGGAATCCATAAGCTGGTTAAAACTTTGTGATTTTTGTTGAAGAATCTCTTTTCTTGTTGGTTCTGGTTCTTCTGGCTCGACCTCAATGATAATGCGGTCATCATTTTTTATGGTATAATAGACCGTTTGAAAATCTTTGTGTCTTACTACTAACTCATCTCCAATCTTTACCTTAATCTTAAAATTACCATCATAACTTGTAACTGAATAATCACCGCCAGTAACTTCAATATTAACTTTGGATATTGGTTCATAAGAATACTTCTCTCGCACAGAACCTCTAACAGTAAAGAGCTTGTTCTCCTCATTATCTTGAAGACCAGCTTGCCCGTAAATTGGGCATATGACAAAAAATGCAAAAGCAAAAATTAAGTGTCTAGTACGAAATTTCAATGTGTTCAATAATTGTTTAAAACCTAAACTTACATACATTATTCGGTCAAAAAAAATCACGAAATCAAATTTACTGGTATAAAAGTTAAAAAATAGCGATGCTTATACATTACAACGTCGAACTCACGAATTGAAAGTAACAACTCACTCATTTTGATTTTTTATTAAATAAAGTACAGCACAAAAAAAGTCCCAAAACTGGGACTTAAGCTTTTAATTAATTGCAGGGCATTTACATTCGTACCGATCACGCCGACAGTTAAAGTTATAACCTAACGTAATTTGGTGGAAGCCACCAGTGTTAAAATTCACGGTATTTGCTTGATAAGAATAGGTATATGCAAATACAAATTGATTATAATCTACCCCGATGAATGGTGTAAAGTATTGTAGTTTTTGGTTTTGTACTCCTGAACCGTCGCTAAATTCTGCACCATCTAAACTACGACGATACGATAAGCCACCCCAAACAGTACCAAAATCAACTTCTCTGTAAGCCTTTGCATTAATATCAATGGTTGATTCTTCAGTTGCATCTCTATACATGTACATTATTGATGGTTCAAACGACCACTCGCTTCCAAGTCTATGAAACACATTACCAACAGAAGCTAAATAGGTTCTTAAATTATCAAAAGCAAATTCGCCATTATTAAAATTTATACCATCGTTCTTTAAAATGTTCTTCGCGGTAACATGGGCATAAAAGTCCAAGAAGTGATAAGAAAACCCTACATCGATATTAAAATTTGTTGCACTTTGCTCTATCCCTGCTATTAACTGATCAAACTCACCCGGTGCCAAAAAATCCGTTTCGTCCAATTTATACTGAATAAAACCTGCACTAAGACCAAAAGAAAGCATATTTAAATCTACCTCGTTTCGCGAAAACATGAGATGATGCGCATAAGTGATATAACCACCTGTATTGGAGTGGTAGCCATTTTTATCATTATATAAAATAGCGCCTATTGCAGATGGAGAATCCCCAATTCTACCATGAGCACTTAATGTTTGCAAGCTTGGTGCATCATCAACCCCAAACCATTGTTGTCTTGCTGTTAAACGTACTTTAGCACAATTAGCGACACCAGCCATTGAAGGATGGATGAGATAATAATTATCCGTTAAATAATCTGAATACACTGGCATACCTTCTTGAGCGAACCCAACTGAAGCTATTAAAGCAGTGAATGCTATTAAACAACTCTTGTATATTTTCATGTGTTAACGTTTCAAAGAAAAATGAGATCTAAACTCCTTCTTTTGACCAGTGGTTGGCTCTGTAAATTCTACAACAAACCAATAATCATCCGAAGGCATTTGTACGCCCCTATATGTACCATCCCAACCAGGTCCGCTTGGATCGAGTTGTTTCAGTAATTTTCCGTACCGGTCAAATATATAAATTTTTGCTGTAGGCTGTCTTTCTATTCCTACAATATTCCAGCTTTCATTATTACCATCACCATTTGGGGTGAAATATTTTTTATAATCCATAGCCAAAATCTCTGTACTAGAGATGCCACAACCATTGATGTCTCGAGCTAAAACAGTATGAATACCACCTGGCACATTATTGAATTCTGGTTCTGTTTGCCATGGGCCATAATCCAAACTGTATTCGTAAGTGCTATTCCCAGAAACCGTTACGCTTACTGTATGATTTCCAGAAAATGCTTCACTAGTCACCTCAGCTTCCATTTCTGCGATACCACTTTCTATAACCTCAGTGCTCTTAGTGGTTTGGCACATGGTGACCGTAGAGGATATAATATCCGTTACAGTGACTTGGTATGTTCCTCCTTGAGTTGGCACAATACTAGAACTCGTTTCACCTGATAAAATTGTGCCGTTTAAACTCCATTCAAAAGAATAATCTGTTTCTGAGAGCCCTGTTGTTATTGTTGGTGGGACTTCCACAACTTCAGAGCCATTGGTGTCAGCACAAAGAATGTAGAATTCATCCAGTTCAAATTCCGGGAAGCGATTCACTTTTAAAGTCACTTCTGCCACTTCAAAACAAATATCTGGAGAAAGGTTATTGGTTACCCTTACATAAATAATCTGTGGATTTGCAGGATTACCGTTGATAGAAGTGTTTTCATATAATAACGGTAATGGATTAATATTATCATTGGCATCGTCACTATTATCATGGTAGGTTATAGTATAATCTGCTGGGTCCTGACCATCTAAAACTTCATCCAAAAGTGTTGACAAATCAAACTGCCCTAAACCATCATTCTCGCCAATATTATCACAAAGCTCATAAACCAATGGTTCACCATCCGAATTGGCCTGCGCACCTTCCATGACTTCAAGGTTAAAACTCATTGAACTTACAGAACAACCCGTTATTGTATTTGTAATAGCCACATAAATGGGTTGCGGATTACTCGTATTGGTATAATCTGTATTCAATGGATTTGTTAAATTATCAACGTCTAATTGGGTTTCGTGATAAGACACAGAGAATATATTTGGGTCTTGACCATTTAAAATTTCTTCTGTTTTGGTGTTTAAGTCAAATTGATAAAAACCATCTGTCCCATTTTCACAGGCTCTATAGTCTTCAATTGTATTAGTTGCTGGCAACGGGTTTACACTAATATCAAAATCTACAATGGCATAACATCCAGAATTATCATTGGTGACTTTTACAAAAATGGTCTGTGGTGTTGAAGTATTTTGATAGGTTGTTCTGTTCGAAATTGGATTTACATTTAAATCAGCATCCTCGTAAGTAGTAAAATAGGTTGCAGACAAATCTGCTTCACCGTTAAAAATATAGACCTCGTTGACCGTAAGATCAAACGCTTCCTGTAAATCCCCTGGATTATTATCGTCGCAAAGGACCAAATTATTAGGGTCTGTATTAGGAGTTGGGTTAATTGTTGTTAAGGTAATATGCTCTCCAAATCCCAAACATGAATTATCGGCATCGCTGTCTACTCTCACTACAATGTTTTGACTAAATGCTGAATTGTTATTTCTATAATTTGAAATATCTGCAATTTCATTGACTTCAGCCAAGGCATCAACCTCTGTTTCGTAATAGGAAACCGTTACGTTTTGTCCTGCAGGATAAAGCGCCTCAATCTGGGCTGTGGCATCACTAAAATCGAATGTAGCAATACCATTGGTAATATCATCATCTACTAAACCATTATCACAGGCTTCATAGAGCAAATTAAAATTCGATGGAATTTGCGTTGTAGAAACTATTAAGCTCAATTCTGAAATACGATAACAGCCATTATTATCTTCTACCCTAACATATAAAATATCGGGATTAGAAGATGGATCTGTATTTGTATAAGCAGTAATGTTTGTTATTTCATTTACCATATTTTCAGCATCTGAAACTGACAAATAGTAGGTAAGGGTTTCATTTGATGCGTTTGACGTAATCAAGTCGTTAGCCTCTGTAAGGTTAAAATCTGAAAACCCATCCGTATCATCGTCACACTGTCTCAGTTCAACTACTGAAGTGATCACAGGCAAAGGGTTTACCTCTAAAGTAATTGTAGATGTTTCGTAACAATCGGTGTTAAAATCGTTCTCAACACGCGCATAGATTTCTTCAGTGTTGGCGTTAGTATTTGTATATAAATTAGGTAAGGCATTTGTGCCAGAGTCTGCATCAGTTGGGCTTGAATAATAGCTTACTGAAAACTGGGATGGGTCCTGAGTGCCTAACACTTGTGTGTCTATTGCAGAAAGATCAAATTCTACAAACCCATTGGTATCATCTCCATCACTATCATCGTCGCACATAGCAAATGTAACATCTTCGGCTGTAACTGTTGAAAACACATTTAACGTAAAACTTCCTGTTTCGTAACATAAACCACTGTCCGTATCTTCAATTCTAAAATGGATGACATCAGTATCTGTTCCTAAATAAGTCGTTGGATTAGCAATGGGATTAACGTCTGTATCAGCATCATTAAAAGACGTATGATAACTAATATTAAACAATGCAGCATCTTGAGTGCCTAAGATGAGATTGTCATTAAATGTTAGGTCAAATTCTGCTTGGTTTGAACCACTACATGTACTTAAATCTGATGCAGAACCATCAATGACTGGTGCAGTTCTAAACTCCACCAATATAGAGTCGCTGACTTGGCATCCCACAGCAAAAATGACATCTGCACTATAAACCCCAGCTTCAGTCACTGTTAACGTTGATCCTGTTTCTCCTGTAATTTCAACCCCATCCTTATACCAAACATGGGTTGCTCCTGGTGCATTAGTATCTAATTCTACAGAATCACCTCCGCATTCAGCAGTACCTGCGGCAATGGTAATATCTTCTCCTAATTCCCCACCGAGGTTAAAACTACCTGCCTCCAGAAAAATAGCTGAATCCCACACACCATCACCTTGATCTGCAACAACCAATTTAATCTCATAAGTGGTATTAGGTATAACATTTGCCGTAGCAGTTAAAACTTCTGTACGTCCACCAAAGTTTGTTGCACCTAAATTATAACCTTCAAAAAATTCTGGGTTTGAATTACACGCAGCTGCATTATTAATATTGGTAACACTTACAGGTGTGCCATCTGGAAGTACTGCCAAGTTGATATAATTTGTAGTACCAACTTCGCGCAGTAGAAAGGCAAAACTATCAGCAAATGCACATTCTGTTGACCCATCATATTCTTCAGATGCCATTAGGTATCTAAAGTTGATGGTATCTATTGTAGGTGTAAAATTAAATTTAATAAAGGTTGCGTTTTGTGTTCCCACAATACTCAAAGCGCTTTCTAAGTCAGTATCCCCGGGTAAACCATTATCCGTACTAATTAGCCCTTGAGGGTTGTTTCCAGCATCAGCTGCTCTACCAGAGCTTAGAATAATCCCCTCATCAAAAGGAAAATCTGTTGCTCCTCCCCTTGTAAAATAGCCATAACTCTTAGTTGATAATTGGTCTGGGTTACCAGAGGCTTGGAATGAGAAGTTTTCTACCTCAGAACACCCTCCAGTGACCAACACCTCTTCTATAAGTTCATCTGGTCTAAAAAAAGATTCAGCAAAAGCAGGGTTATTTACAGTAATCAAAGAATTACCACTAACAACTACAGTTACAGTTTCTGCTACTGAACACCCTAACGGATTGCCATCATCTACAGAAAACTCAACCTGATAGTTGCCTGGAGTTACAAACTGATGAGACACATTGGTTCCTGTTGCAGAAGACCCGTCACCAAAATCCCAAGTATATGTTGCTGTGGAACCATCTTCAGAAAAAGTGGCACTTCCATCAAAAGTCACGGTCTCACCTGGGGTAATTTGAATAACCCCAGAATTAGGTGAAGGATTTGACGTGAAATTTGGTGTAATTGTTTGGCACTGCTCAAAACATCTTATTTCCGCATCCCAACCAATTGTAGAGCCAATATTGTCTGAAGAAAAATGAACGGTTAAACAACCTGTTTGGTTTGCTGCAACTACGAGTCCAATACTAAACATCCCATCGTAAGAGCCAATTATAGGTGCAGCAACAGAATTACCATTATAAATGGTCATAACATCCTCAACAGCCTGTGTACTGAATTGAGAAAAATCTAAGCCCACTAATTCTCCTGAGTTTTGGGGGCAAAATGTTAAAGTAAAATCTTCGTTGTTTCCATAACTGCCACCTGGACCACCAGAATCATAAAAACGATCGGGGGCACACCTAACAAGATTCCCATCTTGCATAAGTACATCTTGACCACTCATTTGTATAAAAAAGAGCAAGAACAAACTTAGAGTAAATTGTATTTTTGACCTATGTGACACTACTTTAATTTTTGGATACTTTAGCCTAAAAAGGGGTTGAAAATAATAATTTTAATTCAATCTTAAGTATTAAGTATATTAACACACCATTATTAACGATTAAAACCGATATTTCATACTTTTGCAGCAAAATTAAAGCTATGGGTATAATAATAATACAAGAAACCTCTAATCCTTCGATTTTAAAATTTGAAGCAGATCGCTTTTTGACCAATCATAATAGTTATGAGTTTAACAATATAGATGATGCTAAAAATTCCCCCTTGGCTCAGCAATTGTTTTATTTACCCTTTGTAAAAAAGGTATATATCGCCTCTAATTTTGTTGCCATTGAACGGTTTAATATTGTGGAGTGGAACGACGTACAGGACGAAGTAGCAGAACAACTATCTAAATATATAGAAAGTGGAGCAACTGTTGTAACTGACGACTCCCAATCGAAAAAGGCTGTTACAGTCTATGCAGAAAGCACCCCAAACCCAGCTGTCTTAAAATTTGTATTTAATAAAGTTATAGTTCCTCAAATTTGTGAATACTCTAATATTGAGGAGGCCAAAGAATCCCCTTTGGCAACAGCTTTATTTCAATTCCCCTTTATAGATAGTGTCTTTTTAGATAAAAACTATGTGTCAATCACCAAATATGATGTTGTTGAATGGGAGGAGATAACACAGACACTGCGTGAATTTCTAAAAGATTATATCGAAAATGGTCGACCTGTACTCTCGGATATTAAGGCAAAGTCCATAAAGGAAGAAAGTCCTAAGACACAACAAAAATTTGAAGATCTAGATGATATTTCGAAACAAATAGTTACTATTCTAGAAGAGCACATAAAACCTGCTGTTGCTAGTGATGGTGGCAATATTGAATTTAAAAGTTTTAATTCTAAAACCAAGAAAGTTGATGTGTTGTTACAAGGAGCATGTAGTGGCTGCCCATCTTCAACATTTACTCTAAAAAACGGAATTGAAAATCTTTTAAAAGACATGCTCCAAGACCAAGAAATTTCAGTAAATGCCATTAACAATTAGTTAACACCTTTTTGAGATTGGTTACTTATATTTGGAAATTCTAAACATTTATATAGTATATTACTATAAACTGGTACAATTTTTGATTAAAACATAACTCACATTTAATAAACAAACTATGAAACTTTTTAACTTACTATTACTCACTGTTTTCGCTTTTGCTACAACAAATATTAATGCACAAGGCCCCACTAGCGTAGATGTTGCAACAGAAAGGCTTTACATGAGTGCAGAAGCGAGTAAAGAAAAGTCAGCACTTGGCTCACCTTACATCAACGAAAAATTTATGCCTGCAACAATTAAACGCTATAAAAACACTATGTTTTTAGCCCGCTTTAATGCTTACAATGGAGAATTACAAGTTGACCTTGGAAACGGAAAAATAATCGCATTAGATGCGAACAAAGACTATGAGCTTATGTTTAAAGCTACCAATAAAATTTATAAATCAGTCTCTTACATATCAGAGGATGGTGTTAACAAAAGAGGTTTTTTAGTTGTTCTAGAAGATCAACCTGATTTTAAGATTTACAAAAAAGAGCATATTGAATATATCGACGCGGTTCCTGCAGCCACATCATACCAAAGAGATAAGCCTGCAAAATTTGAAAGAGAAGATGATATTTATTTAATTGATTTTGAAGGTTCAATTACCTATTTACCAACAAAAAAGAAAGACTTAATCAAAAAATTTCCAAAACAAGCAAAAAAAATAAAGTCTTTTATGAAGGACAATGATTTAAATCCTAAAGAAGAGGAAGAATTAATCCAGATTGTAAATCATATTACAACACTTTAAGTTTTAAATCAAATACATAAAACTCGACTCCTACAAGAGTCGAGTTTTTTGTTCAAAAACATCTCATTAACAATTTATTAACCTAACACTGCTTTTTGTTTCTTATATTTAAGAGAACCCGAAAAAGATATAATTATGTCAGTATTAAAAGTTATAGAGGTCTTAGCCAATTCGGACAAGAGTTGGGAAGACGCAACAAGAAAAGCCGTTAAAGAAGCTTCAAAAAGTGTAAAAAATATAAAATCTGCCTATATCAATGAGCAAAGTGCCGTGGTAAAGGACGGAGGGGTGACTGAGTTTAGAGTAAATGTGAAAATTACTTTTGAGGTTAACTAAAATATATTAAAATCAACTAATCAATATTAAATCTTAATAATTCAATATCTAAATATTTGATATCGGGGTATTAAGATTTTCTTTTAATTTTAAATTTATGGACACACAAAAATGGATTGATGAAGGGTACAATCTTATAGTAGAATTTGGACCTAAGTTAATTGGCGCCATTCTCATATGGATTATCGGAAACTATGCCATAAGACTTATAAAAAAAGGAGCTCTTAAAGCTATGGTTAAAGCCAACTACGATGAAAGCTTAAAAAAGTTTTTACTCAACCTTGTCAATTGGACCTTAAAAATTGTTCTAATTATTGTTGTTCTTGGAACAGTAGGCATTCCTACAGCGTCATTTGCTGCAGTTTTAGCAGCTGCAGGTTTGGCAATAGGCTTAGCTCTACAAGGCTCCCTAGGTAATTTTGCCGGCGGTGTTCTAATTATGATTTTTAAACCTTTTAAAATAGGTGATTTCATCGAAGCACAAGGTGAGTCTGGAACGGTGAAACAAATAGAAATTTTTACTACGAAGTTGACCACCCCAGACAATAAGGAGGTTATAGTACCAAACGGAAGTCTTTCTAATGGAAATATCACCAACTATTCTACAGAAGACAAACGCCGTGTAGATATTACTTTTGGTGTTGGTTACGATTCAGACATAAGGAAAACCAAAGAAATTATCATGTCTGTTATAGATAATCACTCTTTAATACTTAAAGATCCTGCACCAGCAATAAATGTTTCTGAATTAGCAGACAGCTCCATTAATTTCTTTACAAGAGTTTGGGCAAATACACCTGATTATTGGGCTGTAAAATTTGACCTCATGGAACAAACTAAAGAAGCCTTAGATGAAGCAGGAATTGACATTCCATATCCACATCAAGTACATATAAAACAAGACGCTTAAGATTTAGGCTTTATCGCCACAAAATCTTTAAGATAATAAGGCTCAAAATAGGCGACATCTTCCATGTCGCTTTTTTTGTACTTTACATCTGAAATACCACCCATTGTTGAAGCTGAAGGTAAATGACCATCTACGAAAATGGCATTTGGATGACTAATAACTTTCTTTGCTTTTTCAACCGCGCTTCCAATAAAATATACCTTATTTGAACCCAATATTTTATCAAAGCTAGAAGCGTCAAGGATTTCAGCTTTAATATCTCTTTTTATGGTATAATTAGCATCAAAAATTGCGGTATAGGCTTCCATTCGTCTAGCATCCATCATTGGCACTATTAATCCTTTTACATCTGAAACTTGATGAGCTAAAGCTTGAAGTGTTGACACAGAAATAAGTGGCTTACCTAAAGCAAAACAAAGCCCTTTTGCGGCAGAAACTCCAATTCGAAGACCAGTATAAGACCCTGGCCCTTTACTTACAGCAATAGCATCTATTTGGGTTTTATTAAACTTAGAAGAGTCAATAACATCCTCAATAAAAACATGGAGTTTTTCTGCATGGGAATACCCCTTATTATTGTCCTCCTTTAAAACCAAAGTCTCTCCATTTTTAGATAGAGAGACTGAGCAGTTTGTAGAAGATGTTTCTATATTGAGAATTAACCCCATTATTCTGATGAAGCAGCTGCTTTAGGTGAATTCTTTGATTTTATTTCAATCTCGTCACCTGGATTTAATGTTTTAGACACAACATTATAAGGTCCTGTGATAATTTGATCGCCTTCACTTAATCCTGAAATAATTTCAATATTGGTGTCGTCTTGTATACCTGTCTTTACAACTCTAAGTTTAGCCTTACCATTATCGTTAACAAAGACACATTCAAATTTTTGTTCATCTAAGCCGCTAAAATCGGTTGAAGGTGAACCTTCCTCTTTTTGAAATGGCATTTTTGTGCTAGTGGTATCAGATTTAATGACAATAGCACTAATTGGTGCAGCTACGGCATTAGGTCTTCGGTTAGTTATAATGTCAACAGTAGCCGTCATTCCTGGTCTAAACGGAGAATATGTATCTGGCTTGCCTTCTGTCAAATCTTTATAAGAGTCTTCTATAATTCTAACTTTAACTTTAAAGTTGGTTACTTGATCTGCTGCTAAAGTACCTGCTGCAGAATTTGCAATTTCAGTCACTATACCTTTAAATTCTTTCTTTAAATACGCATCAACCTCAACAATTGTGGTATCTCCAATTTGCACCTTTACGATATCATTTTCATTAACATCAACCTCAACCTCCATGTTGTTAAGGTTTGCCACTCTTAAAATCTCAGTACCTGTCATCTGCTGTGTCCCTACCACACGCTCACCTAACTCTACACTCAATAGGGAAATAGTGCCATTCATAGGTGCATAGATTGTTGTTCTGCTCAAATTATCCCTAGCTTCGTTAACTGTTGCTGCAGCACTTTGAACCGAGTAATAAGCAGAGCTTTTAGATGCAACAGCAGTTTCGTAAGTTGCAACAGCCTGATCCCAATCTGCTTTTGATATTACACCTTTCTCAAACAGATTCTTATTTCTGTCGTAATTGGCTTTTGCTTGTCTTAAATTGGCTTCAGCTTGCTCTAAACCTGCTTTTACGTTTTGATAAGACGCCTGACTTCTATTTAAAGCGGATTGAATTAAATCTGGGTTAACCTTTACCAAAAGATCACCTTTTTTAACTTGGTCACCTTCTGCAAATGGCAACTCAATGATTTCTCCCGAGACTTCACTCGAAATCTTTACCTCAACTTCTGGTTGAATTTTTCCTGTTGCCGAAACAGTTTCAATAATCTCTTTTAACTCAACCTGTTGGGTAGTTACTTCTTTAAAGTTACCTTTTTTACCAAATAACTCCATTTTTGAAGCAATAACCAATAGCAATAGAATGGCTACAATAACTCCAATAATAATTTTAGTTTTTTTGCTCATGTTTAAAATTTTAATTCCGTGGCTGGAATACCAAAATACAATTCGAGTACTTTTAGTTTAAATATATAATCGTATTTAGCTCTGTTAGCTTCAATATTAGCATTATCATATCTCAATTTAGACTGGCTAAAGTCAAAGGCATTTGTTAATCCCACATCATAACGCTCCTTTGCATAGGCGTATGCCAATTCTTGAGATTCTAAAGCTGATAAGGCAGCTTCATAAGACTTTAAGGATCCTTTTGCGTCAACATAAGCCTGATATACTGTTGATTCTAAATCCAGTTCTGCCTGTTCTAATTGAAATTTAGTACGCTCAACATTAATTTTATTTCGTTGCACATTGGCCTTTGTAGAAAATCCATTTAAAATCGGAATATTTAAGGATAAACCATAAGCAATACCATCATTAAGATAAATCTGTTCTGAAAATTGAGTAGGATTACTATCCGTATATCTTGTGTCATAACCAAAAAAGGCAGATAACGTTGGTAGATTAGCACCTTGTGCAATTTCTAAATCTTTTTCTGCTAATTCTACATTAGCCTCAGCAATGATTACCTCACTTCGCGATTCTTTTGCTTTTTCTATAATTTCCTCAACTGGCTTTGCAGAAATACCATCATCAACAATATCATAGCCTTCATCCTCTATATCAAAATTTTCATAATCCTTAATCAGCAATAATTGTGCAAGACTAATCAAAGAAATACGGATAGAGTTTTCTGCATTAACAATAGATTGTTGCTCACTAGCGTTGGTTGCTTCAATTTCTAAAAGGTCACCTTGAGGCAAAACTCCTGCGTCAACTAATTCTTTTGTTCTTTCAATTTGCTCTTTGGTTACATTATTCTGAGATTGTAACACCTCTAAGTTCGCTTTGTTTAAAATAACCTGCAAATAACTATTAGCTACAAATAAAGAGATATCGTCTTTCATTTTATCTAAACGATATTGGCTGGCAAGTGTTGAAATTTTAGCACGTTGTACTCTTCTAAAATTTCTTAAACCGTCAAACAATGTATATCCAACATTTATATTACCACTTGCACTTAGAAAAGTTACTGTTTCTGGCTGATTTGTTGTTGGATTAAAACTTAACCCTGTGTTTTCTCTAACGCCTGCACCTGCACTAAATGATGGCAAAAAATTACCAATGGCAGTCATCTTTTCAATATCTGCCGATTCTATATCGAGCTCACTTTGCTTAATGCTGATATTATTTTCGAGGGCGTATTCTACACACTCTCTAAGTGTCCATTTTTTTTGTGCCTGTGCAAAAACTCCAAAGAGAAGTAATGCTATAATGATTGTGTTTTTCATAATTCGCTTATATGTCTATGTAAATCTTGAAGTGTTACAGAAAAATAAAATTAATTTCTTCCGGCGTATTGTGGAGGTCCTTGCAGTTGGTTCCAAACCTTTATTTTATCAGCTTCTGAAACACCGCTTTTCACTTCAACAAAAATGCCATTACTTAGCCCTAACTCAACATCTCGGCGTTCAAATTTCTGGTCACCAACCTCTACCTCTACAAATGGCTTTTTTGTTTTAGGGTCGTATTGTACTAAGGCCTCTTTGATGGCTAAAACATTTTCAACCTTAGCCAAAATAATTGAGGCATTGGCACTTAGGCCTGCTCGTATAAATGTAGAATCGACAGATTTTAGAGAGCCTTCTATTTCGAATTGGATAGCTCCGTTTTCTGCCACTCCTTTTGGAGCTATGTATTCTAGTACAGCATCAAACTTTTGGTTCTCTATAGCTCCGACTGTAATCTCTAAAGGCAAACCTTCTTTAATCTTACCAACTTCACTTTCATCCACTTTACCTTCAAAAATCATTTTTTTGATATCCGCAAGAGATGCAATGGATGTACCTTCGTTAAAATTATTAGCTTCGATAACTTGGTTTCCAGCTTTTACCGGCACATCTAGAACCATCCCCGAAACTGTAGCACGTACTTGTGTTTGTGCAATATCACCCAAACCACTTGTTGTACCGGTTTTAATAATATCGTAATTCTGTCTGCTCTGGGTGACATCAATCCTAGCTTGGTCCACACGTTGCTTCGCTGACAAATAATCATTATTAATTTGATCAAAATCATTGGCAGAAATCACACCTTTATCAAATAATGCTTTTTGACGATCGTAAATAGCCTTTTGAGTTTTAAAATTGATTTCAGCTGTTTCTAAGGCTGTATTAGAAGATGAAATATTGTTTTTTGCGCTTGTTAATGAGGATATATTTGGAATGACCCTAATTTTAGCTATAAGGTCGCCTGATTCCACATATTCACCTGCCTCAATAAAGACTTCTTCAATGACACCCGAAATGTTTGGTTTGATTAAAATCTCTTCTTCTGGCACAATACTCCCTGTTGCCACCGTATTGAGGACAATGGTCTGTGTGGTAGGTTGCTCAGTAGTATATGTTACTGGGTCTTCTTGGTTTTTTTGCCATAAATAATATAGAGCAACTGTAAAAGTTAAAACTATAAGTATTAGAATAATGATGGTTCTTGTTCTTTTCATTAGATATGCATTAAATTTTGGGTCAGTTATATAATTTTTTAATGTTATTCGATTCGAAGTGCATCTACAGGTTTCATTTTTGTTGCACTATTAGCGGGAATTAACCCTGCCAAAAGACCGGCAACGGTAAGAATTATGAGTGCCGTAAAAACAACCTGCATTCCCACACTAGGGTTTGCGAAGTTCTCTACTGGGCCATTTAAATCCAATACATAATTCATCAACCAAATGACTCCACCTGCGAATGAGATACCTACCATTCCTGAAAGGATAGTAAGGATTAAACTTTCTTGAAGAATTTGAGATTTTATAGTCCAAGGTGTAGCACCGAGTGCTCTTCTTACACCAATTTCTTTTGTGCGTTCCTTAACCACTATGAGCATAATGTTACTAATACCAATAATACCAGACATTAAGACTAAGGCACCAACAAAATAGCCCACAATCGTTAAAATATTGAAGAGACCATTTACTCTTTCAAACTGTTCTGAAATATCTCTGTGGCCAATAGCCCTATCATCAGCGGGATGTATTTTGTGCCTTGTTTTCATTACATCGAACACTTTTTCTTTAACCTCAGTAATACTGTGTCCCTCTTTAGCTGTAATAGCAAAATAGCCTACATTTTCTCCTTGATTAAAAGCTTGTCCAAATGTTGAAAACGGTATGTAAACAGTATTAGCGTCTTGTTCTGCATCTCCATTAGAACTCGGCATTTTAAAAGTCCCGACAACCTTAAAATTAACACCGTTGATTTGTATATAGGATCCCATGACTTCCTCGCCTTTATCGTACAAACCAGTGACGACATCTGGACCAATGACACAAATTTTTCGTTTTTCTTCTATGTCTGAATAGTTTAAAAATCGCCCCTCAAGGATATCCATAGGCTGCTGCTTAATGTAGGTTGGATAATCTCCATAGACTCTAAACGCTCCAACTTTAGTACCTCTTACCACATTATTAGCCCCATTATAACCACCTAAAGAATTACGTGGAGACACATAAAGTAGTTCAGGGATTTCATTTTCTAATGCTTCTACATCCTGAACTTTGTATCTAAATCGTCTCGATTTTGGCAACCCTTTATAAGGCATGGATGTTCTCTGTGCCCACATAAACATAGAGTTAGTTGCAAAATCTCCAAACTCTGCAGTTACACCTGATCTGAGTCCATTGGTCATAGCCAAGAGCAACACAAGGATTGTAATACCCCAAAATACACCAAATGCTGTAAGAAACGTTCTTACTTTATTGGCGTTTAAGGCTTCTATAATTTCTGACCAACGATCTTTATTAAACATATTACTCGTCTCTTAAAGCTATTATGGGTTTAATTTTTGCGGCTCTGTAGGCAGGAATAAACCCTGCAGCTGCACCAGCAATCACCAAAATAAAAACTGTTGTTATCGCCGTTGTAAAATCAACTTGTGGAAATTTTATAAACGGGCTGTCTATCTGCGGCCCAACTAATTCTAAAACTCCCAAGCCAGCAACGAGACCAAATAATCCAGAAAACATGGTTACGAAAATAGCTTCTTGAAGAATCATACCAACAATAGACATTGGTACCGCACCTAAAGCTTTTCGGATGCCAATTTCTTTCGTTCGTTCTTTAACAATAATGATCATAATGTTACCAACACCAACAATACCGGCAATGATGGTGCCTATACCAATAAACCAAAACACAGCTTTAATGGTGTCCACCAAAGAATAAATTTTTTGAGCTTCTTCTAACGTGTTATCAACTCTAACAGCAGCCAAATCATTAGGTGCGATAATATGTTTTTCCTTAATGTCTGCTTCAATAGATTGAGATAAGTTTTTTGACAACTCCACAGCTTCATCAAAATTCTTGGACATTTTAACTGTAAATGCCATGTCCCTTATTCTATCGCCAGCATTAAAAGACGTCTGTACAGTTGTTAAGGGGAGAAAAACGCTTCCTTCTTCACGTTCTCCACCTGGGTCGTAATACACCCCAACGACTTTAAAGTTGATGCCAAAAACTGCAATATCTTTACCAATAGGGTCTTCGTCCTTAAATAAATCTAATTTTACTTTTGGACCAATAACAGCTACTTTTTTACTTTCATTAACATCAGATTGGTTGATGTATCTTCCAGTTCCTATGTCAGAGTTTTCTATAAACTGATTATCTGGCAAAACGCCTTGTACCCTATAGTTTCCTGTCTGATTTTTATAAACCACTTGACCTCCCCAAACACTATAGCCCGCCGAACGGTACTCTAATTGGTCGTCATATTTTCCTGTGACAGAGGTAAAGTCTTCATCTTTAAGATTGATGTTCCTTCCTGGATTAAGCCCTTTATAACCTTTGGTTGTACGACGTGTACGTACATAGATTTTATTTGTAGCATCCTGTTGAAATTCTGATGTGACACCATTTTCAATCCCTGAGCTAAACCCTAATAAAATAACTAGTATAAAAATACCTGAAGCAACAGATAGTCCTGTTAAAAACGTTCTCAGTTTATTTTTACTGAGAGTCTCAAATATTTCTTGCCAACGCTCTATATTAAACATGCTGCTTGGCTCTAACTTGTTCTACAAAGCTATCATCGATAATCACCCCATCCTTTAAGTTTACAATACGCTTGGTCATGTGGGCAATATCATCTTCATGAGTTACAACCAGTATGGTTTTACCTTCATCATTAATACCTTGGATCAATTCCATAACCTCATAAGACGTAGTCGTATCCAAAGCCCCAGTTGGTTCATCAGCTAACAAAACCTTTGGCTCACTTGCCAACGCTCTAGCAATTGCCACACGTTGCTTCTGCCCCCCAGATAATTCACTTGGTAAATGGTGTGACCAAGGGCCAAGTCCAACTTTTTCAAGATAGTGTTCTGCTTTTTCTGTACGTTCTTTTCGTGGTATGCCTTTGTAGAATAAAGGTAATGCCACATTATCTACAGCAGATTTGTAATTGATAAGATTAAAGGACTGAAAAATAAATCCTAAAAATTCATTTCTGTATTTAGCAGCAACTTTTTCATTCAGATTCTTGATTGGCACATTATCCAAAGTATAACTGCCTTCATCTGCCTCGTCTAACATCCCTAAAATATTAAGTAATGTTGACTTTCCAGAACCTGATGATCCCATGATTGAGACCAATTCTCCTTCCTTAACATTAAAATTTATTCCCTTTAAAACATGTAGGGAATTGCTACCCATATGGTAGGATTTATGTAGATCTTTTATTTCAATCATAATGTAGGATGGTTAACGAGTGCAATTTTACACAAAACTTTAAGTTTATTGTGCCAATAAATTGTTAAGAAAACAAGACTTGAACTCTTCATTTAGACTGAAAATCAGAGAACTTGTTACATTAAAAGAAGAAAATATTAATTTTTGAATTTTCTATAAATGGCATAGCCAATACCTGCCACAACCAAATAAGGGATGGCCATAAGATAGACAATGCCATTATTAACACCTTCAGCAGTTGATTGCCCTTCTTCACTTTCTAAAACAGCACGGCACATAGCACATTGCGCCTCAACTTCTGAACTTATAAAAAGTAGAGCTATAAAAATTGATGCTATGACAATCTGTTTTTTCAAGCTTTATGAGTAATAAGGTGATATCATAATATACACAATCACTCCCGTAACTGCAACATAAAGCCATAACGGAAAAGTAATCTTCGCTATTTTTTTATGGCGTACAAAATCATTTGTAATTGCTCTCACATAGGTTATCAAAACAAAAGGAATGACAATAATGGACAAGAGTATGTGAGAAATTAAAATAGCGTAGTACACATATTTTAAAGGTCCTTCACCCCCATAAGTTGTAGAATCACTGGTCATATGATATGCCACATACATCACTAAGAATGATACGGATAATGCAATAGCTATTTTAATCAAACGCTCATGCAATTGCCTATTCCCTTTTTTTATAGCCCGTAATGCCATGACTAAAATAATAGCAGTTATACCATTGATAATAGCATAGATTGGTGGCAAAAATGATAACGGCTCAACTGTAATTCCGAAATCCTGAAGTTTTAATTGCGAAAGAATAGCCACAACAACTGGAATGACAATTGAAAGAATAACAATCCAGATATTGTATTTTTTAGAAGCTTGACTTGTACTCATGTGGTTATTCTTTTAATAGTTTAGCAATGTCTTCTTTTAAAATTGAAATTTCTTCAGGGATACCTTCATCATCGACTCCTTCTTCTTCAGAAACAATTCCATTGTAATAAATCAACGGACTGCCTGAAGATGTCACTCTTGAGCGTATAAACCCTTCTTTATCAATCAAAGCAAAGTTGCCAGAATGTTCAAATCCTCCTTCAACCTCTTCGTCTTTGGCTGTGTAGAGATAGAACCCTTCATTAGCCAATTTATAGATCGTTTCCCTGTCACCTGTCATTAGATGCCAATGAGGATTTGTAACCCCATAGTTCTCCGCATAGGTCTTTAAGACTTCTGGCGTGTCGGTTTCTGGGTTTATGGTAAAAGATGCTATTCCGAAATCATCTGCATCCTTAAAGTGATTTTGAATATCAATCATATTTCTATTCATCCTCGGGCAAATGGTTGGGCACGTGGTGAAAAAGAATTCCACTAAATATACCTTTCCCAAATAGTCTTCGTCAGTAACAGTATTTCCATTTTGATCTGTAAAGCTAAAGCTTGGTACTTTTTTTCGTTCACCAGCTGCATTAGTAATATAAACCAAATCCGAGTCTTTTGACGACTCCATAAACTCAGAATTTGTGGTTACGTCTTCGCTTCTGATATCCTCTCGTATAATATCCTTATTACTGATGCGGTCAATTATTTTTGGAATGAAAATAATACCAAACACCAAAATAATGAAGGCAATACCGATATAGGAATAGTTTGCTTTTTTACTCATCGTTATCTTTTAAATCTTGAGCCCGTCTCGATGTAGAATCAAAATTACCTTTGCGCTTCTGGCGGTATTCGGTAAAAAGTATCCTAACATCTTCGCTCATTTTATTTTTTATTACTGCAACCTCAATACAATCGTACGAAAATAATTGGGTCAACGGTTTGTTTGCTTCAATTTCCTTTGCTTCCCTAGCATCTAAACGACCACGCTGATATACATCCTTGTCGATGATAAACACATGGTCAGTTGACATAAAATCATCTAGAGATTCTTGAGTTTTTAAGCTTTTAAAAAGGTCTTCAATCTGGGCTTCCGTTCCATAAGCATAATGCCAAAATCTTAAATCTTCATAAGTATTTATCTCCTTTTTAAGTGCTTCTACTTGGTCTTCTGTTCCTTGTTGAACAACAGCAACAATCTGAAAGGTTTTAAAGCCTTTAAACTTATCGTAAACCAATTCCTTTAAGTTTGATGCTGCAATTGCTTTATCTAAAGGTTGACTTCCTAAAAAAGCCAAAACTGTAATGTGGTCTTTAAATTGAATTTGTTCCCCTTCAACTATAAAACCATCCATTTCCGCTACATTTTTATTAACCACATCCAATGGAATATAGTTGTGCTTCGCAGGATATAACATTAACAAAAAGGCAACCGGCAGGAAGAATAAAATACTTAAAACGACATTGCGTTTGAGGTTGCTCTTTTTCATGCTGCAAAAATAAAAAAGGCGGTTCAAAAAAACCACCTTTTACTATCATTTAACGCTAAATTGACGTTTAAAAATCTCTTTTAATTAAAGGGTCTCCCTGAAAGTAAACATCAAACACATAGCCACCTTCTTGTAATAGAATAAAAATAAGGTAGCAAATTAAGAAAACTGCCGTCCAAACCACCATGCGCCTTAAGCTCGATGTTTCATCGCGCATGTGCATAAAGTCCCATGTAATATAATAGGCCTTTACTATCGTCAATACAATGAAGATAAGGTTTAAGGACTTCATGTATATGATTGGTGATAAAAAGATGTTGGCTAAGGTTGCTATAAACCCACCTTCAAAAGGTGTCTCAATTAATGGGGTCATTAAACTAGCAGGCTTGTAGATACCCAAAACAACCTCTACAGCTGTAACTATAGATAATAAAACCAAAACACCCCAAATTTTTTGAATGTTAGATTTAAATTTTAAGCGCCCTCTAAATATTGCTAAATTATGTGCGTGTGCCATGTTCGTTTCTAAAAATATTTTAAACTAAATAGAAGAATGTAAATACAAATACCCAAACTAAATCTACGAAGTGCCAGTACAATCCTACCTTTTCAACCATTTCATAACTACCCCTTCTTTCATAAGTACCTAAAATGACATTGAAAAATATAATGATATTGATCACTACCCCAGAGAAAACGTGAAATCCGTGGAACCCTGTAATGAAAAAGAAAAAGTCTGCAAATAAGGAAGTCCCATATTCGTTCACCTGAAGATTTGCACCTTCTACTACTAATTTTCCGTTATTTTGAATCTGACTTAATGATTCTTCCCTGGTTAAAACTGTTTTTTCACCTTCTTCATTTATCAGTTGTGTTCTAACTAAAACATCTTCATTAGCAGCTAAGCCTGCATATACGTCATTAACTGTGTAAGTTGGCAAAGTGCCTTCATCCTGATACCATAACCCGTTGCTTCTTTCGTGCTGTATTCTACTACTTTCCGACGCGGTTACAAAGTCTGCTAAAGCGACGCGCTTAAACACTTGTTCACCGTCCTTTTCTACATACTCACCAAACTGTAAAATATTTCCACCTTTGGTTTGCACAGCTCCGTAATCACCTTTAATGAATGTTGCCCATTCCCATGCTTGTGAGCCAACGAAAATGGCACCACCAATAATAGTTAGGAACATATAAAGCGTTACTTTTTTCTTATTCATGTGATGCCCTGCATCTACAGCTAATACCATCGTCACGGATGACATAATCAGTATAAACGTCATAAATGCCACATAAATCATCGGTAACTCCTGACCGTGTAAAAACGGAACGTGCGTAAATACTTCGTCCGCAATTGGCCATGAATCGATAAATTTAAATCTTGAAAATCCATAGGCTGCCAAAAACCCTGAGAAGGTCAGTGCATCAGAGACAATAAAAAACCACATCATTAGTTTCCCATAACTTGCTCCTAAAGGCCTCTTTCCGCCTCCCCAAGTATTGTCTTCTGTACCAGTAGTTGCTACTGTTGTATCCATAAAAATTATTTAGAATTCTAAGATTGCCACAAAAATAATCAAATTATATATCTAAAAAAATATAAAAACAAAAAGAGATAAACCCAAAGCAGGTCTACAAAATGCCAAAAATTGGAAGCCAGTTCAAAGCCCAACATTTTTGAGGAGTTGTACTTCTGTTTAAAATGATTATAAATTACGACAATTAAACATATCAGTCCAACAACCACGTGGGCTATATGCACGGCAGCGATCAAAAACACGTAAGACATGGTAATATTACTTGTTGGTCCCGTGAAGTTATAACCATCTGCAATAATCTGATTAAAGCCTTGAAGTTGGTAAAAAATAAAAATCACACCCAACACAAACGTCACCAATAACCATGTTGTTACCTGTGACCGTTGATTATTTTTTAAGGCGCGTTTAGCCAAAATTAAAGTGATACTACTTACTATAATAATAGCAAGGCTTATAAAAAAAGCTTCAGGTAGTTGAAAATCGGTCAACCAATCTTCGCGTTTACTACTGACAATAAATGCACTTGTCCATGCAGCAAAAGACATTATTAAAGAGCCAATACCAAACCAAAGCATCATCTTTTTAGACCGTGCCTTCTTCTCTTCTGGAGTTCCTTCTGTTAAATCCATATATTATCTTATAAATTTATCTGCAACATAAATAATCTGCAACATTGTAATGTAAAACACACTCGACAACATCAACTGTTTTGCTGCTTTTGATGTTTTAAGCTGGAATAATCGTAGTGCATAATAAAGCATTACCATACCTAATAAAAAGACGAGTATTGCTCCGACAATAGACAATTTCAATTCTCCCGTAAATCCAAATACTGGAATTATGGATGCAATGACCGTCCAAACTGTGTACATTATAATTTGTACAGCAGTGCCTTTATCTCGCTTTCCTGTTGGCAACATAAAAAAGCCACCCTTTTTATAATCTTCAAACAAAAACCAGCCTATTGCCCAAAAATGTGGGAATTGCCAAAAAAACTGAATGGCAAACAAAGTGCCGGGTTCAATACCAAAATCATTACGTGCAGCAACCCAACCCAGCATAAAGGGAATTGCACCAGGAATAGCTCCCACAAAAACAGACAATGGAGTTCTTGTTTTTAAAGGCGTGTACACACTGGTGTATAGAAAAATAGAAATCGCTCCATACATGGCTGTTCTGGGGTTGATAATGTAAAGTGCAATCACCCCCAATAAGGTAAACGTTACCGCAATGGCAAATGCTGTATTTACAGACATTCTGCCTGCTGGTATCGGTCTGTTTTTAGTACGATCCATTAGAGCATCTAAATCGCGCTCAATGATCTGGTTATACGCATTTGATGCTCCAACCATAAAATAGCCACCAAAGCACAACAAGATTAAAGTTGTAAAATCAATGGTCTGTGCACCCAATAAATACCCTGCAACTGAAGAAAAAACCACACTAATGGACAATCCCATCTTTGTAATTTCCTTAAAATCCGTAGCCATATTAGCTATTGAAAATGATGACTTTGCAGTACTCAATGCTATTTGTTTTAGCGCTCGTATAAGCGAGTGCAAAGATAGTTTGAAATTTAGTTTTGACCAATGGAAATAATAACTTAATTAAATGGTCTAAAAATCGTAATACCAGTTAAACAAATCCGTACGTAAACCAATAGAAAACCACACTGTATTGCTACGCTTTGTGATATTAGTTTCAACTGTTGGGTCGAAATTACGGTAGCTGATGTTTGTAAATAACTTAAGGTTGGTTACCGGATTTAAAATATACCCTGCTTGCAATTCAGTATGAAAAACAGATGTTTTATTCCCTTGACCGATTTCTATACCTGTATCGCTTGGCCGGTTATCCTCATCACTAAATACCGTTCCTCCATAGTCAAAAGGGTTATCAGCAGAATCAAAATCAAAGCCTCTTGTTCCAAAAATAAACTTGGCATCAGCAAACCATCTTTGATAATTGTATCTGCCAATAAGTACTAATTCCCTAAAATTTGCTCCCCATAAATGTGCCATGGACTGGTTGTTATGGGCATAATTTAAAACGATGCTGTTATGAGAATATACATAAGGACGTACTTGGTTGTATTCTGCTTGGAGTAATAAACCATCAACTTTAAAAGCATTATAGTATTTAGCTCCTAACTGAAACCCAAACTTATTCTTATAACTCTTGTCTCCATCTCTAACATCGGACAAAGAGAATTCATCCAAAATAAATTGTCCGTAGAGGTTCACCTTATTATTCAATTTATACTTTGCTGAAGCCCCGAGCAAGGCATTGCCGGCATCCTGACCAGTTTCAAACTCCACCGCCCTGAAGAAAATCAATGGATTTAAATAGTTAACATCAAATCCACGGTCGTTGGCATTGTTCCAAATCACAGATTCAAACAGTCCGATATTTAAACGTTTAGACACATTAAAACTCAAATAATGGTTGGCCATATACTTGGTTAAAAACGCACCGTCTTGGACAACTTCATCGCGTACATCTTTTAACCACATCCACGTACTCGTGTATTTTACTTTCCAGAATTTAAAATTGGTTTTTAAAAAGGGATATGGACTGGTCACATCACTTTGAAATAAAGAACGATAACCATCGCCAATAAAGTTTTTACCATGCCCAAATTGCATATTTACAAAATCAGCAGGTGTGTATGATAAATAACCTTCGGCAACAGGGTAATCATAGCTGTTGGATTTAAAGCCTTTACCAATACCACGTCCAGGAATTATCGCTGGGTCTGGCCCAAACGCTTTGATGCTTTCTGCATACTCATTAAAATACTGCGCAAATCGCCCTTGACTTTCATAAATGGATGCCGAAAAACTCAAGCGTTTTCCAAGTCCTCCTTGAACAAAAATCCCTCTTGTATTATTGTATGTTGAACTAAAATCAGCTTCTGTATCTTTCCCGACTTGTAAATCAAACACAGGATCTATAGTAAACCAATAATCCTTGCCTTGTAGCTCCACTAAATGCTCGTTCCAAAGTTTACGTCCTGCCCAAGAGGACACATCCTTTGCTAAACTTTCTTTTTCAGCCTTAAAATCGTAATAATTAGCCACCTCGGAATAGATGAAAGGCTTAGCCGCAGTATGGCTGTTAGTGCCAATGACGTTCATGTTCTGGTCAAACCGCGCGTAATACGTATGGGTAAACGGGATATTAAGCTCGCTACTGTATTCCTTCTTTTCGTAAGGCACTAAAGACGCATTGATGCTGTCAATCTCATTCGATAATACAGCATTGAGATTGTCCTTAGTGACTGCTTTAGCCTCTTCTTTATCTTGAATGGTTTCACTTCCCATCACAGGAGTGACTAAAGGAATTTTTATTTGAGTGGTGTACTGCGCAAAGGTTGGCTGACCATTATATGTTGCTGGTTGAATTTTAGGTAGACTATCAAAAACACGTTGGGTTTCTGTCTTCAGTTCTTCATAAATAGCATCTGCATAAATGAGTTGAAATTGCCCCTCTTTATCAACCTCAAATAATAATTTTATTTCACCTGTATAAGATTCTTCATCAACAATATCTGGCACTTTAAAATTTTCATAAACAAAGGAATTAAAGTGAAATTGAAAGCAATTTTTAAGATTAGAAATTGGTTGTGATTGACAGTCTTCAAACACAGGAGGTTTTTCGTAAGTTATGGGAGTTTGTGCCTTCAAAGACATTGCAAAGACAACACATAACACAACTAGAAGATTCTTCATACGGATCTGAGCCTTTAAAGTGTTGAAAGATACTATTTTTTAAAACCTAAAAAAACCGTTACCAAAAGATAACGGTTTACTGATCGTTTATGATGATGACCTTAGTCTCTCACTTGAAACTTAATCGGTAAGGTATAAATCACATTTACCGGTTTAGCTTGCTGCATACCTGGTTTCATCTGAGGAATTTTATTAATTACACGTTCGGCTTCCTCTTCTAATTTAGGATGGGGTGCTCTCGTTTTAATTCCTGTAACAAATCCTTCTTTGTTTACAATAAACTGCACATCTATTTTTTGCACTCCTGTTAAGCCATACTTACTGGCAATATTAGTGTCGAATTTTCTTTGCACTATTTTGTTAATCTTTTTAGACATGCAATCTCTGCGATCTTTATTATCAGTGTACTTTTCACAGCCAGGAAAAACAGGGACATGTTGTACAAAGATGAAAGGAACGTCATCGGGAACGTTCACTTTAACTGGATCTTCGATCTTTCCAGGATCTAAGGGAGGATCAAAGTTGGGTTCTTCTGATGTGATGAGCTTTTTAAAGATTTCATCATGTTCGTTTGGAACTTCTTTGATAATATCAGTTACTTTTTGTGCCCTTTCTTTAGGTTCTTGCTTTTCTACCACTCTCTCAATTTTAAAATCATGAAAGGGAATAGTGATGTCTTCTACCTCAGCAATGTCTGTATCCATTTCTGAAATGTACTTGGTTTCAAATTGCATCTCGAATAATGCGAAAGTACCGAGCAAGCACAAAATCAATCCGACTTGAAAATAAAGCCCTGAGTTTTTTTGTAAATTTACATCGTGCTTTTGTGGTTTCTTTACTTCAGTAGCGCTCTGACCAGCGTTTCTGAAGAATTTTTTTAAATTTTTCATAATACGTTAAATTAAAATGTTAATATTATGATAAAATCACAATAAGCATACCAAAACGAAAATCCCGTCCAATTAATTTTGAACGGGATTTTTAATGTAGGTTCCGATGTCACGGGAATGAAGTCCCCTAATAAAAAAACCCTGCGACTATGCCGCAGGGTTTTCATTTATAGTTAAGACTTTTCTTAATCTTGTACTTGGAATAAAATAGGTAATGAATATGGTACAGTTACCGCTTTACCACGTTGCATACCTGGCTTCATTTTTGGCAATAAAGAAATAACACGTTTTGCCTCCCTTTCTAATCCAGGGTGTGGTGCTCTTGCCCCAACATTAACAATATTACCATTCTTATCAATTTTAAAGAATACACTGATACGTTGACGACCAGATAACCCTAAGTCACCCGCCAAATCTGTGTTAAACTTTCTGTTGACGAACTTGGCAATCTTTTCGGACATACAATCTCTACGAGCTGTATTGTTTTTTTCGTTTTCACATCCTGGAAATACAGGAACGTTTTCAATAACTGAAAATGGCACCTCAATATCTTCTTCGACTTCTTCTACTTCGATATCCTCAACCTCAACGATTTCAGTATCTTGTTCAGTTTCTGTTGATTCAATTACGGTTTCCTCAACCTCTTCCTCATCTTCTACCACTTCAATAATTTCCGGAGCTGGTGGTGGTGGCGGAGGTGGTGGCGGTGGTGTCACAATCTGTTCCGTAATCGGAATTTCTTCATCTAATTCGTCATCAAGATTTAACATCCCAATGTCAATTGCACTCTTATCGTAAGTCTTGTAATTGATCGTCAAATTTGTAACAAGTAGCATTAAAGCCAAACCAACAGCAAAATAAATTGAGCTGTTACGGCTTACATCTGACTTTGGATTCTTTTTAGGTTCCATATTATAATTCGTGTTAATGTTGCTAATTTAATTAAAAAAGGATGAAACACGCAAAGTATTAGTCCATTTTAACTTTAGATTTTAATAAATAAGTCGCAATTATCATACCAGAGACGACTCCTGCGCAATTTGCAATGAGGTCTAGCCAGTCGAATGTTCGAAAAGGGCTAATGATTTCTTGAGTGGATTCCATACAAATTCCGAAAAATAGAAGACTTATTAAAAGTGCCCGGTTATGTTTTTTAGAAAATGCTTTATGGTAACAGATTGCCCATAAAATACTCAAAACAGTATAAGCTATAAAATGAAGTACTTTATCTATAGGATAGGTCTCAGAGTCTGGCATAATGGAATCCACATTTGCCAAACTAAAATAGATTAAAACAAAAGTGTAAACAACTGATACTATCAGCCAAAACACTTTTAATTTATCCATTGATTATAGCTTCGTAATCTTCAGCAGAAAGTAAATCATCTACTTGTGAAAGGTCTGAAAGCTTTAACTTTATCATCCAACCTTCTCCGTAAGGGTCTGAGTTTACTTTTTCTGGCTCATCTTCTAAAGACTCATTGAATTCAATGATTTCACCAGATAATGGCAAGTACAAATCAGATACTGTTTTAACAGCCTCTACAGTTCCAAACACTTCTTCAGCATCTAGAGTTTCGTCAACAGTTTCAACTTCGACATAAACAATATCACCTAATTCTCCTTGGGCAAAATCAGTAATGCCAATAGTTGCAATGTCTCCTTCAATTTTAACCCATTCGTGGTCTTTGGTGTATTTTAAATCTGCTGGTACGTTCATTTGTGATGCTATAAAAATTAAAAGAACAAAAGTAAATGTTTAGTCGAGAGTTTTCAAAATTAATTCCCAAAATTATAACGTAAAGTTATCCCAGATCGCAATTGGGTTTGAGGAAATGAAGTTGAGATGGCAAAATCTGAAAACGAATAATCAAAATAGAAAATACCTGTTAGGTTTTTACTAAAGGAATAATCTGCTTGGTACTTTAAGTTCCATATCGTTTGTCCTGCAGTAATCTGGTTATTTTCTAAATCTAAGTATCTGATAATGGTTTTATTATCCCTTACCGAGATATCAGCCCTCATATTAAGATCACTTTTAATGATCTGTCTTGATCCAGCCAATTGAGAACGGATGCGTACATCTTTAATTCTATAACCTAAACCAAGCGTGTACTCATTACCTTGAATTTCGGTCACTAAATTATTATCCAAACTCAAGGATAAGGAACGGTCTTTCTTAACTTCTGCAACAACCTGAACGGAATTCTTCATCGCAAAATCTAATTTTATCAATGGCGTAAACAACTCCTCCAAAAAGATATTACTATATAACGTCGGTGCTTTAAAATCACCACCTTGATTCAATTCTGTTGGGTCATCTGGATTAAAATCTAAATTAGACCTAAAGTTGCTAATCACATAATTAGAACGATACCCATGCTGAATAGAAAAACGTTGAAAGTTATTTCTAAACCATGGAATTTTCATTAAGCCTGTGTACTTAATGGTCCAGTTAGGGATTGGAATTTCTCGTATTGGAGACAGATCAATACTTTCTGGATTTGAGCCTTGATAAGCAGATAAAAATGCGGGTATTAATACACGCTGGCTATTTTTACCAAATCCAACAGGGAATCCTTCTGCATCTCTTGCAAAGTTGTTGTCTCCATAAAACTCTTGAGCCAATCGATCTGCAATCACCAATCGGTTTTGCCTAAAATCGTTAAACGCTTCACTTTGGTTTTCATCACTACTGCTAAATGCCGTTCTGATGAGTGCCGTGGAAATATTCATGTTTCCAAAAGTGTTTGGCACTAGCGAATTATAGTCCAAAATTCCATCCCCTGTTCCCGCAGGCACTTCATTGCCATCAGCGTCTATGTAATCTTCAATCCTGAAGTTTTCCGTTAGGTTTTCAGCATAAATACGATTACCAACTATATCGATTTTTAAATCCGTTAGAGGCTCTAACGTTGCTGAATAGTCAAAGGTTTTATTGGTAACCTCAGTGTATTGCTGATTGAATTGTGGAAAGGTCGTTAACCAACCATTTCTAGCTGCTAAACTTCTTATGTCCGACTGACTACCAAACGTATACCCCAATGTTGGCTTCAATGTACCGATAAAACCTGGTGTTCTGGTGTATCCCGGTAAAAACGTACCGTTGTTTTCAGAATAATTAACCTGCACACGTTTTATCATTGTTACAAGATCAATTAAAGTGTTTCCTGCTTTTTTACCAAGACTTGTTCTGTTTGCATTTTGGTCAGCGGTTGGTTGACCTGGTTGACGCGTTCTATTGGCTCTTGGGTTTCTGTTGTTTCTATTCCGTGTGGTCTTAATCCCTAACGTTCTGTATAAAGTGTTAAAATCGAATGTGGTATTTAAGACGTGGCTATTTGAGTTTTGAATGGTGTGCCCCAAATTATAAAACTCTGAGTTTCCATTTTCATTAATGAATTCAAAATTCTCGTTTAAATCCGACCCCTTTTGCCATTGGAAAAAGGCATTATAAGAATAGGTTGGTTTTATCCAACTCAACGCGGGTATTTTATAAATTGGCAGATCATAATTGACCTGAAGACTTTGATTTTGAAGGTTAGGATCCCCAACATTAAAGAAATCATCCCAAACTCCTAATTCTGGATCTTGACGTCCGTTGATTCGGTCATCGATAAAATAGTTTCTTACAATATTAGTGTTAGAGGCATTAAAATTAACACTCAATGCATCTGTTAATTGAAAATTAATAGCGTATTGAAAATCGAATAAGTAGTTACGTCTAAATAGTTCCTCAATACCGATATTATCACCTCCCAAATCAATTTCTCTGAATTTTTGTTTGCTAAACTGTCTCGAAATATTCGTGTTAACAGAAAAATTAGTTGGTAATGGATTTAAATTAAAGTCCTTTAAAATTTTCCAATATTTACCTGTGAAAAGTGAATCATTCTTTTTAAACGGTTCTATCTTCCATGGTTCAAAGGCATGCACATAATTAACTCCTGTATTTATATTCTGAACCAATGAATTTTCAATTTCAAAATCTCGATGTTCGGTTTTATTGTATGCATAGTTGAATGTTAGGTTTTCAACATCATAAAACTTAGCTTTTTCATCACCAGTTCGCTGTTTACGAACTCCAATAAAATTAATACTCTTCCGTTTGGTATAATCTTCAGATTGTACACGTATTTCTTCACGCTCTTCCTCAGAATTTGCAGCGTCCAACCTTGAATCAAGCGTTAAGTCATTATAGAATGCATCAAATTGAGGAGTAATCAACTCTTCACTTTGCGAATAGTTAAAAGGAATTTGTACACCCCATTTTTTTGGTAATAACTGGCCTAATTGCACATTGGTGACTACATCATAAGCCTGTACATCTTCTCTACTTCTTTCATTTGGTGATTGCTCAATACCGCCAAAACCAGCAGTACTCATACGACCAGAAGCACTGACATTAGCAAAATCAGCAATATTAGAGTCCATACCCAAAACAGCGGCCCATCCTCCTTCATTATCTAAGTCTGACATTCGCAATTCGTTAAACCACACTTCACCACATGCCGGTGTTCTGTTGATGCCTGAGTTTTTAACCCCAACCATTAGCACCCTAATGTTCCCGAAGTTTGGATTTCCCTTAACGGCGACACGCTGGTTAACAATACCGCCAACTGGGAATTCTGGTGCAGCTGTTTCACTCAGTTGCCCATCAATAACATCATAATATACAGGGTCTTCATTGGTCAACGTCTGGTCAGATATACCTTGCGATTTTATACGCTGAAAAAATTCTAGAGGCACATTAATTTCATTCGCTTCAGGCCATACTCGTTCTTCAACAGGAAGTTCAGATGCTGCTAAATCCGTAGGTGTCAAAGGAATTTCGACTTGATAAAAATTATCTGTAAAGTCATTCCCCATTCTAATGAAAGCGACAAGCTCACCATCGTCTAAAGTTCTGTTTTCTTGAGCCTCAGCATGTAAAAACATCCGCATACGCTTATACTGACGCATATCCAAACTTACGTTCTTAAATACCCCTCTTGAGTCTGTGGGCTCTAATTCGCAAGCTTCGAGCACAAGCGATTGTTCGTTTTGTCTTATGACCGTGTTGTTATTATTAAGTTGCTCTCGCTGAACCCCAGGTGGAATCACATAATTGCCATCGTTCTCTTGTACACCTATAATACCAACAGCAAATTCTGTGTTTGTTCCATTATTTGATGGATTATTGTCTAAATCTAAGGTGTAGCGTCTCCAATCACTTCTTACCAAATCCAACGTTGCAAAACGTAGTATGGTATTTTGCATAAAATCGGTGAGGTATAATCTGGCAAAACGCACTGAACGGATATCACTTATGCCTCCAACCGCTCTTGTGGGTTCAGAAATTGGCAGTCTAAATTGATACCAAACCACTTCGCGAGTATCCCCATTTGGCAAAGTAACATTTCTACGCTTAATATCGTTGATGAGTGGGTTGTTAGCGTTCAATGTATTTGGTCTCACATCAACTTCATACTCAAAATAACTATCAATAGTATTCATTGTGTTATCCCGGTTGATGTCCTCAACGTCTGGCAAGGTAGATGAACCTCTGTTGGTGTCTGTGAAGACATCGAGTGTATTCCCTTCTTGACCATTATACTGTCTGTAGCGTTCAAATATATCTCCAGTTGTATTTAAAAAATAGGTATAGTTATCTTTTGATGGGTCCGGTCCGAAGTCTAAATTTTCACCTGTTTGTTGCTCCATAAAGTTGACGATGTCTTGTTCCTCAACATCATCATAACCATCAAAACCAACATCCTGATTTGTTCTTTCTTGACCTGTAGTTCCAAATGTGTAAATTAAGGATTGACTTTGCGGTACCACATAAGGCGTATCAGCCGTTACGTTTTGTAAAAAGTCAATATTACCATCTTCTGGCAAACCGTTTTCAAACTGTTTTTTTCCATCTTTTAAGACATCCTCTGAGATATTTCCGAGGTTAATCGTCAATGTTCCTCCAGGATTTGTAGGGTCATCTAAGAACGGGTCTTGCACCCAAAAATCGATATACTCTACATTGGCCTGTTCAAAATCTGTTGATGTAATTTGCCGAGTAATCCCTGCCCAACTATCTGGCGCATTTAAAGCATTTCCATTAGCAGCATCAGGGTCAAAATTATATGGGCCTCGCTCGGTTGGGTAATACGCCAAATCTAAAGTTGGAATTACAGCCGTTTGACCCTGTACTAAATCAATCTCTGGAAATATCTCATCAATAAACACACGTCTTGTGTATAAATTTGAAAGGTCATTATCTGAAATACCATCTGGTCGTTGACTTCCGTAAAAAATAGGGTCAATTGTGTACCAGTTTAAAAATGCACGGTCAAACCCGTTTTGAATCCCTGGATCGTCCTCTGGACCGAAGCTGTAGGCTCTTCCTAAGTTTCTAGGTCGACTTGAAAGCGACCAAGACAGTGGCGACAATAAATCTATAGCCCCTTGTGTCCCTTCAAAATCATCAATATAAGCTGTAGCCTCACCATTGAAGTCAGTCCCTTTTGGAGCGCCTGGTGCTAAATAAGCAAACTCACCACGTACAGAAAGATTCGATGGCACATCCGTATCTATATTTGGCAGTTTGTTGACCAATCGCGTTAAAAATGGTACTTCAGTGGCGTAATTACCATAAATACCAAAAATGGTATTATTAATTGGCTCAGAATCAAAATTAGCCTTTTGGGTAATTGGTCTTTCGTTAAGATTTAACAAGGTTCCACCTAATAGGAAGTCATCATTAAATTGATGTTCTACATTAATCCCAGTAAATCGACGTGTTTGCTGTCCAAATAGTGCATTGTTCTCAACATCCACATTAATTGGTGTATTGGATGCCTTAAGGGCAGGATCTAATATTTCAACACGTCCAGCAGCATAATTTACAGTATAATCAATCCCTTCAACCAAAAGACGTCCACCAGCAGTAACCCTTACTGACCCTTGAGTTGCCCCAAACGGTATAGGAATACCTCCGCCACTACTACTCTTATAGCGCCCTTTAATTTGGAATTTATTCTTTTCAGATTCATCTAATGCCTGAGTCTTGGTTGACTTATATAATAGATCGTACACATACTTTTCCTGGTTTGGATTGGTATATATATCCTGATCGTAATCTCCAGGGTTATTTGGATCGTCTAAAACGTTGAATAGATATTCCCCAAAAGGTTCAACCGATGTGAAAATTATTTTTCCGTTTTCTTGAATTACCGTAATTCTCGGCACAAAATCAAAGAAACCATCACCTCCCTCTTGAGGATCATTATTAAAATTCAGACGATCTAAATTAAAAAGACGTATCAAAGGGGTTTCGGTGATTTGAGTATCGTCCGCAGTTATTGTGGTATTATTATCAAAAGGAGGGAAAGTCGTTCCATCCACAGGTGTGATGTAATTTAAAGGCGAAGCCTCAGTATAAAAGATATTTAATCTAAAGTCTTCACGGTCTAATTGAAAGGCACCTGTATCATAAATGTTCTTCATCATCAAGTCCCAAATAGGTTGCTCTACTGCAGTGATAGCACTCTTCAACATTTTAGTGACCAAACTTTGATTATTTACAATTTGGTTTCCATTTGTTCCGTCAGCTACCTGAGTAGCATTTACACCATCATTAGCAAATTCACCAACTTGGTACACCTCACCTCCAATAGTGTACTGAAAGGCAACCGACAACACTTCGTCATTCAAAAGGCGTTGATTTAAAGAAATATATCCTAGCTGAGTGTTTAAAATATAATCTTGACCTTGCACGAGCTGCCTAGCAGTTTCTAACTTACCATAATCAAAACCTTCATTTACCGGTACGTTAATACCGTTTTCGACATTGGTAATGTCTCTGACCTGTTCCGTCAGTAAAGATCCTGGGCCTCCGATATTTGTTGGGTCAAAATCATTGTTGCCATTATCTGGTACACCACCAGGGTTATTTACAAATCCTGCTGGTATAGGGTTTAAACCAATATTTTCCATTTCGGATTCACCTAAGTCCTGAAATGCTACAATGTTTCTTACATTTTGAGTTTGGTTATTTCGGTTGGTTACCCAAACCTCTATCCTAGTGACCTGAACATTATTATTAATATATGGATAGGTCCTCAGTGCTGCATCATAGTTATCCCTAAAATAATGTGCTAAGAAAAAGTGTCGGTTTTCGTCGTAGTCTCTGGCGAAAAACTCAAACTCTTCAGTTGTACCTCCGCCTTGTGCAACAACAGACCTCGATTGGGATTGTTGTTCTGAGAAAACGGCAGTTACTCTGGTTTTACCAAATTGCAATTCCGTTCTCACCCCGAATAAACTTTGGGCTCCAGTAATAAGCGTACTATTTAGTGGCATACTCACATTACCCACTTCAATTTTTTGGATGATGTCGTCTTCGGTTGGAGTATATTCTAACTTCACTAAGTTCTGAAAGTCAAACGAAGCCTGTGTATCGTAATTTGCAGTCACCTGAAGGCGTGTCCCAACCGTACCCAATAAACTTAGACTGATACGCTGATCAAAGTCAAATGTAAAATTAGATCGATTACGCGGAGTAAACGCAGGGTTGTCCTGCTTGGTCCAAAGCACACCGAGATCCACTTCCACAGATCCTTGAGGAACGACCTCAATCGTATTTCCCCCAAAGATGGTTTCGAACAAACCAGAGTTAACATAGAATTCTGGCAATAGATTTTTTTGTCCTTCTTCAGAGCCCTCCTTTAAACCATCAGCGGCATCAATTTTAGCCTTGTAGTACTCCTTGAGTCTTTCTTGCATCACCAACTTCTGAAACTCAGCTGGAGTTAGGATCAAAGGGTAATTAATATTAAAAGAGCCTATTTTTTCGGTGTATATATACTTGTCCAATACAGGGTCATAAGTATATTTCGATTCTATACTCCCCGGTTTTGGTGGTTTAATTTTACCGAAAGCAAAAGTCGTTTTGGTGGAGTCTTGGTCTTGACCTGTATCTTGCGCAAAAGAAAAATCGCCAAATACTAAAAGAATAAGTAAAAGGCGCCAATTAAAAAAACGAGTAAAGATGTTAGTAGCGGTTGAATTCAATGGTCTTACAAGTTTTTAAGTGCTTCTTTGATAATAGCTTCAACAGAAGCTTCAGGCTGTTTACTTACAATTCTATCAATCACTTTTTCTGATTGTTTCTTAGTAAACCCTAAAACCTCTAAAGCAGATAACGCTTCACCTTTGTTTGTATTGTTTGATGTTAGAGAAACTTCATCTAGTCCATACACCCGTAATACCTTGTCTTTTAAATCTAAAATAACACGCTGTGCTGTTTTTGCACCGATTCCTTTTACGGATTGAATGGTTGCTACATCACCTGATGCAATAGCTTCCTTTACCTGATCTGGGTCTAAGGAAGATAACATACCTCGGGCAGTGCTAGCTCCAACACCACTGACTGATAACAGTAATTTGAAAATTTCTCGTTCAATTTTTGAAGAAAACCCATATAAATTATGGGCATCCTCTCTAACTTGAAGATATGTGTAAAGCCTTAAATGTTCTTGATCGGGAATTTGAGAGTAGGTATGTAAGGATATATGTAAAAAATAACCTACACCGTTACAATCTATAACCACATCAGTAGGATTCTTTTCAACGAGTTTACCCTCTAGGTGTGTAATCATGAATTTTCACAAGTTAATGTCCCAAATGTAATAAAATTATTTACAAAAGAAAGCCCTTAACAGACCTTACATTATTGTGCTTTCTCCATTTGACGTTTACTTTTTTCTTGGGCATCAACAACTGCGACTGCTGTCATGTTTACAATTTCATCAACACTTGCATCTAATTGTAAGATATGTACAGGTTTACGCATTCCCATCATTATTGGCCCAATAGATTCAGCACCATTTAATTCTTTTAGTAGTTTATACGTAATGTTAGCCGCATCAAGATTAGGAAAAACAAGGGTATTGACACGTCTTCCTGCTAGTCTTGAAAACGGAAATATATCTTGAAGCATTTCAGAATTTAACGCAAAATCTGTCTGTAACTCGCCGTCAACAATCATATCTGGATACTTTTTGTGCAAATAAGTTACAGCTTCACCGACCTTACGTGCACGTTCATTTTCTGAAGACCCAAAGTTAGAATAGGATATCATGGCCATAACCGGCTCCATCCCAAACATTTTTACCACACGAGATGTCATTTGTGCAATCTTAGCCAAATCCTTTGCAGTCGGGTCTATATTAATGGACGTATCACTTAAAAACATCGGGCCTCTCTGGGTCATCATGAGGTTGGTCGTTGCGACACGACTAACACCATCTGCCATCCCTATAAGTTCCAACATCGGTTTTACCACACTTGGATAACTGCGGGAATATCCTGAAATTAAAGCATCGGCATCTCCTTCATTAACCATCATAGCTGCAAAATAATTACGCTCGCGCATTATTTTCTCAGCTGAGTATAACGTTACCCCTCTTCGTTTTCTAGATTTCCAATAGACCTCAGCATATTTATTTTTACGTGAAAGCTCCTCATCGGATTTTGGATCAATGATTTCGACATCTGCTTCAAACTCTATCTCTTCCATGAGTTCAATAATGGCGTCTTTTCTTCCCAATAAAATAGGAATAGCAATACCTTCATCATGAACAATCTGGGCTGCTTTTAATACATCTAAACGATCTGCTTCAGCAAAAACTACCCGTTTAGGATTTGTTTTAGCCCTATTCAATAATAAACGAACCAATTTATTATCCGATCCTAATCGTTCTAGCAATGTGTTTTCATACCTTTCCCAATCTAAGATGGGCTCTTTTGCAACACCACTATCCATTGCTGCTTTAGCCACTGCTGGCGGCACCTTGGCAATTAATCTAGGGTCGAATGGCTTCGGAATTATATAATCTCTTCCAAACGTTAATCTGGTTTCGCCATAAGCAATATTTACTTGTTCGGGGACAGCTTCCTTAGCTAATTCTGAAAGGGCTTTTACAGCAGCCATCTTCATTTCTTCATTGATCTTTGTAGCCCGCACATCTAATGCTCCTCTGAATATAAAAGGGAATCCCAATACATTATTTACCTGATTTGGATGGTCACTACGACCAGTTGCCATAATAATATCATCGCGCGTATCTAATGCCAATTGGTAATTAATTTCTGGATCTGGGTTAGCCATCGCAAAGACAATTGGGTTGTCGGACATGCTTACTAACATCTCAGGACTCACAATATCCGCCATAGACAAACCAATAAAGACATCAGCATCTTTCATGGCTTCATCTAAGGTGTCTATTTTTCTATGTGTAGAAAATTCAGCTTTTTCGGTACTCAAATGTTCACGATCGTTACGGATGACTCCTTTACTATCGAGCATCACTATATTTTCACGTTTTGCGCCGAAAGACTGATACAGTCGTGTGCAAGAAATAGCCGCAGCACCTGCACCACTCACAACAATTTGTACGTCATCAATCTTTTTGTCAGCTAATTCTAATGCATTTAATAGGGCTGCCGCTGAAATAATAGCAGTGCCGTGCTGATCATCGTGCATTACCGGAATATCTAGTTCAGCTTTTAAGCGACGTTCTATTTCAAAAGCTTCGGGAGCTTTTATGTCTTCTAGATTAATGCCTCCAAAAGTTGGGGCTATATTTTTTACAGTAGCAATAAACTCTTCAATATCTTCAGTATCCACTTCAATATCAAAAACATCTATATCCGCAAATATCTTAAAGAGCAAGCCTTTACCTTCCATGACTGGTTTAGATGCCTCAGGACCAATGTTTCCTAAGCCTAAAACGGCCGTACCGTTAGAAATTACAGCAACTAAGTTTCCTTTAGTGGTGTACTTGTAAACATTGTCTTTGTCTTTTTCAATCTCTAAACAAGGTTCGGCAACCCCTGGAGAATATGCCAAAGATAAATCACGCTGTGAGGCATATTTTTTGGTCGGCACTACTTTGATCTTACCAGGTGTAGGTTTTGCATGGTACACTAATGCTTCTCTTCTCTTGCTCTGTTTACTCATAAAATGCGGTTAGAATGAAACGCAAAGATACTAATCCTAAGTTTTGGTAAAGAGAATTGTTTAATCGATTTAATAATGAAGGTTTAACTCCCTTAAATTATAAACTTTCTAATGCCAGACTCTATGCTTGTAATTTCAAATTTATACGACTTTAGGTTAGCCTTTAAGTTTGAAACGGATGTGCCATTAACCCAAGTAAAGTCCAAGCAATTCTGTGGCGAATCATTAATAGTCATCTCACCCAAAAAAGACTTTGAGGTGTTCCTGAATCTAATAATTTCTAATTGCCTTGTTACCACTTCTGCGTTCAATTGAGAATTAACATCGCTAGCAGTTAGATTTGTTCTATTGATTTCCTTATGTCCACCGCTGCCTCCTTTATCTGCAGCTTCATAATCATTTTTACCTGCAAAAAGATCGAGGTACCAGACTTGGGGAATACCAGGCATAAACATTTGTATGGCCCTAGCTAATAATAATTTTTGTTCACTTTCGCCTAGAGCACTGAAGTAAGTGGCATTGATTTGGTAATATGATATTTTCTCACCAGATGGGCCAAATAGGTTTTTGACACGCCCTCCTCTTTGAATGATTACATCCATGATGTCTTCGATTTCATTATCCTTCAATAAGCCAGAACGATATTCACCATTGACCTCCTTGCCTTTTAAGTCCAAAACCGGAATACCATCGTGACAACCAAGCATATTAACCGTTTTGTAATCATTTTCAAAAATTTCATTGATCCATTTTAATAACGGCTTATTATCTGCTTTCTCTAATGTATGAATCATTAAGCCCGGCAGGAAGAAGTCATAAATTTTATAGCCCTTATCAGCAACTTCTTTATGTAAGCCTAACCCATATTCTGCATGTATCTCTGGTAATAATTGTAAATTATTCAATCCAGCGATAGAGGCTATTCGGTCTAAATAATCCCAAGTTCCAGGTACATTAAAAAAATTAGACTCACCTACTTCCTTGTGTAAATAAGCAAAGGCATCAAGTCTTAATATTTCGCAACCATAATCACTTAACTTAGATAAAGTATCCTCATAAAAACGCCAAACGAGAGGTGACTTTGCATTGACATCCATTTGACCTAAATACGTACATTTTCTATCAACGATATTAAGCACCTTGGAGGTTATAGCATCCCCTTGATTAAAACCAACAGCGTCTATATCTATCCCATTTTCAACGGCCATATTGACTTTACTGACAATTGCTTCTTTTTCTGTAGGGCTGAGCTCTGAAATTTCCTTTAAATCTTCGGAGTTAATTTTGTTGTATGTTACTTTTTGGTAAAACGTATTCCAATATGGATGCTTTGAGCCATCAGGAAAAGGCACATTTAATATAGGCATACCTGATTTTCTCATAAATAGCTTATCGAGCAACTCATCTTTTGGAATTAGAACCCCCGCTTCATTCATTTCGCCATTACCTTTCCAAAAGTCGTTCCAACTGATAAAAAAATCTTTGAATTTAGACCTCTCACCATGCTTTAATAAGTCTTTAAATTGAGGAGATGCTACGGATAAATGATTGAGTACAATATCGAACTTCAAATTAATTCCTAAAGCCTTCAGATCTTCCAAATCTTTCTGTGACACCAACTCATTATTAAGATTGTAATCTATTATAGAAAAACCCCGATCAAGATCACTATTAAAAAAAGTGGGCAACACGTAGAAAAAAGAGAATACGTCTTTAAATTCAGGTTTTTGAAGCATAGCAATGGTATCGGATAGTTTTGATCCGATACTATCTGGATATGCATTAAACATTACACCAATGAGCTGGTCATCTGTACTTATATTATCTTTTAGTTTCATTTAAGCCTTAGGTATTAAAAGCTATAAAAGTTTGGATAAAATGTTGATGTTGTCTGGCAACCTTCCAACATTTTGCAATTTAAGAGCTGCTAATTGCAAGGCAATCTCCAAACACTCTTGCATTGATTTTTCCTTTATATAGGCAAATAGGAATCCCGACCAAAAAGCATCGCCTGCGCCAGTGGCATCCATCACTTTTTCAATCTGTACTGCAGGCATTTCAATTATCCCAATGTCTTTTTGAGACAATTTAACCCCATTCTTACCCAGAGTTAAACAAACCGTTTCCACGCCTTGATGATGAAAAAATTCAAAAATCTCAGAATGTGGAAGTGATTTTTCAAAAAGACGAGACATATCATCTTCACTTATTTTAATGAGAGGGTTAAATCTACAATAAGAACGAATTACCTCAATGGCCTCTTCTTTACTATGCCATAACTTTTTTGAATAGTTAAGGTCAATACTCAGCTTACAACCAAGCTTAAAAGCTTCTTCTGCTTTTTTGATTATGGTGTCACGTGCAGGTTGCCTACTCAGCGCAAAGCAGGTGGTGTGAAAAATCTTTGTTTGCGAAAGTACTTCTACTGGTATTTGACTTTCAAAAATCTTAGTATCAGCTTCTCTAAAAGCTATAAAATCTGGTGTGCCGTCTGTACGCGACACAAAAATAACACTTGTAGGTTTATTAATTTTTTGGATAAAAGTAGTGTCTACTCCTACCTCACCTAATCGTTTAAAAATGTATTCACCAAAACCATCGTGACCTACTGTGGCAACCATTTTGGATTTTAATCCAAGCCTTGCAGAGTTCATGGCAACATTAGTTGGCGATCCTCCTAAATATCTGTGATAATCTCTAGTTTCATTTATTTTCACCTCTTTCTGGTGTCCAATGAAATCGACAAGAACCTCACCTACACATAAAATATCTATATTTTTCTGACTACTTTCCAAAATTAATCTTAATGTTTCCGATTTAACATCTATTAATTACTCTCTTCATCCATTAAAAGACTATTGTTAGCAGCTTCTGGCTGTTTTAGCCTTAGTGCCAAAAGTCCTGCAATGGCAAAACATATTCCCCCAAAAATTATAGCTTTGACGGCGCTATTTCCTAGTAAGTTTTTTACGATTGGGCCAAAGGTCAATGTTTGAATACCCATTGGTATCACTATCATCATATTTAAGATACCCATATAAACTCCCCGTCTCTCTTGAGGTACAATTTTAGAAACCATAGAATATGGAATCCCCATCATTGCTGCCCATCCAATACCAAACAGAACCATTGGATACAAAACCATGGTTGGATCTTGAATATTTGGAATCAAAAGCATCGCAATGGCTGTTAAAAACAAACTGAATACATATACTTTTTTTCCACCCCATTTTAGCGCTAAAGGCACCAATGCCAATGCAAAAACAATTGTTGAAATATTATAAGTAGTATTCATTTTTGCCGCTTGGCTCAACGCTTGAGATTTATCAAAACTCAAGCTTTCTTGAAACATTGGAGAAATAAATTGCCAATAAATAAACAACGCATACCACTGAAAAAGATACACTCCAGAAAGTTTCCACATAAATTTGGGCATCTCTTTAATAGCATCTAGGATTTCAAGGAAAGGTGTTTTTATACGCTCTGAAAAAGGTAGTGCCCTATGTTTATTAATATCCTCCAACTCTTCTGTGTCTGGTGGTATTTCTGGTGTTTTTAAAACTGACCATAGTATCGTAGAAACTGAAAGAATAGCCCCAATAAAAAATGAATAGTATAGCCATTTTGGTATGGACTGAACTGATTCATCGACCACCTCCTGTCCACCAAACCAATCTTGGAAAATAAAAATAGAAGCATTAGCCAAAACGATACCGGCACCAACAAATAAGCTTTGCATCTGATATCCAAAACTCAACTGCTTGTTAGGCAATTTATCCCCAACAAATGCTCGGTATGGTTCCATTGCCATGTTGTTTCCAACATCCAATATCCATAGTAATCCAACAGCAAACCATAAGGTTGGGCTATATGGGAAAGCAAAAAGGCACAGACTACCAATAATTGCACCTATTAAGAAAAACGGCTTACGACGACCCCATCTTGGTGACCAAGTTTTATCTGAGATTGCCCCAATAATAGGTTGTACTATTAAACCCGTGACTGGTCCAGCTAGGTTAAGGAGCGGAAGATCTTCATTACTCGCTCCAAGAAAAGAAAAGATAGGGTTAACAGCTGTTTGTTGCAGACCAAAACTAAATTGGATTCCTAAAAATCCGACATTCATGTTAAAGATTTGCCAGAAACTTAAACTTGGTTTTAGCTTTCTCATACTACTATTTTTTTTGAAAACACTTTTATAATGTGCCCTTAAATTATTCTTAGAAAAAAGAGCCAACGTATAAAGTTACACATTGACTCTTTTAACAATCAATCAATCAACTCAAAATTTAATTTTCAAAAAATTAAAAGCTATAGTTAAGCCCAAGGGATATTGAACGTCCTGGGACTGGTCTTGCTCTTATATAGTTTACTTGCCCTTCGGTGATAGCTCCTTCTTCAGACTCAGTAATTCCTAGAGAATCAAAGAGGTTGTTTGCAGATAGATTTACACTTAAATCCTTAGCAATACCGAAATTGATAAAACTATTGATTATTACAAATCCTGGCATAATCAATTCATTTGAATCTTGCGCAAATGCCTCAGTTTGGCCAATAAAACTCAATCCTAAATTGTTCTGTTTCTCAGCACCAAAGGTGTAAGATGGAATTAAATTGTATATAAAATCTGGTTGTCTTCTCGGTGTATTACCATCATTATCACCAGAATCTATCTTGGCATTTGTATAAGTTACACCACCTCTAAGGTTGAAATCATTGACATTGTATGTTCCCTCTAATTCAATTCCTAACGAGCTATAATCATTTTCTATTATAGAATTGGAAGTTGCTTCAAAACCACCTTCTTCAGATGTTTTTGCATAGAAAAACGTTGCATAAACACTACCATTATCAAATCCTTGCTTATATCCAACTTCTGCTTGGTTAATAAAATCAAGAGCATTAACTCTATCTCCATCTAAGTAATCCAATCCTGAAAAAAGTATACGATCCGCCTTAGCAGCAGCACCACGGCTATATCTTGCAAAGAACGCCTGTCTATCTTGTACCTTGTAATTTAAACCTAAAGAGTAAGACACATAATCATAATCATAATCCACAGCTGTAGGGTTTGCTGTATCTACTGCAGATACGGACTGCTCTGGTGCAGAAATATTACCATCATTGTTTATGTCAAATTGTGTTTGAACGGTACCTGCAAAAGAACCATCAACTCTACCCTTATCATATCTAATACTGGCATCAATATTAATCTTGTCTGAAGCTTCAAACGAAACGTTTGCATAAGGTGCAGAAACATTATACTGAGTATCATAATTACGAGTACAGCAATTTCCCCAAAATGGCACACCATAAGCATAAAGCCCATTTGTACTAAGCGGGTTGCTCGCTGCGTCTAATACATTAATCAATCTTGCATTATCATCATCCACTTCTTGCAAATAAGAATTCCATAACCATGACATCGAAACATTTTGTAAGGACTTAAAGTAACCAACTGTTACATCAACATTATCGAATGATTTAGTCAATCTTAAATCATTCATAAAGTTATTAAAATCATTTAGTTCGGTATCGAACATGTGTATTCTTGCCACCAAGTCATTGCCATTAACAGCAGAGCCATCTGTAGCATAAACCAATGAGTCCCAACCATTATCCGTAGCAAAACCGCCACCTAAAATATTAGATGCTGTTGCAACTTCTGAAGGGAATGGCGAAACAAAACGTCCTTTATTGAAAGAGAAGCGACCATTGTTTCTAATTTTCCAACCATCAATCAACTCAAAAGAGGCATCAATACCTACAGATGTTGAAATAGGATTCATCCCATCCGCAACGTTAGAACGGCGTAATTGTCCATCTGCACCCAATCCAACATTTTGTGTAAGATAAGAGCTATGTAAAGACCCTCTTGTTGCATCAAAGTTTGGTGCGTTTTCCCAGTTTGGATCTGAATTACTTCCAGTTACCTGAATCGGCATTGGCAAATAGGCCGCTGCTCTATCGTTTAAATACTTTGCATTTAAGCGCACATATCCTTTTTCAAATTCTTTAGTAAGGTTAAATTTTATCTGACCACCATTATTTGCCGTAAAACCAGTTTCTCTAATACCTTCACCAACTCTGTAGAATCCACCAACATGAAAATATAAATCATCAGCAATTGGAGCTCCATAATCAAAATCTGTTCTAAAAGAATTATAATCTAATCCAAATGTAGTTCCTAAAGAACCTCCTTCTGTTTTTCCTGTTTTGCTAATGAAGTTAATGATAGCACCTGGGGAATTTGAAGATAAGGTTGATGCTGACCCACCTCTTACAGCTTCTATTCTTCCTACATTATTATCAAATCGTGTAAAAATATCGGCTGTAGCAAAAGACATGTCACCAAATAACAATACAGGCAAACCATCTTCCTGTAATTGCACATATTTAGAACCTCCTGAAGATACAGGTACACCTCTTACAGCTATGTTTGCGTTACCTTCACCACCTGAAGATTCTGATCGAATACCTGGTACTGTTCTAAAGATTTCTGCTGTTGTTCTTGGTGCAGATTGCTTTATGTTGTTTGGTCTCATCGTTGTGATAGACACACTAGATTCAATCTTAGATCTTGGATTGGTAACCCCAGTAACTACAATTTGATCCAAAGCTTCTGCATCTTCTGAAAGTGTAATGTTAACAGTAACATCACTACCAGCTACAGTTACTGACTGTGTGTAAGATTTAAATCCTAAATAGGAAGCTCTTAGTGTATAGGTACCATCGTCTACATTTGTAATGGCATATACCCCATCAAAATCTGAAACTGCTCCTTTTGTTGTGCCATCTAAAATAAGATTGACACCAGTTACTGGCAGTCCAGTTTCATCCACTACCTTTCCAGAAATAGTAGATTGTGCAAAAATACCTGTCACCGTAAATAAGAAGGCAAAAAGCATTAAACATGTTTGTTTAGTTGATTTCATCTTTAGTTAATTTTGATAATTCAATAAAATTTTTAGTAATTATTGAACAAATGTATAATCACAAGTGAATTAAAATAATTATTTCGCATCGAAAACGTTTTCGTTTTACCGAAAACGTTTTCGTTTTTATTATTTTAGACCTATTATTAATAGAGTGTTACCTTGAACCATATTCCTTAGATAGATATGAAACCTGTTACCTTAAAGCAAATTGCAGAGACCTTAAACATTAGTATAACTACTGTCTCAAAAGCATTGAAAGATTACCCAGATGTAAGTAAAAAGACCAAAAGATTAGTCAAGGAAACGGCTGAAATCCTTAATTATAAGCCAAATGCCTTTGCAGTAAATTTAAGAACTAAAGAATCAAAGACTATTGGGTTAATCATCCCTGAAGTGGTCCATCATTTTTTTTCGAGTGTTATTAAGGGTATTATTGCGCAAGCAGAAAAAAAAGGGTATTTGGTAATCATCCTTCAGTCCAATGAATCCTATGAGTTAGAAAAAAAACAGATTGACCTTTTATTGAGTAAACGTGTTGATGGTATTCTTATATCCTTAGCGAATGCATCAGTAAAATTTGACCATATCAATACTATACTAGAACATGAAGTGCCACTTGTTATGTTCGATAAAATAGCCAAACTAGTACAGTGCTCTAAAGTTATTATTGATGATCGAAAAGCTGGATATAAAGCCACAAAACACCTTATAGACATAGGTTGTAAAAAAATAGCTCATTTTAGAGGACCACTTTTACCACAAAATTCAATTGATCGTTTTTTAGGTTACAAAAAAGCCTTGGAAGATCATGGTATTACCTATGATCCTTCAATTGTATTTATTTGTAATGATGTTAGTTTTGAAGAGGGGCAAAATTATGCTGAGGACATAATTGCCAATCATAAAGATGTAGATGGTATTTTTATTAACACAGACTTGGTCGCAGTTGGTGCTCTTAATACCTTTAACAAAAATAACATTAAGGTTCCAGAAGACATCGCTATTGTTGGGTTCAGTAATTGGTTTATGTCATCTGTTATATCCCCATCTTTAACAACTATAAATCAGCCTGGTTATAAGATGGGTCGTAAAGCTTTTAAACTATTATTCAGTGAAATCAAAAAAAGAAAAGCGCAAGAACCTATTAACTTTAAAACCGTTGAGTTACCTACAGATTTAATTATACGGGAATCTACATCAGTAAAGGTTACTTCAAAAACCTAATATTTCTTTTTAATCCAGCAAACTTAGTCCGCTTTACAGCAGATTTTTTGAATACTTTTTTAAAAGTATCTTCAGTGATGTCTTCCCAATCCTTTTTGGTCATGGATAATAAGTCTGGATATGGGTTAAATAAAGGTTCGTTATGCGATTTTGAAAAGCGGTTCCACGGACACACGTCCTGGCAAACATCACAGCCAAACATCCAATCATCGAATTTATCTTTAAATTCTGAAGGAATATTATCTTTTAATTCAATCGTAAAGTACGAAATACACTTGCTGCCATCGACTACGTAAGGCTCTACAATAGCCTCGGTTGGGCAAGCATCGATACAGGCTGTGCAAGAACCACAGTGGTCTGTCACCGGTGTATCATAATCCAATTCTAAATCAATAATCAATTCTGCAATAAAATAGAATGAGCCGACTTTTTGAGTCAATAAATTTGAGTGCTTGCCCATCCATCCTAAACCAGATTTTGCCGCCCAAGCTTTGTCCAAAACCGGAGCAGAGTCTACAAAAGCACGACCACCAACTTCACCAATTTCTTCTTGAATAAAATGTAGCAACGCTTTGAGCTTGTCTTTTATCACAAAATGGTAATCCGTTCCGTAAGCGTATTTTGAAATCTTATAACTATTTGCTGTTTGCTCTTGGCTTGGATAGTAGTTTAATAATAAAGACACCACGCTTTTAGAGCCTTCTACCAATTTTGTTGGGTCTAAACGCTTATCGAAATGGTTTTCCATGTAATGCATTTCGCCATGCATATTCTTGTTCAACCAGGCTTCTAATCTAGGTGCTTCTTCTTCTAAAAATTCAGCTTTACTAACACCGCAAGACAAAAAACCGAGGCGTTTGGCTTCGGTTTTGATGAGTTGGGTGTAGTGCCGTTTGTTTTCCACAGCACTAAAATAAGATTAATTACGGTTTTGGCTTTATATTCTGATTAATATGAAAGAAGTTATCTGGATCGTATTTAGTTTTTACCTCTACTAATCTTTCGTAATTATTCTTATAGGCCTCTTTTATGCGTTCTTGTCCTTCGTTCATCATAAAATTTACATACGCACCACCCATAGCATGTGGTTTTAAAGCATTAAAATAATCTTTACACCATTCGGTTATCTCACTAGCTTTCTCAGGTTTAGGGTCAACTCCTACTATTACCTGTGACCAACGCGCCTCTCTATTTGCCCATGCCGTTTCAGAATTGGAAACCTCATGACAAGCACCATCTACTGGGTACAAATGTGTTGTGGTATGCATAGTTGGTATTTTAGAACCATGCTCAATATTTATTTTTATAGATTCTGGTGTCAATTCCTTAATATAATGGGCGCGCCAATACCATTGCAGCCCTGGAGGATATAAAGCGTCAAACATCGTGTTTAAAGCTGTCATCGGGATTTCACCAACAAAGTCTAAAATTGGTGGACCAAACTGACGAATAGGTGTAAAAACTTCTTCTGCATTTTCTATTGGTCCAGTATAATTCCATACCACACCACATACATTTTGATTCCACAAATGTTCTGGGAAGGGGTCAGCTGGTGGTACAATTAAAAATGCGAAAAAACCATAAAGGTCGTTTGAAGCATTCTTTGTGATGGTATCATAAAATTCCATTGCCTCCTTTGCTTGTTCTATAGGCCAAAACATTGGACCTGCATAAACATTCTTTACCTCAATTAAATTAAATTTAAATGATACTACGACACCGAAATTTCCACCGCCACCTCTTAATGCCCAAAATAAATCTGAATTTTTATACTTATTTGCTGTAACTACCTCCCCTGAAGCTAAAACGACTTCACATTCTAATAAGTTATCAATAGTCAATCCTCCTTTTCGACTCAAATAGCCTAAACCTCCACCGAGAGTGATTCCCCCTATACCTGTTGTACCGATAATACCACTTGGTAAAGCTAGACCATGCTCATGGGTAGCAGCATCAACATCTGCCAATGTATTACCAGATTGTACGATGGCTGTTTTAGAATTTGGATCGATTTCTATAGCTTTCATTTCTGATAGGTCTATTACAAGTCCATTATCAACTAAGGCCAAACCTGCACCACTATGGCCACCACTTTTTATAGATACCTCAATATGGTTATCCCTGGCATAAATAACTGCATTGACAATATCTTGGGTGTTTTTGCATTTTACAATTAATGCTGGTTTTTTGTCAATCATAGCATTATAAATAGCTCTTGCCTCGTCGTAATTGGTGTCTTTGGGGGTGATAATCTCTCCGGATAAATCTTGATAGCTCATAATTTTGTGTTTTGGTTAGCGCTTATTCTATAATAATTTATTCTGATTTTAAAGGGGAATGATGCTCATGTACAATTTTCCAATCTCCTTTTTTTGTCTTAACAAACAGTAACGATATCTGATCATTTACAACCACTATATCGTCTTCAAATTTTAAATGAAAATCCGAATGGAAAGTCACGTTTGCGACATTGCCATAATACACAGCAATCTTTAAGTCTTTAGCATCAAACTTTAGAACTTCTGTAACGTTTCCAAACACATTACGCTCATGATCTTCATTGGCTTCACCACCGACTCTTGGTTCCCCCATTTTAAATTCAGTAAATTTTGGGCCATAAGCATGGAAAGCAATTAACTTATCTATATCACCATCTTTAATACTTTGTACTATGCCATTCATGGTTTCCATAATTTCTTCTTCAGCTTTAGGGTAATTCTGATCTATGCCTCCTCCACTATTTTGAGCCATAAGGATTTGAACGTTTAAGAATAGTATAGCTAATAGCAACTTCCCTAACATTGAGTTTCTGTTTTTCATTTTTCTATGATTTATGATTTCCTCAAATTTATTGAGGATCAGAAAAAAACAGCACCTCGTTTTATTCAAAGAGTGCCTCAAATGTTTCATTAATAGACCCCTAGCCTATTATTTACAATTAAACCAACACTTTTTAAGGAAATTGTGATTTTAGAAAATCATATAAGTTAATTAAGATGCTAACATAATTTGAGAAGGAGAAACCCCAAACTTACTTTTAAAATTCTTACTAAAATATGATGGGTTTGAATACCCAAGTTCATAAGCAATTTCGGAAATTGAGAGCTTATTCTCTTTTATTAAATTCATAGCTATTTTCATTTTGATATCACGCACAAAATGTAGTGGCGACCTCCCTGTTAAAGCTATTATTTTTCGATAAACCTGTGGGCGACTTATACCCATATCCTGACTAATATTACCGATACTGAAATTTTCATTTGAAAGATTTTTCTCTGTATATTCAAAAAACCGTTCTATGAATTTTTGTTGAGTCTCGCTTACAATTTTAATATTTGCAATACTCTTTTCTCTTTTATATATGAGTAATTTCGAAAAGTCTTTAGACAATACTATTTCACCATTATTTGCTAAAAGAGCCAATTGTTTGGTGTAATCTATGGCGTCTTCGAAAAAACCATCACTATGGGTTACAGGCTGACCTTCAGTAAGTCCTATTCTAAATTCTATATCTCGGTTTTCTGACAGCAATTTTTGAATGCCTCTAGCACATTGATAAGCTACAGCTGCCTCATTAAATACAACAATTATACTATCGTCACTTATATTTTTAACTTCGGTGCCTTTATTTTTATCAACGATTTCAAACACAGCATTTCTTGCAAGTCTAGGGGTTTTAAATCGGCGCATATCACTTACATTGGCCTGGTCTGTTTTTGCCAGTATATCTACAATGAGTATAAATCTAAAACCTGTATCAATCTTTCCGTCCTTATAATAGACTATACCATGATCGACCTTGTGACCTTTACCCATAAATGCATCTACCAATCCTGCTTCAACCTCAACAATATTGCAAGCCACATCACCATGAGCTTCTTTATGAACATTTTCACAAGCTTCAGGATTAGGACCTTCAATTAAACAAAAAATAGTCCCTGCTTCTTGATTTACCCAAAACTGATGATATTTTACGCCATACTTGTCTTGCATTTGTTTATCAGCCATGTGGGCTTTTTTCACATCTTCGACTGTAACACCAGGAAAGTGATGGTAATCCATATAAATGGGCATAGCAAACTAATTTAAATAGAGTTCAGTTAAGCTATTAATTAGGAAGGGAAAGACTAAAGGTACAAAAACAAATTAAAATAAATCGCCCTGTGCTGGCCCCTTTATTTTTCCAAGGTGTTTATAGGCTTGTTCCGTAACTTCTCTACCTCGCGGGGTTCGCATAATAAAGCCTTGTTGGATTAAAAACGGCTCGTAAACTTCTTCAATGGTTTCAGAGCTTTCACTGACTGCCGTCGCTAAAGTGGTAATGCCAACAGGACCACCTTTAAACTTATCTATGATGGTAGTTAATATTTTATTGTCCATCTCATCCAAGCCATGGGCATCAACGTTCAACGCTTCTAATGCAAACTTGGCAATTTTGATATCTATAGTTCCATCACCTTTTATCTGTGCAAAATCCCGAACACGTCTTAACAATGCATTTGCTATACGTGGTGTTCCTCGGCTACGACCCGCAATTTCAACGGCAGCTTCCATTGATATTGGGACCTGTAAAATTGTAGCACTGCGCTGAACAATTGTGGTCAATAACTCTGTATTATAATATTGTAATCGGCTACTAATCCCAAATCGAGCTCGCATTGGAGCCGTCAATAACCCTGAACGGGTGGTTGCACCCACTAATGTGAAAGGGTTAAGATTGATTTGAACCGTCCTTGCGTTCGGCCCTGATTCAATCATGATATCAATCTTATAATCTTCCATAGCAGAATACAAGTATTCTTCTACAATGGGACTTAAGCGGTGAATTTCATCAATGAACAGAACATCTCTGTCTTCTAAATTAGTGAGTAATCCGGCTAAATCCCCTGGTTTATCCAATACAGGACCAGAAGTTACTTTAATACCAACATCCAATTCATTAGCAAGAATGTGAGCTAGCGTTGTTTTTCCAAGACCTGGAGGGCCATGAAAAAGGGTATGGTCTAAGGCTTCATCCCGAAGATTTGCGGCTTGAACAAAAATCAATAAATTTTCTAATACTTGATCCTGACCTGTAAAATCATCGAACGTGAGTGGTCTCAATTTCTTTTCGACATCGAGTTCTTCTGGTGTAAAGTTTTCGTTCGTTGGGTCTAGGTTTTCGTTCATAGCATTTCCTGCGTAGGCAGGAATCTTTAAAAAATCATAATTATTTAGATTCCCGTTTTCACGGGAATGACAGATAAACAAATATAAAGAAAAAGCCTTTCCAATTATAGTTAGAAAGGCTTTTCATTAAGTACTCTTGTGGTTTAGATTTATTTTAAAACCTTAAACTCACAACGTCTGTTCAGTTCGTATTCAGCTTTTGTACAAACACCTGGTTTAGTACATTCGTTTAATGGTTTTGTTTCACCAAAGCCTTCGCTTGTCAATCTTTCGCGCTCTATACCTCTGCTGACTAAATATTCTAACGTTGAAGCTGCACGTTTTTTAGAGAGTTGCAAGTTGTAATCATCCGAACCTCTAAAATCAGTATGTGCAGAAACCTCGATTTCCATAGATGGATATTTCTTCATTAAATCCACTAAGACATCCAACGTTTTAGCAGCATCTGGTCGAATTTTAGCTTTGTCAAAATCAAAATAAATTTGATCTAACTCCACCTTAACAACACCTTCTTCATCCTTCTTAACACGTTCTTCAACATCTGCAAAAGATTCCATGCTTAAATAAATATTATGACTTATTTTACCATTAGCGTCCGTTGAAAATTCAACTTCAACAGGTATGTAAGCATTTAACTCTCCCCTAACTGTATATTTTTTATTCGGTTCTAGTTTGAATAAATACTCGGCGTCACTACCCACAATACTATCTTGAAGTTTACGGTTAGAGTCATCTAACAATGTTACCAACGCACCTTCTAAAAGTTCGTTAGAGTTTTTATCCTGAACAGCTCCTTGGACTAAGTATTTCGTTAATATGTTCTCTTCTCGCACATACTTGTAAATACCGTCATAGCCTGTTCTATTAGAGGATATATAGCCTTTGTTGTTCTCTTCATCAATAACATAGGCAAAATCATCTAAGCTACTGTTTAAAGTACTTCCCAAGTTTACTGGTTTGTCAAATCTATCATTGACCCTGTTACTTCTAAACACATCCAATCCGCCAAAACCTATGTGCCCATCTGACGCAAAATATAATACGTTACGCTCACTAATATATGGGAACTGCTCTCTTTGTTTTGTGTTTACAGTATCACCTAAATTCTCTGGCTCTCCAAAAGTTCCATCTTCATTAATATCAACACGGTATAAATCAAATCCGCCATAACCTCCTGGTCTGTCACTCGAGAAATACAATCTTTTCCCATCTGGACTTAGTGCCGGATGCTCGGTACTGAATTTGTTTGAGTTGAAAGGTAATGCTTCAACATTCATCCAAACTCCATTGACTTTTTCTGCTCTGTATATTTTAATATGGGCAATTCGGTCTCCATCTGTATTTGATTTCGATGAATTGGTTCTATTAAAATACATGGTGTTTCCATCTGAAGAAAATACAGGATTACTCTCATGAGATTCCGTATTTATAAGTTCTGAAAATGGTACAATATTCTGTAATTGACCGTTAGAATCTATGTCTGCAGAATAAATGTCTAAATAAGGTAAGCCATTCCAAGCAAATGTTGGGTTACTGTTATTTCGAGTTGATGCAAAAGCCACTTTTCCCTCTCCATAAAAGGTCATCCCAAAATCACTAGTCATCGCTGCATTTTCTAGTTGTTGCAATGTGAATACATGCGGTGTGGTCTTTTCATTTTCTTCAATAAAGCTGAGTGTATTGATAGGTATATTGTAATACCTACCCAAATAATCATCTGCTTCTTTATAATTTTTTACGCTTTTAAGTGCCTGCCCGAACCTAAAATAATATTCCAAATCTAAAGAATCTGGATAGGTAACAAACAACTCTCGATACGTTTTAATCGCCTTCTGCATATTACTATTGTAGTAATAGCTATCCGCTAAATTCTGAAGAACATTTCGTGTATGTTCTTTAGATTCGTATAACTCCGCTGCTTTAACATAGGCTTTCATCTGAAAGTATTTGTCTGCGCGGTCTAATCGTTGTTCTTGTGCATTTGCAACATTAACAATACACAGTAAACAACCAAGAATATATAGTGTTGGTTTCATAATGTCTTTAATTCTATTTTCTAAATAAGCTTTCATAATGGTAGGTATATTAGTTTAGAAAAATCTTGGTGAACGATCATAACCTCCTCGTAATCCAAAGATATCAACATCAAAAAGAATAAATATCTCGTGAGAACCAGAGCTAAAGTCACTTAGGTTAGAAGTTGTATAATCATAACTGTAACCAATTCTTAAATCTGGGGTCACTCTAAAGTTTACCATTGCTGCAATAGCATCTTCTAACCTATAACTTAAGCCTGCTTCCAGTTTCTCATTAATAAGAACGTTAGCATTAAGGTCTAAAGCTATTGGTGCGCCAGAAACTCCTTTTGCCATAAAAGAAGGTTTCAGTTTTACATTTGGATTAATATCGAACACGTATCCACCTGTTAAAAAGTAATGAACAGCTTCGACGCCTGTGGATTTTACACCATTTTCAGATTCAATATGAGTGGTTGTCAGCAAGTTTGGTGCTGATAAACCGATATAATAGTTGTCCGAAAAATAGAATGCACCTACACCAACATTAGGGAAGGTTTGATTGATATTTTCGTTAAAAGCAATATCAGAATTCTGATCACCAGACTGTAAAACGAATCCACTAAAGTCAGTATTAAAAAAGGTCAACCCGGCTTTAACACCGAATGATAATTTAGACTCTAAGCCTACTGGTAATACGTAGGCAAAATCAGCATAAATATTATTTTCTTTAATCACATCACCGATATTATCATTGGTAAAGGAAATTCCTAATTCAATTTTCTCGCTTACTGGAGTATGAGCAAAGAATGTCCCCGTTTCTGGGGCGCCTTCTACTCCTACCCATTGGGATCTATACAATCCTCCGATATTAAGGATGCCTTGATCAGCAGTTGCGTATGCAGGGTTAATCACACTCATGTTGTACATGTATTGTGTGAATTGAGGGTCTTGTTGTGCTGTAGCTTGAAGCGCAAATAATAACAGTATGGCTGCAACTACACTAGTTTGATATCTATTGAAAGTTTTCATGTCTTTTAAATTTCTGTAATTAGCCAAATTATTATCTACTTAGGTATAAACGTCCTTGTCTTGCTGTATTGACACCATCATTAAAATTGAAGATGTAATAATATACGCCAACAGGTAATTCGCTGTTGCCTCCTCCTTGATTGGATGTTCCATCGAATCGAGGCGAATTGGCATCCCCTTTATAGACCATATTTCCATATCGATTATAGATTTCCATCTGAAAATTAGGATATAATACTTCAAGGTTATCCACATCGAAGGTATCATTGGTGCCATCACCGTTTGGTGAAAATCCATCCGGAATGACTAATGTTCCACAGGCAGTTAAGTCTGGTGTTACTTGAAGTCTCACACTACTTTCACATCCTGTATTAAGGTCTAGTAAAACTGCATAATAAGTATCTCCGTTTGAAAGCGTTGACCCACTTGAAATAGCATTACCTCCCGTGGAGGCGTCATACCAAATGACATCGTAATCTGGCGAGCTATTTTCAGCAATATTAGACGTTAAGTCTGCAATTGTTGGATTATCATTAATACAATAATCTGCTGTTGCATCAATTAATGTTGGTGTTGGCGCATCGTTAATCGTTACCACAACCATGACATTTTGTGAGGACTCACAACCTGATGCTGTTTGGGTAGCGTAATAGTCTTCGCCATCTATAAGCGCATCTGTAGCATTCAATAATGTACTCATTGCAGCATCGTCGTACCAAGAAATTGTCCCAGTAGCCGAAACTGTTGCATCTAAATCAGCAACTGTTGGGTTATTAACCACACAATATGATGGTGTTGCATTAACAACCGTTGGTTCTGTTGTATCATTAACTGTAATTGTCAAAACAGCACTAGCATCCGTAGTACACGGTGCAGTTGCTAAAACGGTATATGTATATGAACCACTTGTATCGACTGTTGGGTCAAAAATATTATTTCCACTTGCTAAAGCTGGTGACCATGTTCCATTAGTATCAGGGTTTCCTGCCAATAACGTCGTGAGATCAAAAGAACCATCGATAACACATACTGTTCCTGAGTTATCTCCTCCTGCATTTGCTGGTTGAGTAACAGTTACTGCGACGTCACTTGAGAATGTCCCACAAGCATTGACTAATTCATAAGTATATGTTCCTGGCGCATCGACTGTTGGATCAAAAACTCCTGTTCCGCTAACTAAAGCTGGCGACCAGGTTCCTCCTGTATCGGCACCTCCAAGTAGTGGAAATAAATCTATTGTTCCTGAATCACTACAAATATTTGTAGATGCATCCGTACCAGGGTTTAAGGCTTGTTCTACCGTAATAGTTACTGTAGTACTGGCATCCACACATGGTGCAGTTGCCGCAACAAAATAGGTAAAGTCATAAGTACCTGGCGTAATGCCATTGGCATTAAAAATATTTCCTGTCAATGCTCCTGTACTATCATCATCTTGCCAAACACCACCAGCATCTTGTGTGCCATCTAAAGCGGTATTTAAATCTACCGTACTGTCATTACAGACTATTACTGCTGGACCAGGATTTCCTGCAACTGGAGTAATAGGTATATTTACAATGACTTGAGTCCGTACTGAAGATTCACAGCCTGTTGTTGCATCGGTTTGGGTGACATAATAATCTTCACCATCTACCAAAGCCGTAGTATCCGCTAATGGTGTTCCTCCCGTTGCATCATCGTACCACTGTAGGTTTGTTCCTGTAGCAGAAAGATTAGCTACTGTTGCAGCGTCACAAAACTCTTGAGGCGTTGGTGCTGTTGCTGCAGGTGTATCATTAATAATAATGCTTACAGTAACTAATACGTCATCACAACTTCCGATAGCTGCAACATCATACGTAAACTCATAAGTTCCTGTTGTAAGTCCATCTAAGGTTACCGTGTTTCCTGAAAGTGCTCCCGAAGGCGTGTCGTCAGACCAGGTTCCTGTTTGGTCTTCACCCTCTAATAAATCATATAAATCAAAGGTTTGACCAGCAGTAATTTCAGCCACACAGAATTCCGCTGGCGCATTTGCTGTGCCAGACTCTGGAGCTTCTAAAATATTCACGATAACTGTACTGCTATTAGAACAGCCATCTGAAGATGTTATACTATAGGTAAAGTTATAGGATCCGATAGTTAAAACTGTTAAATCCACATCACTTCCTGTTAAGGCTCCTGTTGCATCATCATCAGTCCACGTGCCACCTGGGTCATTTCCTGCTAATTGCCCAAATAAATCTAAAGGCGAATTCGCCGCAACATCATTCTCGCAGAAAGTCGCTGGGGTTGGATTCCCTGTATTTGGTTGTGGAAAAACAATAATTTGAACCGTTACATCCACATCAGAACATGAACCAATCATCGGCACAGAATAGGTGTAATCATACGTACCATCTGTAAGACCAGAAATATCAATTGGATTTGTGACTGCAGTACCGGAGGTATCTGGACCTGCGTACCAAGTTCCATTAGTGTCTTGGGTCCCGTCTAAAAGGCTAAATAAATCGAATGGGGAATTATCCGCTAAATCTTCAAAGCAAAAAGAAACTGGTGCTAAAGCATTTCCAGATTCTGGTGCTGGTAAAATAGTAATGGTAATATCTTCTGAATCTTCACACGTCCCGTTTGAAAGCGTATACGTAAACTGATACGGACTTCCTGCTTCAGTGAACGTTGTAATATCAATTGGGTTTGTCACCGTGTTTCCACCGGCATCTGTCCAAGTACCACTATTGTTGTCTTGACTCCCATCTAAAGCAGTAAACAAATCGAATGGTGAATTTGCCGCTATTTCATTTTCACAAATAGTTGCATTTACCGCCGTTCCTGCATTTGGATCAGCTAAAATAATGACCTGAACCGTTGTGGATTCTTCAGGACAAGGATTAGGTAATATATTTTGAGTATAGGTATAATCATAAGTTCCAGGCATAACCCCAGTAAAGTCAATAGTTGAACCAACTACTGGATCTGTACTTGTTGTGCCTTGAGTCCACTGTCCGCCTGGATCTTCACCATCCAATAGCGTAAATAAATCGAATCCTGTCGGTAATCCTGATTCACAAAATGAAGCTGGGTTTGCAGCAGATGGTGTACCAGATGTAAAGTTATCGTAGATTGTAATCGTTACAGTTGAAGATGCTTCAGGGCAATCTCCTGCTGCTGGTACTGTATAAGTAAACGTATAAACACCAACGGCTTCTCCTGATATGTTAACTGTTCCTAAATGACCGTTGCTAGTCGCTAGAGGCCCTGTCCATGTACCAGTTGTATCTGGAGTTCCTCCTAATTCATCAAACAAATTAAAATCACTCACCGGAACACTATCTATACAATAGTCTAAACTAGCTGAAGTCCCTGGGTCTTCTGGTGTATCTATAGTTACAGTTACCGCAATTGGATTACTAGAACAAAACACATCCATGGCTTGCACATAGTATGTTGCACCATCAACTAATGGAGCTGTATTTGGCAACGGTGGTTGAATTGGATCACCAGAGCCATTAAGGCTATCGTACCATCTAAAGGCATCTGCCGTCCCTGGATCTAAATCCGCAACTGTTGGTGTTGTATCCGAACAAAAAAGTTGGGGACTTGGAGGTGTAGGATCATCAGGTGCTTCAAAATTGGCTGTGCTTCCTATTTCAATCTGACTTCGACATCCTGAGTTATCAACAAAAACGATATAATATATGGCACCACCAACAGGAATCGGGTCTGTACCATTTGCCATCATTGTTAAATCGAAGTCTGTAAAAACTTCAACAGAACCTCCAGGAGGAATACTCGATGACAGAATATCATCACTATAAAGCTGAATTGTTGGGTTTTCATTACTACAGTATATGGCATCCAAATTTTGATTGGTTGCATCAACTTGAAAATCTACGGTGATTTGTTCTCTTGCACCACATGTGCCAGAATTATCATCTGCGTAGTAGACGCCTTCCGAAACCAATTCATTGCTATTAAAAGGACTGCCTCCTGTAGCAACGTCATACCACACAATTCCATTGCCATTATCCGTAGCAAAGGTGTTTAAATCACTAAATGTAAAGCCTGAAGCATCACAAATAGGAGGTGGTGTAGGATCAGTAATTGTAGGGCATTGGGCATTTACAGAGAGTGAAGCCCAAAAGAACACAAAAACATAAAACATAGGTTTACCTATGCTAAAAGCGGTTGAAGTTTTCATGGTTAGTTTATTAGATTTTGGTTTAATAGAGTGCAATATATATAATTTTATGTATTTCACCGAATTTTTTTGCGTTTAATCTGCAAAAAAATACATTTTGTCGGACTTTAGGCACAAAAAAACCACATTCAAAAATCCTTTAAATGTGGTTTTTACTAAGCTAAATAGCTTATTATAAATGTTATAGCTAATGTTGTAATTCTTCTTCGCCTTCTTTTAATGGAATATTCTGGGGGACAAAATCTTCTTCATGTCCGGGCTTACTATAGTCGTAAGACCAACGATATACATGAGGAATTGGACCATCCCAGTTTCCGTGGATATGCTTTATTGGTGCTGTCCACTCTAAAGTATTCGATTTCCATGGGTTTTGTACTGTAGGTTTTCCGTAGAATATACTTCTAAAGAAATTATACAAAAATACCAATTGGAACACACCACCTACTAAAGCAAACATTGTAATCACTGCCTGTGTATTGGTAGTATCATCAAATAACGGGAAGTTAGAGTTGGTGTAGTAACGTCTTGGCAAACCTGCCATACCTATAAAATGCATAGGGAAGAAAACCCCATAAGCACAGATTGCTGTAACCCAAAAATGGAGATACCCTAAATTTTTATTAAGCATTCTACCAAACATTTTAGGGAACCAGTGGTAAATCCCTGCAAACATTCCATACAATGCAGATATACCCATTACTAAGTGGAAGTGAGCAACAACGAAGTACGTATCGTGTACATTGATATCCAATGCGGAATCACCAAGGATTATTCCTGTTAAACCACCTGTGATAAATGTCGATACCAGTCCGATAGAGAATAGCATCGCAGGGTTTAACTGTAAGTTACCCTTCCAGAGGGTGGTTATATAGTTAAATGCTTTTACTGCTGAAGGAATTGCAATCAATAAGGTTGTAAATGTAAATACAGAACCTAAGAATGGATTCATTCCTGAAATAAACATGTGGTGACCCCAAACAATTGTCGATAAGAACGCAATGGCCAAAATCGAAGCAACCATAGCACGGTATCCAAAGATTGGCTTACGCGAATTTGTCGCAATAATTTCTGAAGTAATCCCCAAGGCAGGTAATAGTACAATATATACTTCTGGGTGACCTAAGAACCAAAATAAGTGTTCAAACAATACTGGCGATCCTCCTTGATAATGCAATACCTCACCTTGAATAAATATATCTGACAAGAAAAAGGACGTACCAAAACTCCTGTCCATTATTAATAATAAAGCTGCAGATAATAATACCGGGAATGAAATAACACCAATAATTGCAGTTACAAAAAATGCCCAGATAGTTAAAGGTAATCTCGTCATAGACATACCTTTTGTTCTCAAATTGATAACCGTTACGATATAATTCAGTGAGCCTAAAAGCGACGAGGCAATAAAAATGGCCATAGAAACCAACCATAAGGTCATACCCATCCCAGAACCTGCCTGTGCCATTGGCAATGCAGATAACGGCGGATAAATTGTCCATCCTGCAGCTGCAGGACCTGCTTCTACAAACAAAGAAATGACCATAACAACACTAGAGACAAAGAACAACCAATAGGATACCATATTTAAGAATCCTGAAGCCATATCCCGTGCTCCAATCTGTAATGGAATTAAAAGGTTACTAAATGTACCACTTAGACCAGCCGTTAATACAAAGAATACCATAATGGTTCCGTGTATCGTTACTAAGGCCAAATAGATATCGGCATCCATAACTCCACCAGGAGCCCATTTTCCTAGTAATGCTTCAAATAATACGTTTGGCTTTTCTGGCCAAGCGATTTGCATTCTAAACATTAGGGACATCAAAACCCCAATAACTCCCATAATAGTACCAGTAATTAGGTACTGCTTGGCAATCATTTTATGATCTTGACTAAATATATATTTTGTGACAAAGGTCTCCTTATGGTGGTGAGCCTCTTCGTGATCGTCGTGAACGTGTGTTTCTGCTGTTGCTGACATAATCTCGTTATCTTTTTCTTAAAAACAATTAGTTGTTTAGTGAATTTGCAAAAGTAGTTTGCTCTGCTATCCAAGCATCGAACTCTTCTTGCGTTTCAACTATAATCTTCATTTGCATATTGTAGTGCGACTTACCACAAATTTTATTACATAATAGTAAGTAATCAAATTCGTAGGCCAAATCTTGTCCTCTTGCTTCAACTTCTTCTCTGTGCTCTACTCTATACTCGTTAATATTCTTTACTTTCTCTTGAATGTCTGGATTTGCACGCATCTCTTGTGTTGTCACCGTAGGTGTAAATGCAAATTGTGTTACCATCCCAGGTACGCAATTCATTTGTGCTCTAAAATGTGGCATATAAGCAGAGTGCAATACGTCTTGAGAGCGCATTTTAAATAGCACTGGTCTTCCGACAGGTAAATGTAATTCTGTTACAATAACATCATCCTGCGCATTAGGATCACTTTCTGCAACCCCAAGGATATTTGCTTTATCCAAATCTATTAATCTAACGTTAGCTTGGCCAAGAACATTGTCATCTCCACCATATCTTGCTTTCCAGTTAAATTGTTGTGCATATAACTCTACGACCATTGGGTCTTCGTCTTCAACATCGATATTCATGATGTCGTTCCAAGTGAATAAACCATAAATTATTAACCATGCCAATACTATAACTGGGATGATGGTCCATACAGCTTCCAAGGTATTGTTATCAGCATAAAACAATGCTTTTTTACCTTTTTCGCCTCTATATTTATAAGCAAAATAATGTAGTAGAAATTGGGTCACCGTTTGAACAAAAAAGATGATGATCATAGAAACAACCATAAGGTTATCTAGACCAGGACCATGTTCTGAAGCTGAGTTAGACATTAGTGGCAAATCCCCTAAATACACAAAACAGGCAATAGTCATGACGTAAATAAAGATGAGAAAGCCCATCATTAAATACCCATTTATTTTATTGTCTTTGTCAGTTGCTACCTCAGTATTGGAAGTACCGACTTGAGCCAAATCAAAAATCTTAACCATTTGCCAAATGGCTATGGCTACAAAAATTACGATTATAAAAATTAACAACGTTGTCATTATCTCTTCTGTTCTATAATTTAATTAATAATGAAAGTGTTCACTTTCCTTAATAAATGGGTTTCCTTTTGCCAATAATGGTGCTTTGCTGAGTGCTGTAAATACTATGAGTAAGAACAAACCTCCAAACAGTAATATAGCCCCCAATTCTGGAACACCAATAAACCATCTGTCACCTACTGTAGCTGGCATAATCATATTAAACACATCCACATAGTGACCGCATAATATAACGATACCTGTCATGATAACAAACCATGGAATACGCTTGTAGTCGCTATTCATTAACAATAATATTGGGAAAATAAAATTCATGGCTACCATACCAAAGAATGGTAAGTTATAATCTTCAATACGTGTGATAAAATAAGTGACCTCTTCTGGAATGTTTGAATACCAAATCAACATGAATTGTGAGAACCATAAATAGGTCCAAAATATACTGATAGCAAACATGAATTTTGCTAAATCGTGAATGTGACTATCGTTTACAAATTCCATTAAGCCTTTAGACTTTAAGTAAATTGTAATCATGGCAATCACTGTAATACCACTTACAAACATACTTGCAAACACGTACCATCCAAATAAGGTTGAGAACCAGTGTGGATCAACACTCATAATCCAATCCCAAGACATCATCGATTCTGTATAGATATAGAATACTAAAAACGCTGCTGAGATTCTAAAATTCTTTTTAAAGTTTCTATTATCGTCAGCTGAATCCTGTGCGATTGAAAACTTACGAGAAAAATATCTGTACAATGACCAGCCTCCTAAAAAGATTAAACCTCTAATAAAGAATCCTGTTTTATTTAACCAGCCAGATTTGCCTGCAACTAATTTATCGTAGTTCTCGTGCCCTTCAACAGTTATACCTTCTTTTAACCAAACAAATAAATGACTATCCGCTACAAACGCAATGGCCAATACAATTAATCCTCCAGGTAGTACATAATAGGTAATCCCTTCCATAACCCTGAATAATACAGGTGACCAACCAGCTTGTGAAGCATATTGTATTCCATAAAATGCTAGGACACCCAGTGCTATCATAAAGAAAAAGAAAGCTGCAACATACAACGCTGCGTAAGGTCTGTTATGAATTTGATGCAGTACGTGCTCTTCGTGACTCATTTTGTGTCCTTCTTCAGCGTGCGCTTCGTCAACGTCATGTCCATCAGTCACATGAGTTTCTTCGCCATGAGATTCGTCTGCATGCTCCTCTCCGTGAGTTTCAGTAGCATGACCTTCCCCATGATGGCTTTCACTTGCCAACAACTCTCTTACATCGTCTTCAGTTTGATAATGATGTGAATCCCAAAAACCATAACCAACACCTAATGCACCTAAGATCATTAAAATGATAGCTGTTATTCTTAATCGATTTGAAATTTTATATTCCATTATATAATCTTTATCTAAATCTTAATTTTCTAAATCAGCCTTTAGCTTTTCAACATAGGCTGTAACTTGCCAGCGCTCTTCTTCATTAAGTTGGTTGGCATAAGACCCCATTGTATTTCTACCATAATAAATAACATGGTAAATACTACCTGTAGTTATAGCTCTCCCTGCATCGTCATAACTTGGCACACCTAATATTTTTTCGCGATCTACTAATTTACCTTTACCATCCCCTTTGGTGCCATGGCAGATGCCACAGTATATATCATAAAGCTCCTTCCCTCTAGTGTAATCAACTTGTGTAGAATCTAAAGGGCTTGTCAACGAATCCTTTGCCAACTGGTAGCCTTCATTGGTATCTTCAATTTCGTATAAAGAACCACCTCTTGGTATAGTACCATTTACTGGCAATTGTGCTTCAACATTACCATTAAACACATCCGCTTGTTGATAGGTTTCATATCCAACAGACTCATACATATTAGGCATGTACTGGTAGTTTCTTCTGGCATTTTTTTGGCATGATGCAAAGCATATTAGTAAACCTAATACTACCGTTATTTTAAATACTGATTTCATATTAGTGTGCATCTTCTTCTTTATCTACAATATTAACTTCTACAGCCCCGGTATCTTTTAAAAAGTTAGCTAATTCCTCTTCATTATCATGTATAGCTATCTCCATTAAAAAGTGATCGTCTGTAGTTCTTAAATCAGGGTTTTCAGCTTTTTTAAATGGCCACATTCTACTTCTTAGGTAAAACGTAATTACCATTAGGTGAGCAGCAAAAAACACTGTCAACTCAAACATAATCGGCACAAAGGCTGGCATGTTTTCTATATAACTAAAACTTGGCTTACCACCAATATCTTGTGGCCAGTCTTGTATCATTATAAAATTCATCATAACAATAGCTACCGTCAACCCAACACAACCATACATAAACGAGGTTATAGCTATTCGCGTTGGTGCAAGACCCATTGCTTTGTCTAGTCCATGGACTGGGAATGGGGTATATATCTCTTCAATATGATGTTTCGCTGCCTTTACCTTTTTTACGGCAGACATCAGTACATCATCATCTGTATAAATAGCATGAATTACTTTTGAAGCTTCCATAGACTATATTAGTTGTTTATTAATTTTTTAGCTTGCCCTGCCCAATCATCACGCTCTGCTCTTCCTGGGAAAGAACCTGTAATTGAATCTAACAAGTCGTATTCTCTTTTGGTCATTTTACTTACTTGCTCGTATTTGTAAATACCAATACTGTTAAGGACATCTTCCATTTTTGGACCGACTCCACTAATCTTTTTTAAATCATCAGGCACATCCGTATCTGGATTGTATTTCCCAATTGTATCGAGAAGACTCGACACTTTCTCAGAATCTTTTGGTAATGGTTCAGTAGTTGATGCAGTAGCAGAATCTGAAGGTGCTCCAGATGTTCTTGCATCAGATCCGGTTCCTACCAAACTATCTCCACGATCTCTAATCTTTTTGTAGCGTTCTCCTGAAGATTTCAAGATTGTTTTTACCTCTGCCTGTGCAATTACAGGGAATGTACGTGAGTACAACAAAAACAATACAAAGAAGAACCCTATTGTACCGATAAATATCCCGATATCCACAAAAGTTGGTGAGAACATTGTCCATGACGATGGCAAGTAATCTCTGTGTAATGAGGTGACGATAATTACAAAACGCTCAAACCACATTCCAATATTTACGATAATAGAAATAAAGAATGAAAACATAATACTTGTTCTCAATTTCTTAAACCACATAAACTGTGGCGAGAACACGTTACAGGTCATCATTGCCCAATATGCCCACCAGTAAGGTCCGGTTGCTCTGTTTAAGAATGCATATTGTTCGTATTCAACTCCAGAATACCATGCGATGAACAGCTCTGTAATATAGGCCACACCTACGATAGAACCTGTAATCATGATGACAATATTCATCAATTCTATATGTTGTACCGTAATGTAATCTTCAAGGCTACATACCTTTCTCATAATGATAAGAAGCGTGTTCACCATAGCAAATCCAGAGAAAATCGCACCCGCAACAAAGTAAGGTGGGAAAATCGTAGTATGCCAACCAGGAATAACCGATGTAGCAAAATCAAAAGATACAATGGTATGTACAGAAAGTACTAAAGGTGTTGCTAAACCAGCCAATACCAATGACACTTCTTCAAAACGTTGCCAATCTTTTGCACGACCAGACCAACCAAAACTCAACAAAGAGTATATTTTCTTCTGAAATGGCTTTACAGCCCTATCTCTAATCATGGCAAAATCTGGCAATAAACCAGTCCACCAGAATACTAAGGATACCGATAAATACGTAGAGATTGCAAATACGTCCCAAAGTAATGGCGAATTAAAATTCACCCATAACGACCCAAATTGATTAGGGATTGGTAATACCCAATACGCCAACCATGGTCGACCCATGTGAATAATTGGGAATAAACCAGCTTGTACAACTGAGAAAATGGTCATAGCTTCTGCAGAACGGTTAATTGCCATTCTCCATTTTTGACGGAATAAGAGTAGTACTGCGGAAATCAGTGTTCCAGCATGACCAATACCAACCCACCAAACGAAGTTAGTAATATCCCAAGCCCAGTTTACAGTTCTGTTAAGACCCCAAACTCCAATACCAGTTGAAATGGTATAAATAATACAACCTATTCCCCAAAGGAATGCAACCAGCGCAATACTGAATACAATCCACCAGGCTCTGTTGGCTTTTCCTTCTACAGGTCTAGCAACATCGACAGTAACATCGTGATAGGATTTTTCCCCAGTTACTAAAGGTCTTCTAATAGGTGCTTCGTAATGAGACGCCATTTTTTAGTGTTTAAATGTTTATTTGTTTCGAAAGTTTAAAGTTTTAATTTTTTCAACCTTTAAACCATCTCACTTTTTTACTTTATTATACTTCTTTTGTATTTCTCACTTTAGTATGATAGAATACGTTGGGTTTTGTTCCAACACTTTCTAACAAGTGATACATACGGTCATCTTCTTTTAATTGAGCTACTTTACTCTCCTTGTCATTGATGTCTCCAAAAACAATGGCTCCATTACCACAAGCTGCAGAACATGCTGTTTGGAATTCTCCATCCTTAATCTCACGTCCATCACGCTTGGCATCCAAAATAGTTTTCTGTGTTTTCTGAATACACATAGAACATTTTTCCATCACACCACGAGAACGTACTACCACATCTGGGTTTAATACCATACGCCCAAGGTCATCATTCATAAAGTAATCAAACTCGTCATTTTGGTTATATAAGAACCAGTTGAAACGACGTACTTTATATGGACAGTTATTAGCACAATATCTAGTTCCTACACAACGGTTGTATGCCATGTGGTTTTGACCTTGACGACCATGTGATGTTGCGGCAACAGGGCAAACAGTCTCACATGGAGCATGGTTACAGTGCTGACACATTACTGGCTGGAAGGCGACCTGAGGATTTTCAGATGGGTTTTCCATCTCTCCAAATTCACTCAACGAACTACCTAAACCAGAAATATTTTCTTTCTTTTCATTATCACCTTCAAAAGACTCCTGAGATGAGTAATATCTATCAATACGCAACCAGTGCATGTCTCTACTTCGTCTCATCTCTGACTTACCAACAACAGGAACGTTGTTTTCTGCATGGCAGGCAATAACACAAGCTCCACAACCAGTACAAGCATTTAAGTCAATAGACAAATTGAAATGATGCCCGATAGAACGATCAAACGATTCCCATAAATCAACATCTGGTGATGTTACGGGAGTTTCTATATGGTTAAGAGACACTTGAGGAACGGCATTCCAATAATGCTTATCCTTTGTATTGAATATCTCTAAACTTGTCTCTTTTATAATATCCCCACGGCCCATAAGTGTATTGTGCAATTGCACACAAGCAAACTCATGCATACCCGATGCTTTGCTAATACTTATAGGTTGAGATGGATTAAAATTTTGATATAGTGGGTAAGCATTTACACCAGTCTGTAATTCTTCTTTTACACCTGCTGTTCTACCATAACCTAATGCCAATCCGACAGAACCTTTTGCTTGTCCTGGCTGAATTAGTACTGGCACATTCTCAATAGTAACTCCATTAACAGTCACATTAGCATAGCTACCATTAAGTCCACCATTGGCTACATTTTCATTAATTAGCTCAAGACGGTCAGCATCTGCTTTAGATACTGTTAAATAATTGTCCCAAGATGTTCTTGTAATTGGATCTGGGAATTCTTGTAACCAAGGGTTGTTTGCCTGTTGACCGTCACCCATACCTGTTTTGGTATATAAGACCAACTCCATGCCTTCACCAGAAGCAGCACTTGCCAAAGCTCTTGCTGCATTAGTTGTGGTTGGTGTTGGTTCAGTAGTATCATCGGATGTCGTGTCTTCAGCAACAACCTCTGAAGTTGTACCAACAAAAACACCATCGTGTAATGCTTGGTTGTAAGATGCTCCATTTAGGATGCTATCTTTCCAAGTGGCTTTTATATAATCGCTATATGGAGTATCATTATTGGTCCAGACCAATAAGGCTTCCTGAAATTGTTTTGTTTTAAATAACGGACGAATGGTAGGTTGCGTTAAACCATAATGCCCTGCTTTAATTTCTACGTCGCCCCAAGATTCTAAATAATGAGATGAAGCCGCTATATAAGTAAAGTTTGAAGCTGTTTCATCTTCCTTCATTGAGAAAGCTATAGATAGGTCAGTCTTCCCTAATCCTTCAGCAAAATCAGCCGGATTTGGCAAAGTGTACATTGGGTTAACACCCGCAGTAATGATTGCCCCAACATTTCCTACTTTCATGTCTTCAATTAAAGTCATGAGAGCTTTGTCACTTCCTTGTCTTGTAAGGATTACATTCTTAGTATCAAATGCCTTACTTCCTATAGATTCATTGATTTCAAGCGCAACGGATTGGGCATTTACATCTTGAATTCCCGTCACAACAACACCATTACTACCAGCTCTCTTTAATTCTGAAGCTGCGGCCTGTACTGCCTTTTCAACTGATTCCGGTAAATTACCAGATACTGAACCTCCAACAACATAACCATGTAATTTAGCCAAGGCTAATTTTTGTTGGCTTGGTGTTATTGGCACTCGCTTATCCGCGTTAGCACCAGATAAGGACATATTAGATTCAAACTGAATATGTCTAGACATTTTCCCATTAGCAGGAATACGCTTAGAAGAATACCCAGAATCAAAACCTCCACCTTGCCAATCTCCTAAGAAGTCCGCTCCCACAGAGACAATAGTCATCGCTTTAGAAAAATCGTAATTTGCTAAAGCACGTCTGCTGTATCTTGCCTGAAAGGCATCTAAAGCAGCAGATTCAGAAATAGCATCGTAAGACACATGCCTTACATTACTATATTGTGTTGAAAATTCAGATATTAATTTTGAAGTTGATGGGCTCGCAAAGGTTTGTGTTAACAACACAATAGCCTTACCTGAAGCCTGAACTTCTTTTAATTTTTGCGATGTCTCTGCATTGAAGGAATCCCAAGTAATTGGCATACCTTTCTTCATAGGTGCCTTTACACGTTGACTATCATATAATCCTAATACAGATGCATTAACTCTTGCATTGGCATGGCCATTAGTGGCAGCCAAAGTATTGTTCTCAATCTTAATCGGTCTTCCTTCTCTTGTCTTTACCAAAATGCTGGCAAAGTCATTTCCATCAGCAATTGTAGTTGCATAATAATTAGCAACACCAGGAATAATCTCTTTAGGCTGTACCACATAAGGGATGGACTTAACCACAGGCCCTTCACAAGCTGCTAATGATGCAGCTGCGGTTGAGAATCCTACATATTTTAAGAAATCACGACGCGTGGTTGAAGACGATTCTAAAGCTTCCTTATCGCCAAGAAATTCGTCAGTAGGAATTTCTTCAACAAATTCATTTTGCTGTAGCGTCTCAACAATAGAGCTGTTTTCGTTTAGCTCTTCAACACTTTTCCAGTATTTCTTGTTTGATGACATATTATATTGAATTACTTCTTATTATTAATAATGACACTTACCACATTCTAAACCACCCATCATTGCAACTGTCAATTTATCGACATTGTATTTCTTCGACAATTGCTCATGGATTTTATCGTAGTAGGCGTTATCTTTTACTTTTACTTCTGTCTCTCTGTGACAGTTAATACACCACCCCATTGTTAATGGAGAATGTTGGTACATCACTTCCATTTCCTCAACAGGACCGTGACAAGTTTGACACTCAATTCCTCCGACAGAAACGTGTTGAGAGTGATTAAAATACGCAAAGTCTGGCAGGTTATGGATACGGATCCACTGCACAGGCTCAGTCTCGCCAGTGTATTGTTGCGTGGTAACATCCCAACCAACTGCTTTATATAATTTTTGAATTTCCTTATTATAATCTACACCATATTCTTGTCCTTCTGCAAAGGTTTCTGGCGCAACTTCAGAAATACTTTTGTGGCAATTCATACAGACATTCAATGAAGGAATCCCCGAATGCTTACTTACTCGTGCTGAAGAGTGACAATACTTACAATCAATACCATTGTCTCCTGCATGTATTCTATGCGAGTAATGAATTGGCTGTACTGGCTCGTACCCTTGGTCAACACCAACCTGCATTAGGTAGCCATAAACAAAATACCCACTTGCTAGCAAAAAGAATATTGAAGTTACCAATACTAAAAACTGGTTTTGAACAAATGCTTTCCAAAGAGGAATGCCTTTTTCCTTTTCTTTAATAGCAATACCTTTTTCTTGAGCAAATCGTTTAAGTGTACGATTAACAAGAATCAACGCCAGAGCTAATAATGCAAATAACAATGCTAGTGCTCCAAGGATAATGTTATTTGAAGCTGAAGATGTTTCACCAGATCCATCTCCTCCGCCATTAACAACAAAAGGTTCTGGTTTTGGCTCAGCCGTGTACGCTAAAATATTATCAATATCTTGGTTAGACAACTGTGGAAACGCTGTCATTGCCGTTTGGTTGTACTCGTTGTAAATTTTATTGGCGTACGCATCACCAGAGGCTATAACGCCTGCACTATTCTTAACCCAAGCGTACATCCACTCACGATCTAAACCTTCTTCTTCTGCCAGACGTGTCTCAACATTTCGCAACGCCGGACCAGTCATCGGGCCATCTAATTTATGACATGATGCGCAGTTGGTATTAAATAATGCCTTACCAGCTGTAGGGTCTCCTGCAGATGCTGAAGCCTCAGTAGTGTCTTCTGCTGCTGTATCGGCAGTTTGTGTTTCTGCGTCCTGGGCCAAAATAGAGGTTGAAAACGTAAGTAATATAATAAACCCTAAATGAAGAATCTTTGAGGTTAAATTACGGTAGATCACCTGTTTCATATTATGAGTTGAATTATCTTCTAAACTTTGGTATGATTTTTTCATTTAAACTGAAAAAAATATGATTGTAAAAACTCATGCAAAAGTAAGATATAAAGTCGATTTTAGAAATGTTAGCGTTCTGTTAACTTCTAATTTATAAGCGTTCTAAATAACATTTATATGAGCAATTACGTTATTAAAATTTACCTTTGTAATCAATTAAAATAAGACATGAAAATACTTAAATATAAAATATTCATTTTTAGCGCTTTATTGGCTTTCTCGAGCTCTAGTTTTTCACAGAATGCTGAAACTAAAGTCATTCAAGACAAAAGCATTGACAAATTGCTAGAGTACAAGCAAGACATAAATACGAACATTATCTATAAAATTCAAATCTTTTCTGGGGAGCGCGCACCTGCTGAACGTATTATGAGCGAATTTAGATCTGTGTATGGGGATATTCCAAGTAGCATGGAATTTAATACTCCAAATTATAAGATTTGGGTAGGGAACTTTAGGGATCGTCTTGAAGCCGACCGAGCTTTAGTAAGGATTAAGAAGAATTATATAAGTGCCTTTATTTTTCAGCCCAAGACAAAATAACACTGTTCATTATAAGTATTTTTGTCATTCCTGCGAAGGCAGGAATCTAAAGTTTTTATATAGCTAATGGATTCCGCATCAAGTGCGGAATGACAAATAAAATAGAAAAGGGTCTCGAAATTCGAGACCCTTTTTTATATATTGAAAACTAAAATTATTTCAACTTTTTCTTTACCTCAACTTCTTGGAATGCTTCTATAACATCACCTTCTTTAATGTCGTTATAGTTTTTAATCTGCATACCACAATCGTATCCTTTAGAGACTTCTTTTACGTCATCTTTAAAGCGTTTTAATGACGCAAGCTCACCTGTGTAAACTACTACACCATCACGAATTAGTCGGATACCAGAGTTTCTATAAATTTTACCGCTAGTCACCATACAACCAGCAATGCTTCCTACTTTAGAGACTTTAAATATCTCTCTAATTTCGGCTGTACCAGTAACTTCTTCTTTCAATTCTGGTGACAACATGCCTTCCATCGCATCCTTAAGATCATTGATGGCATCGTAGATGATAGAATATGTTCTGATATCGATTTCTTCCTTGTCAGCAATCTGGCGTGCATTACCCATAGGACGCACATTAAACCCAATAATGATAGCGTCAGAGGCAGTTGCCAATAACACATCACTTTCTGTAATGGCACCAACACCTTTATGAATGATATTTACCTGAATCTCTTCAGTAGATAATTTTTGGAATGAATCCGTCAATGCTTCAACAGAACCATCCACATCACCTTTAAGAATAATATTCAACTCTTGGAAATCGCCAAGCGCAATACGTCTTCCGATTTCATCTAGTGTAATATGACGTTGTGTCCTAACAGACTGCTCACGCTGTAACTGTGTACGTTTGGTTGCAATTTGTTTAGCTTCACGCTCGTCCTCGAACACATTAAATTTATCACCTGCTTGCGGAGCTCCATCTAGTCCAAGTATTGAAACTGGTGTTGATGGGCCAGCTACTTTTACATTATTACCACGTTCGTCTTGCATGGCTTTTACCTTACCAGACGTTGTGCCTGCTAAAACGTAGTCTCCAACTTTTAAGGTTCCTGCCTGTACTAAAATTGTAGACACATAGCCTCGTCCTTTATCTAAATAAGCTTCGACGACTGTTCCGCTTGCAGCTTTATCAGGATTTGCTTTAAGCTCTAACAATTCAGCTTCAAGCAATACTTTTTCTAATAGCTCTTTTACGCCAGTACCCACTTTAGCTGATATATCGTGAGACTGAACTTTACCACCCCAATCTTCAACTAATAAATTCATGTTAGCAAGACCTTCCTTAATTTTTTCTGGGTTAGCAGCTGGTAAATCAATTTTATTAATTGCAAAAACAATTGGCACTCCTGCTGCTTGAGCGTGCGAAATAGCCTCTTTAGTTTGTGGCATAATATCGTCATCTGCCGCCGCTACAATAATCGCAATATCCGTCACTTGTGCACCACGAGCACGCATCGCCGTAAAGGCTTCGTGACCTGGTGTATCTAAAAATGCAATTTTTTGACCGTTCTCTAATTGAACACCATAAGCACCGATGTGCTGAGTAATTCCCCCAGACTCACCAGCAATAACATTTTCTTCTCGGATATAATCTAATAAGGATGTTTTACCGTGGTCAACGTGACCCATAACCGTTACAATTGGAGCACGAGGCTCTAAATCTTCTGGTTTGTCCTTAACCTCCTCAAAGGATTCTTCTATATCTGCAGTTATAAATTCCACATCGTAGCCAAATTCTTCAGCTACAATAGAAAGGGTTTCAGCATCGAGACGCTGGTTCATAGTTACCATCATTCCTAATGACATACATGCCGAAATGATCTCGGTAACACCAACATCCATCATTGTTGCAATTTCACCAACGGTAACAAACTCTGTTACTTTTAATGTTTTACTCTCAGCAGCTGCAATTTCTTGATCGATTTCAGTCTGTTGACGGTGCTGATCTCTCTTTTCTCTTCTGTATTTAGCCCCTTTTCCTTTATTGCTTTTTCCTTGAAGTTTCTCTAGGGTTTCTCGGATTTGCTTTTGTACATCTTCCTCGCTAGGTTCTTCCTTAACCGTTTTTGAACGCTGCCCTCTTCCTTTTGCTCCTCGCGATCTGTCCTTAGAGTAATTAGGCTTACTATCACCACCTTTACTTATACGACGCCTTTTTCGTTTACTACCTCCTTTTTTATCATCTGAAGGTTTGTCCTCTTTCTTTTTCTTAGGCTTTTCAAATTTTGAAAGATCTATCTTATTACCTGCAATGGTAGGACCTGATAATTTTTTATACTTAGTCTCTAATACTTCTTCGTCTTCTTCTGCCTCCTCTTTTTTCTCCTCTTTCTTAGCTTTCTCGACTTTCTTTTTTGGAGTTTCTTTCTTGGCTGCAACCTTTTCTTTTGGTTTTACCTCCTCTTTCTTTTCCTCTTTTTTCTCTTCAGCTTTAGGGGTATCTTCTTTTTTTGCCTTAGGTTTATCTAAGTCAATTTTACCAACTTGCTTAGGCCCTGACAATTCACTTTTGGCCTTAACAACCTCTTCTTTTTTCTTATCGGCTTGCTCTTTTTCTTCAAGTTCGCGCTCTCGTTTTAGTCGAAGCGCCTCCTTCTCTTTCTGCTTTGCTTCACTAACTTCCTGAGCTTTTTCACGCTTAGTTGCATCTGTCTGAAATTCATCAGAAAGCGTATCATAAACCTCTTGAGATATTTTTGTATTGGGGCTTTTCTCAATCTCGATTCCTTTAGACTCTAAAAAGTCTACAGCACGATCTAATGAGATATTTAGTTCCCTTAATACTTTATTAATTCTAATTTGAGCCATAAATTGCCTGTAATATACTTAAATCTGTTTTATATCAATCTAACTTCATTTTTAAAAGCTAAATTGCTATTAGTCCTCGAATTCTTCTTTTAGAATTCTAATAACTTCAATAATTGTTTCTTCTTCTAGATCTGTACGTTTAACAAGATCTTCTACATCTTGCTCTAATATACTTTTAGCAGTATCTAGACCTGCTTTGCTAAATTCTTCAATAATCCAACCTTCGATTTCATCAGAGAATTCTTTTAATTCTACATCTTCTTCTGCACCTTCTCTAAAGACATCTATTTCGTAGCCGGTTAATTTTCCTGCTAAACGAATATTGTGACCTCCACGTCCAATGGCTTTAGACACTTCTTCTGGCTTTAACAATACCTCAGCGCGCTTAGTTTCTTCATCAATTTTTAAAGAAGTAACTCTCGCTGGGCTCAACGCTCTTGTAATATATAGTTGAAGGTTATTGGTGTAATTGATAACATCAATGTTTTCATTACCCAACTCACGAACAATTCCGTGAATACGAGACCCCTTCATACCCACACAAGCTCCAACCGGATCAATTCTGTCATCGTAAGAATCTACAGCTACTTTTGCTTTTTCACCTGGAATTCTCACTACATTTTTAACGGTAATTAAGCCATCAAAAACTTCTGGAATTTCTTGTTCAAATAATTTTTCAAGAAAAACAGGAGATGTTCTTGACATGATGATAGCAGGCTTACTTCCTTTCAATTCTACACTTTCAATAATACCCCTTACGTTTTCTCCTTTACGGAAAAAGTCTGAGGGTATTTGTCTGTCTTTTGGCAAAATGATTTCGTTGCCCTCATCATCTAAAAGAATAATTGCCCTGTGACGGATGTGGTGAACCTCAGCCGTGTAAATTTCACCTTCTAATTCCTTAAATTGTTTATAGATATTAGTATTATCGTGCTCATGGATTTTAGAGATTAAGTTTTGTCTTAATGCCAAAATAGAGCGACGCCCAAGGTCAATTAACTTTACTTCTTCTGCTACATCTTCACCAACTTCAAAATCGGGCTCAATTTTTTGGGCCTCGGATAATTCAATTTCCTGATTTGGTTCTTCGACCTCACCATCAGCAACAACAATTCTATTTCTCCAAATCTCTAAATCCCCTTTATCTGGATTTATAATGATATCAAAATTATCATCATCACCATATTTTTTCTTCAATGCATTACGTAACACATCTTCCAAAATCGCCATTAGCGTAACTCTGTCTATTAATTTATCATCTTTAAATTCTGAAAATGATTCAATTAACGCTACATTTTCCATAATTGATAGGAATTAAAATTTTATTATAACTTTTGCTTCTTTAATATCTGTAAATGCTACTTCTGCTTCTTTAGAAACTGTAACCTTTCCTTTACCTACTGGTTTTGGCTCTCTTGCTTTCCATTGCAACACCAATTTTAGGTCGTCTACCTCAGCAAGTTTTCCTTCTATTTTTTTGTCATCGATAGTCCTCACCTCTAAGTGTCTGCCTTGATTTTTTTTGTACTGCCTTGGTAATAACAGAGGTGACGTTGCACCAGCTGAAAGTACCTCTAGAGAAAAGTCTTCCTCTTCTCTATCCAAATTGTGTTCTATGGCGCGACTTATAAACATACAATCCTCAACAAGCACACCATTATCTCCATCAATGACCACTTTGATATGATTATTGCTTGAGATATCTAAAGAAATCAAGAATAAATCTTGACGTTCTTCTAAGGCACCATTTAATAAGTCTTCTACTTTCTGCTTCAACATATATTATAAAAAGAGGGGACTTCCCGTCCCCTCGTCTATTTAATTTTCGTAAACAACGCTGCAAATATACAATAAATATATTGATTTCTGCAAGGTTAGAGGGCTTGAATGTCAGTAACACTCAAGGTCTCACTTTTTAAAATTAAAAATCCCAACTCAAATGAATTAGGATTTTAATTTAAGTTGGCCTACTAGGGCTCGAACCTAGACTCTTCTGGACCAAAACCAGACGTGTTGCCAGTTACACCATAGGCCATCATCTCAAAATGAGGATGCAAATTTATAACAAAGTTTGGCTTGGGCAAAAAAAACATCCAAAAAATAATCTATTTTACTTAACGTTACCTTAAAAGGGTATTGATTGTTGTAATAATTAGTAAATTCGCCTGCAATAAAGAATTTTTTGAAGTCATGTTTCAAAATACTACAATAAATAGGTTTTAGCCTACTATATTGTTTGCTTTGGGCCTTGAAAACTAAAATTCTTTATTTAGATTCCGAAACAAGTTCGGGATGACAATTTTAAGCAGAACCCGACGTGTAACGTCTAGAATATTTTTGATAAAAAGCACTTATTTATATGACCGGTTTTAACTTTAAACGATGGAATACCATTTTAGGTTGGCTAGCATTTGCCATCGCCTTTATTACTTATGCGCTTACCATTGAGCCGACAGTTAGTTACTGGGATGCAGGAGAGTATATTTTAACTTCCTCTAAACTACAGGTTGGTCATCCTCCTGGAGCACCATTATTTCAAATAATGGGTGCATTTTTCTCAATATTTACGTTTGGGCAAAGCGAATATGTTGGAATGATGATGAACATGATGAGTGCAACGGCAAGTGCCTTCACCATTCTTTTTATGTTTTGGACCATTTCCATGCTTCTTAGAAAATTAGTGAAATACAAAAAAGATGCTGAGGATACTGCTAAAGCTATGGCTATTTTAGGTAGCGCCTTTGTTGGCAGTTTAGCCTTTACGTTTACAGATTCATTTTGGTTTAATGCCGTAGAAACTGAGGTTTATGCGATGGCTACGTTAATAATGGCTATTCTGTTTTATCTCGCTTTACGCTGGGAGCAAGACATGGATAAACCTCGTGGCAACAAATGGTTGATACTCATTGCTTTTGTTATTGGACTGTCTTTTGGAGTTCACTTTATGGGACTTTTAACCATCCCTGCAATCGGGCTGATTTACTATTTCAAAAACTATAAGACCATAACAGTTAAGAATTTCATCCTGGCTAATGTCATTTCTGCAGCCATCTTACTTTTTATCTTTAAGTTATTACTCCCAAGCTCCCTCCAATTTTTTGGTTGGATGGAAGTTAATGTCGTCAATGGTTTAGGCTTACCCTTTCACTCTGGGACGATTATTGCAGGCCTAATGGTAATCGCTGCGTTTTATTTTGGACTCAATTATACCCGAAAAAAAGGCTATATACATGCCAATACTCTTGTACTTAGTTTGCTCTTTATATTCATAGGGTTTTCGTCTTGGATGATGTTGCCAATACGTGCTAATGCTAATGTAATCATTAACGAAAACGATCCGTCTGATGCACGAGAGTTGTTAGCCTATTATAACCTCGAACAATACCCTGAAACGCACTTGTTTTATGGGCCACAGTTTACAGAAATCTATTCTGGAGCAGATAAAAATCAACCGTTTGTAGATGATAAAAAGAATTATGAAAAGGATTATGAAAAGGGAGAATACATTATCATCAATGATTGGAAAAACGCAAAACAAAACTACAATCACGAACACGCTACTTGGCTGCCACGGATGTGGAGTACTGAGCATGCTGAGAACTATATGATGTTTACCGGTTTAATTGATTTTAAATTAAAACCCGGGCTTGCAACAGAATTCTATAACATTGCTATCAACGGTGGCTATTCTGAAGAGGACGCAAATCAATATGCAAGTGCACGTATGCAAGAGCTTAATGCCATGGTTCAAGACTTTAGAATGCGTGTGGCTCAAGGACAAATAGATTATGAAGATTACGATCGGTTTTTAAGAGAGAATGCACAAAGCTATTTTGAAGTTAAACTGCCCTCACAGCTAGACAACTTTATGTATATGGTCCAATACCAATTTGGTTATATGTATTGGCGTTATTTTATGTGGAATTTTTCTGGTCGCCAAAACGATCTTCAAGGAAAATACGATGACTTTAATGGTAATTGGATTTCCGGTATTCCATTTGTTGATAAATGGCACTTGGGTATGTCCCAGGATAATCTACCGAGTGATGTGTTAGAGAATAAAGCCCGGAACACCTATTATCTCCTGCCATTGATTTTAGGGTTGATAGGCTTCTTTTTTCTGCTTCATACAGATAAAAAACGATTTTGGGTCTTGTTGGTATTCTTTTTATTGACTGGCTTAGCCATACAATTCTATACCAACATTCGTCCTTTTGAGCCAAGGGAACGGGATTATTCCGTAGTTGGGTCTTTTTATGTGTTTGCCATTTGGATTGGCTTTGGAGTTTATGCTTTGTTTGATTTGTTTAAAACTAAAGTAAAATCACCATTATTAGCACCAGGAATTGCTTTGGTTTGCTTAATTCTTGTACCTGGAATACTAGCCGCCAATAACTGGGACGATCATGACCGATCTGGTAAATACACTGCCAACGCAATGGCGCGAAAGTATTTAGAATCCTGTGCACCAAATGCTATTCTATTCACCATTGGGGATAATGATTCTTTCCCACTATGGTACTTGCAAGAAATTGAAGGAGTAAGAACAGATGTACGAGTGGTGAATACGAGTTTGTTTCAAACAGATTGGTATATTGACCAAATGAAGCGTAAAGCTTATGAAAGTGATCCAATCCCTTCAAAATTAACACACAAGCAGTATAGGGGTCGCAACAGAGAGTACATTATGAGGCGTGAAATCACTCAAGATACGATTCCGATTTCAGATTTTATGGAATTTATCAGCAGTGATAAACCAAGTACTAAATTGAAGTTTATTGTAGAGCGACAAGGTGAAGACCCAAGAGGTTACCCAAGCACCATGCTGAACTCAAACTATTTCCCAACACGACATATTAGCATTCCTGTAGATAAGGAAAGTGTTCTAAAAAATGGAATTGTTAAACCAAAAGACGCTGATAAAATAGTAGATACTGTACACCTCAACATTACAAGTAGTGCAATCTACAAGAACAGATTGTTAATGCTCGATATTTTAGCCAATAACAATTGGGAACGCCCTATTTATTTTAGTGGAGGCGCTTTTTCGGATGAAGATTATATCTGGTTAAAAGACTATTTACAATTAGATGGCATGTGCTATAAACTAGTGCCAATTAAAACTCCTGTTGATAAATCCAATCCATTTGATATGGGTCGTGTGGATCCTGATTTAATGTATGAAAAAGTAAAATCCTGGGATTGGGGAGGTAGTGGCGAAGACATCTATCATGATGTTGAAACCCGTAAAAACGGTATTACCTATAGAAGTAATATTGCACGTTTAATTGAAGCCCTTATTAACGAGGATGAGTATGCTAAAGCAGAGGAGATTGCAGATATTGCAATGGCTAAAATGCCAGTTGATGACTTTGGTTATTACACACTGCTAGAGCCTTATATCAGTGCCTATTACGAAGTTGACAAAACAGAAAAAGCTCAAAAATTATATAAGCAGGTTGCTACAAAATATCAAGAAAACCTTACGTATTTCGGCAGCTTAGATATTGAGACACAAGAACGATTAATTGAGGAAATCTATACCGATATTCAAAAATACAGATCCTTGGTTGATTTAGTTGTGGTGTATGATGACGAAGATTTTGCGCTTCAGGAAACACGGACATTCAATGATTATTTAAAGCTGTTTGATCGTCTATTAGGACAAGATGAACCATTGGATGAACCTGAAGAAGTCGATTTGGATATGCTTTTAAATGACAGTTCGGGAGTCTCGATTGACCCTGAACAATAACTCTTATAATGAAGCTTATTCCTGCAAAGACTCCAGAGTTGGTAAAAACTATTTTTCCAAGTTTTATTTGGACTATAGACACCTCTGAGAAGGAACTATACTTAACCTTTGATGATGGGCCAACACCAGAAGTAACCGATTGGGTTTTAGAGCAATTAAAATCCTATAACGCTAAGGCCACATTTTTCTGCATAGGAAGTAATATTAATAAGTACCCAGACGTTTTTGCGAAAATACTAGAAGATGGTCATGCGGTTGGCAATCATACTTACAATCATTTAAAGGGCTGGAAAACGACATCTAAACTGTATTTGGAAGACGTGAAAGCTGCTCAAGAAATTATTGATGATTCTATTAAAAAGTATGAAGTTGGAAGTGGGAAGGTAGAAGCTGGAAGCTGGAAGCTGGAAGCGAAAAACCAAGATGACAGTTTAGAAGAATCAAAAATCGTCAATCGTCAATCGTCAATCGCAAATCTTTTCCGTCCTCCGTACGGAAAGTTTAAATCGAAACAATCTAAAGCACTTCAAAAATTAGGCTACAAAGTTATTCTTTGGGATGTATTGTCTTTTGATTGGGATGCTACTGTAAGTGAAGTTACCTGTCTAAATGGGGTGTTGTCTTCAACTAAAAAAGGAAGTATTATTGTATTTCACGATAGTTTGAAAGCCAAACGAAATTTAATGTATGTACTACCTAGATTATTGGAATACTATAGTGAAAGAGGGTTTAATTTTAAATCAATTCTTTTCAAAAATTAATTCATTTTCCATGAAATTTTCCACTTCCGAGTAATAATCTGTTCCATAAAACTTTAAGAATTCTCCATTTGATTTAACGAGTAAAAAAGCTGAGCAAACTTCTTCAAGTGTAAAAATATTTCTTTTAAAAAATCCTGAATCCTTCTTATAAAAATCTATTTTGTCATAAAAACCTCGGTAAAAAGCATCCTCAGAAAAAACAAAGAAATCTTGAATTTTATAGGATTTGCTCATCTGTTTAGAAATTTTATGCCCTCTCTTAGCATAAGAGTTTAAAGCCTTTTCTTCAAAATCAAAACAATTAGAACCACGCTGCTTATAATTTATCAAGACCGCTAAATCCCTGGACAGGGTCGTATTAAGATGATAATCTAAATTATTATAAAGTTTATCCAATTCCTCAGTATTAAGTTTCCCTACGAATGATTTTCTTGTTTTTTTGAATTTAGCATTCATTTTGGTATTGACAGAATCTGAAATTTTATAATTTAAAATAGAAGGGTCTGACCCTATCTTTGCACTTGATTTACAGTTAAAAAACTGAAATGTGAATAAGAAAATTAGAAAAAAGTAAGTTACTCTGAAACTTTTAAACATACTCCTGCATAATACCTATCAGTGTATTGGCATCTTGTTCTCCGCTGTGGCGCCATTTCATCTCACCATTTTTGTAGATAATTAAGGTTGGAAGGCCTTTAACCCTTAGAGCTTCTGCAAGCTCCTTGTTTTTGTCGACATCAATTTTAATAACTTTAGCCTTATCGCCCATAGCGGCGGCAACATCCCTTAGCACAGGGTGCATGGCGGTAGATTGTTCGTTCCACTCTGTGAAAAAATCGAGTAGAACAGGAATATTTACATCTATTAATTCCCCAAATTTTGACATACTTATAAGTTTTAAGCCAAATGTTGTACTACAAACCTACGTAATTTTTTTATACTATACTTTAAATTACGCCATGTAGGTCATTCAGTTTTACGTCATTATAAAAATAAACAATTCTACTGAATATAACTATTATACGGTCTGAGTAATGCTTTTAGATCCTTTTTTTAATTCAATAACCGTGATTTCTGGCCAAATTCCGACACGCCCAGGATATCCCAAATAGCCAAACCCCCTATTAACATTGATATATTGGCCTAGTTGTTCGTAAATACCCGCCCATTGCTTATAACGCCATTTTACGGGACTCCATTTAATCCATCCTGGGATTTCAATGCCAAATTGCATGCCGTGCGTATGCCCACTCAGGGTTAAATGATAATGATAATCGTCATTGACAACTTCAGCTTCCCAATGACTCGGATCGTGGCTCATCAAAATTTTAAAATCCTCCGCAATTACTTTAGATTTAGCCTTCTGCAAATCCCCAGCTTTTTTAAAGCCTCCTTTTCCCCAATTTTCAACACCTAACACAGCTAAACGCTGACCATCTTTTTCTATAAATCGGCTGTCATTTAATAATACATCGAAGCCTATTTCTTTTTGAAGTGCCTTTAAGTCTTCTAAGTTCTGTGCCTTTGCTTCAGCACTTGGCCAATCTATATAATCGCCATAATCATGATTACCCAACACAGAAAATTTTCCGTCATTTGCCTTAAGTCGACCAAAAGTGTCTTTCCAAGGTAACATTTCTGTTGTTTTATTATTGACCATATCTCCCGTAAACAAAAGCAAATCAGATTTTTGCTCATTGATTAAGTCAATGGCATATTCTATTTTTTTCTTGTTATCAAAACTACCGGAATGGATATCACTGATCTGGGTAATTTTATAGCCATCAAAGGCTTCAGGCAAATCCTCAAAGTGTAATTGGTAACTGAGAACCCTAAAATTATATTTGCCTTTGTACATGCCGTATAAAAGAGAAGCAAACGGAATAGCAGCCAATCCGAGTGCTATCTGGCTGACAAACTTTCTACGAGATGGCAGATAAAAGGTTTCGTTTGTAGTAACTAATTTGTCATACAAGCCCATCACTATTCTGATGATATCTTCTACAAATAAAATAGGAACCAAAACAAGGTTTAATGACAAAAAAGATAACAAGAAGCCAAAAGCATAACTCTTTTCCGGGCTTAAAACACGACCTTCTGAGGATGCCGAAAATTGATAAATAAAATTACCTAGAACGACCAATGCAATAAACAGATAAAGTATATACAACCAATTTTGTTTGGTCACTGTTTTTAAGGCCTGAAAACCATAAATACAAATAAGTGTATAAATAACTATGAAAATTATCCAGCGTGTCATGCAGTTTTATTGATTTGCAAATTTAAACATATCAAATCCCTTCGGGTCTTATGAAACTGTTAAAGGTTTTTAACTGCAAGTCGTCAAGTTGTTTTGCTTGTGTTTGGAACATTACAGTTTTAGTTTCGTTTGGTAATAGGTCGAAAAAATTATCTGAGAGATGGCCTTGCTCCTTAGTGAAAAGAAAAATATCTTTTTGAAGTGATTCACTTCTTAACTCTATTGAAAATCCATTTTCATTGTTTTTAATCGTCATTTGAATGTCTTCCTGTGGCAGGTTTAGTTCTTTAGGTTTTACAAAATAAAACACCGATTGCCTCTCTTTGAATGTGCTAATCAAAACTAGTTCATTTTTATTCTCAGGCCATGTATTTATATTATGTTGAGACACTAAACGACTCGTGCCGCCCTCAACGTTGACATCATAGGAATCTTGCCAAATAACATCCCCAGAAAAGGTCATTACTTTCATCTCTAAAACACCATTTTCTGGTTTCAGATTGTCATTAACAATCCAAGTCTCCAATGAATCGTTTTCAATTGTTGATGAGATCAACACGTTTTCAAAACTGTGCTTTGCTTTGTATTGCAGAGCTTTCCAATTGCCTAAAAAGTCAATACTACTCCAAGACACCGCTGGCCAGCAATCGTTTAATTGCCAGTACAATGTGCCCATGTTGTAAGGTCGTGCTCGACGATGCGCTTCAATCCCTTTAGTAATGCCATAAGCCTGAAGCAATTGACTCATATACACATAATCCTCAGGGCTATCTGGCACAGGAAAGTCGCGTTGCATGTACTCTTCGATAAGCTGGAAACCTCTACTGTGTTTTTGATGATTTTTGAACCCAGCAGAACTGATGTCAATGGAGTCTCTTTGATTGATATATTTTATAGCTTCATAGCTTGGAAACGATTGAAAGCCAAACTCGCTCATAAATCGCGGTACATTTTCTTCGAGATGTTCAAACGGATATCCATCATGCCAAATCCACCAATCATGGGCATCACCTTCTGATTTATACAATGGGTTTCCCCGACCATATTTTGGAGAAGATTCCCAATAATCAATATCAGAATAATTAGATACTGTTTGAGGCAAAATAGAATCAAACAGCTTTAAATAGTTGTTCCAAATTTCTTCTTTTTCGGTCTCAGACCTTCCCATTTGCCAACCCCAACGGCTCCAGCCTTCGGAACTCTCATTGTTACCACACCACAAGGCAATAGAAGCATGATTTCTCAATCTCTTCACTTGCTGCTCAGCTTCTTTTTTAACGTTATTTAAAAAGTCATCGTCTCCAGGATACATTGCACAAGCAAACATAAAGTCTTGCCAAACCAATATGCCTTTTTCGTCACATAAATCATAAAATGTATCTTCTTCATAAATACCTCCTCCCCAAACTCTAAGCATATTCATATTGGCACCCACTACATCGTTTAAAAGTTTATCGTAATCTTCATGACTTACTTTATTCTGAAAACTGTTTTGAGGAATATAATTGGCCCCCTTAGCATAAACAGGAACATCATTGACCTTAAAATAAAAGGATTGGCCGATACTATCTTCTTCTGCTACTAAATCTATTGTTCGCAAGCCTTTTTTTATAGAAAGTGAGTCGAGGACAGTTCTGCCATCTTTAACAATGACTTTTATATTGTACAGATAAGGCTCTCCTAAATTATGTGGCCACCAGCGTTTTGGATTTTTAATTTGAAGTGGAATCCAGCTTGGCATCAAGGGATTTGGGTTTTTGAATTCAGAATACAAACTATCATTGACATAAACATCAAATGTGAAATCTTCATTAATGATATTATTGTCATTAATCTCAATCAAGAGGGAAGCTTCATTTTCATCAAGGCTTAATTGTTGAATATTTATATCTTCAATTCTAAAATCATTCCAAGAAGTTAAGGATATAGGCTTCCAAATTCCAGAGGCATTTAACTTTGGACCCCAATCCCAACCGTATTGAAATTGTGCTTTTCTGGTAAAAATCCGGTTACCTTCTGGCAATTGATAAGGTAGTTTTGCTTTCTCAGATTCTTCATATTTTGAAGTCGATTGAAAAACAATCCGTAATTCGTTTTCTGCTTTTAGTAGGTCTTTAACCCTTTTGTTCCAAGAACGAAAAGCATTATTCGCATTTAAAATTAAAATGTCATTTAAAAAGACTTTTGCATAAGTGTCCAAGCCTTCAAAATTGAGTTCAAGATGCTTCTTTTCTAAAGTTCTTTCATCTAATACAAAGGTGGTTTTATATTCCCAATCTGCTTCAGAAACCCATTGTACCTTTTCCTCATTATTACCGATAAATGGATCTTCAATTAAATCTGCATCCATTAAATCTGTAAACACGTTACCAGGAACAGTTGCTGAATACCACGTTGAGTCACCAACTTGTCTAAATTCCCAATCGGACTTTAAAGTGATTGTTTCTGGAACATCATAATTTTGCCCACAACTGAGACATAACAGTAAAATCAATAGACTAAGATATCGCATCTAATAGGGCTTTTATTTTTTTTAGATCTGAAACGGTTTGAGGTCGTGAAAATAAAGAATCCCCATTTTGAATAACACTTGATGCAGATGCATGAATTTCTTGAAAACCAACTTCTTTGAACTTTAGTCCATTTTTAGCTGATATCCCTCCACCAGAAAGAATCGTAATTCTGCCTTGAGATAGTTCATTAAGTTCTTTGAGCAAATCTAAACCTTCTAAAGCTGACGGTTGCTGCCCTGAAGTCAAAACTCGTTCAACTCCTAAGTTTATTAACTGTTGTAATGCTTCCTTGGGATTTATAACCTCATCAAAGGCTCGGTGGAATGTAAATGGCAAAGGCTTAGATAATTCTACGAGTTCTTTTGTTCTTTTGATATCGATGGTTTTATCTGAATGTAAAACACCAGAAACAATCCCAGAACAACCCAATGTTTTACAAATTTCAATATCCGTTTTCATAATTTCAAACTCTTCGTCAGAATAGACAAAGTCTCCACTTCTTGGGCGAATTAACACAAACACTTGGATTTTTAAATGCTCTAAAACTTGTTTCAACAATCCATAAGATGGTGTTATGCCACCAACCGACAATTCTTGGCATAATTCTATACGATGCGCTCCTACCTCTTGGGCATTAATAGCAGATTGGTATGAGTTGGCGCAGATTTCTAATTTCATGTTTTCTTGTCATTCCTGCGTAGGCAGGAATCTCATTATTTTTTAGTTCAAAGTGGATTCCGCATCCCCGCCTGACTGTCGGGCAGGAAGTGCGGAATGACAATAAGTTGTCAATTCACAATAATCTCATCAATAAAAGTCCAGGCCTTATTACCTGCTCCTTGTTTACCTTCTGGTATAACTCCGTAATTTGGGATTTTTAAAGTAATCGATTTTACTTTGATTTCAAGACCTATTGGTCTGGGGAAATTACAATCCATATTGATTATTTTATTTTCTCTAAACTCGAATTGTTTACTTCTGATATCAGTTGCCTTAGATCCATCTTCAAGCAAATACTCAATCATTATTTCTTTTGGCGCATAAATCCATTGTCCATTACCGTTGTAAAAACGAGTTGAAATACTATCAATTTCTTTTGCCTTATCAAACTCTATTGTAACTTCGATATCCTCTCCCCAAAATCCTAACCATTCTTTATCGCCGTAACGCGAATCACTACCACTTATCCCATTAATTAATCCATCAGCCCCACTTCCAGAATAGGCCTTATGTGGCTCTTTATTAATCGAGATTTTTGCACCTACTGCTTTGTGAAAATTTATTGTTTGAGAAAATGTTTCTCCTAGTTTTTTGTCACCATTAAAAACAGCCGCTTTTATGGCTAAACTTTCGGAAACCGGAATTTGGGAATTATATATTTTAGAATTTAAATCGGTTTCACTACCATCTAATGTGTAGCGAATCGTTTTATCTTCGGTTAGTGTTTTTAATTGGTAATATGATTTATCATCCAATGAAGTCAGGTAGCCTTCAATCTCATACAAATGATTCGCATAATTAATTTCCAAAGCATCTAATCGGCTATGAAAATTTTCTACTCGTGATACAAAATCTTGATAGTCCTTGTTTTGTGGTTGAGACCACACCACCTCACTCATGGCCAGTATCCGAGGAAAAACCATATACTCAACATGGTCTTCTGTCTGCATATACTCTGTCCAAACATTGCCTTGTGCTCCAAGAACATATGTTGATTCCTCTTCTGTTAACTCTTCTGGAATCGGGTTAAACCCATAGACTTTCTCTAATGGTAAGTACCCTCCAATTGCGGTTGGCTCGTCTTCGTGTTCAGATTGGTAATAATCAAAATAGCAATGTGACGTTGGAGTCATAACTACATTATGGCCTGATTTGGCAGCCTCAACTGCTCCACTTGTTCCTCGCCAGGACATTACCGTTGCGTTTGGTGCTAATCCACCTTCTAAAATTTCATCCCAACCAATAATTTGTCGTCCTTTGGAATTCAAATATTTTTCAATTCTAGTTATAAAATAATTCTGAAGTTCGTGCTCATCTTTTAAGCCTTCGGACTTAATTCTTGCCTGACATACTTTACAAGTTTTCCAACGTGTTTTAGGAGCCTCATCCCCGCCAATATGAATATATTCACTTGGGAAAAGCGCTATGACCTCATCCAAAACATCTTCTAAAAATTGAAAGGTTTCATCCTTAGTGCAATAAATGTCTTCAAAAACACCCCATTTTTTTGCGACTTCAATTTGGTTGTTGGTTACTGAGCTGCCAGGCTGAGCGTGTCGAAGTCCTGTCGAAGTACAACCCAATTCTGGATAAGCAGCTATTGCCGCTTGGCTATGGCCTGGCATTTCAATTTCTGGTATTACCGTGACAAAACGTTCTTTAGCGTAGTTAACCACTTCTTTAATTTCTTCTTGTGTGTAATAGCCTCCATATTTTTTGCCATCAAACTGATGGGGTTGGTCACTGTAGTGACCTACTAGAGTTTCATCACGATATGCAGCAATCTCTTGAAGTTTAGGGTACTTTTTAATTTCAATACGCCAACCCTGATCCTCGGTTAAATGCCAGTGAAACGTATTCATCTTTAGCATGGCCAAAGCATCGATATATTTTTTAATAAAATCCACTGAAAACATATGGCGACCTACATCGAGATGCATACCTCTATAACTAAAATTAGGGGCATCGTTAATCGTTACTTTCTGAATTGGCACTTCTTCAAATTGATTAGCTCCTTTTTCAAAATCTACAGGAAGTAGTTGTCGTAAGCTTTGTACAGCGTAAAACGCTCCTTGATCGGAAGAGGTTCTTATAACAATCTCATCATCACCAACCTCAAGTGCATAACCTTCTGCCTCAGTCATTGAACTATCTTCTATAAATCGGATTTGATTTGGCTGACTATTAGATGGTATTAAACTTTGAGAAACAAATGACTTTAAAAATTCACCTGATACTTTAAAATTATCCTCAAACTGAATCTCGGTATTTGCAGACAACAAAAAACGCCCATCTTTAACTTCTAACTCTGTTGGTTCGGGAATAATGAGTGGCTCAGAAGCTTTAGTGGTGTCTTTAGTGCCACAGGACAAACAAATTATGAAGAAGAGAAGTCGGCTTACTTTTTTGAATGGCATTTTAGTATATTAGATGCTTTAAAATTAGTAATCTTTTCTTATGAATCTAAGGCTTATTTCGGCAATACTCATTTTTACTTCAATAACGAGCTGTAAAACTGAACCAATCATCTTAAAAGCTGAAAAAGATCAACCTCTAATAAATTACGTGAACACCTTTATCGGTACTGGTGGACACGGCCATACCTATCCTGGTGCTACCGCCCCTTTTGGGATGATGCAATTGAGTCCAGACACACGATTGGAAGGTTGGGATGGCTGCTCCGGCTATCACTACACAGACAGTTATATTTACGGCTTTTCACATACGCATTTAAGTGGGACGGGCATTAGCGATTATGGTGATGTGTTATTAATGCCTACTAATAAAGTTGTTTTTAATAATGGCGCAGATGGTAAAGAAGGATATCGCGCTCACTTTTCGCATGATAAGGAAATTGCGTCACCTGGCTATTATAAGGTGCATTTAGATTCAACCGATATTGACGTGGAATTAACCGTTTCTAAGCGAAGTGGGATTCATAAATATACTTTTAAACCAACCGACAACAAATATATCATTCTCGATTTAGCGCATAGAGATAAAGTTTTAGACCATAAGATTGAACAAGTATCACCAACAGTTTTTCAAGGGTATAGACATTCTAGCGCTTGGGCAAAAGACCAACGTTTGTTTTTCTATATTGAATTATCTCACGAAGCATTGGCCACATATCCCTCTGACGACAATCCGTTAAAAGCCGCTTTAAGCATCAACAATCCCAATAACGAAGATGTTATTGTTAAAGTCGGAATTAGCCCAGTAGATATCGAAGGTGCTAAACGAAATATGGAAACCGAAATTGGTAATAAAGATTTTGAAACGGTTAAAAAAGAAGTTCAGGAAGAATGGGAATCACAACTTGAAAAAATAGTCATTGAAAGCAATGATTTAGATAAAAAAACCAACTTTTATTCTGCGCTCTACCATACAATGATTGCTCCCAATCTTTATCAAGATGTGGATGGCCGTTATAGAGGCATGGATTTAGAAATCCATGAAACACAGGATTTCGATTATTACACGGTCTTTTCACTATGGGACACTTATCGTGCTGCACATCCACTTTACACGATTATTGAACAAGAACGCACCAATGATTTTATAAATACGTTTTTAGCAAAATACGATGAAGGAGGCATTATGCCAATGTGGGATTTAGCTGGGAACTATACGGATTGTATGATTGGCTATCACGCTGTACCTGTAGTTGCTGATGCCTACTTAAAAGGCATAAGAAATTATGATGTCAATACCGCGTTTGAAGCCATGAAATACTCTGCAACAAGAGATAAATTTGGGTTAGAAGCCTACAAAAAATATGGATTTATTCCTGTAGATGAGGAGAGTGAATCTGTTTCTAAAACTTTAGAATATGCCTACGACGATTGGACGATTGCACAAATGGCAAAAGACATGGGCAACTCTGAAGACTACCAAACCTATATAAAACGTGCTCAATATTATAAGAATGTGTTTGACCCTGAATCAAAATTTATGAGAGGGCGGTTTAGAAATACGTGGTTTGCCCCTTTTGATCCGTATGAAGTGAACTTTAATTACACAGAAGCCAATTCTTGGCAATATAGTTTTTATGTGCCTCAGGATATTTCAGGATTTATAAATCTTCTAGGTGGAAAAGGTAAATTGGAAGCGCAACTCGATGAATTATTTAACGCAAAGACCGAAACCTCGGGTCGAGATCAATCAGACATTACTGGTTTAATTGGTCAATATGCACATGGAAACGAACCAAGTCACCACATGGCTTATCTCTATAATTTTGTCAATAAACCTCATAAAACCCAAGAGAAAGTACATCAAATATTAACTGAACTGTACAATAATGATCCCGATGGTGTCTCAGGAAATGAAGACTGTGGACAGATGAGTGCATGGTATGTTTTAAGTTCCATGGGCTTTTATTCGGTAACACCAGGCAGCAACGAATACATCATTGGTACTCCATTGTTTGATAAAGCTACTATTAATCTTGAGAGCGGAGAGCAATTCACTATAGTCGCTAATAATTTAAGTGACACCAATATATATGTTGAAAGCGTAACACTAAATGGGCAAAATTTAGATGTTACTTACCTAAAGCATGACGCTATTATTTCTGGCGGAACCCTTGAATTTAATATGAGTGATCAACCTTCAAATTGGGGAACAGAAAAAGGCACTGAGCCTGTTACTGAAATTACAGAACATATTATTCTTCCATCCCCTTATATTGAAAAAGGAGATATCACCTTTAGGGATTCAACACAGGTTGTTTTAAACTCTTCCGAAAAAGAAACTGCTATTTTTTATGCTATCAATGATGGAAGTTTTCAGCTCTACAAAGAGCCATTTACAATAACTGAAGATGTAGAAGTTAAACTCTATTCTGAAAAAGGGGACTTAACAAGCCCTGTTTTAACCACACCTTTTTACAAAATTGACCCAAATCTCAGTATTACCTTAGAAAGTGAATTTGCCAATCAATATTCAGCAGGTGGCAATGATGCGTTAATTGACGGGATTAGAAGCACTAAAAATTACAGAACTGGCAGTTGGCAAGGCTATTGGAATACCGATTTAGTAGCAACAGTAGATTTGGGTTCAGAAAAAAGAATTGAAACTGTAAGTATTAATTTTTTAAGAGATCAAGGAGCATGGATTTTCTACCCAACAGAAGCGCAGGTTTTAGTATCCAAGGACAATATTAATTTTAAAACTGTGGGCTCACAATCTATAAATACGATTGAACAAAATAGTGATATAGCAATTAAAACGACTGACTTTAATATTCCAAATGGTACATACAGATACGTTAAAGTCATTGCCAAAAAGCTTGGGGATTTACCAGAATGGCATATAGGTCATCCTATGGATGGAAAGAGCTGGATTTTTGTAGATGAGATTTCTATTAAATAAAGATGAATAGAGTTTTAATTATTTTAAGTATTGGGTTTATAATCTTCTCATGCAAACCATCCTTTAATTTAGTTAATGAAAAACCACTAATAGAAAACTTAGTTTCTGGTGATTACACCAATGATGATTATCTTAAAAACTTGCCGAATAATTTTAAAGATTCATTGCCACAAGAAAAATTATTTAAACACTTAGATAGTTTACATAATGGTTTTGACTCTCTTTTTTATAAAGCAAGTGATTTAATAAATCAAAATGTCAAAATAGAAAAGTTAAGTTCTACTAAGAGAATTGATGATTATTATTTTAAAATTGTTGAATACAGTAACTCTATCAAAGTTCAAAAAAATAAAAAGAACTTTTACTTATATGACTTTAAGCAATTCTTAAATCAAAATCTAATTGATTATGAAGACAATATTTACAAATTAGATAGTCATTTAGAAACAAAGCTTAATGGAAAAATATTAGCATATTGGGGAAAAGAATCAGGAAAATGGAAATACTTAGCTTATAATGATTTATTAAACGAAGGCCTGTTTGGATTAAGAATAGCACAAAATATTATTGATTTATATTTTGATGATATTTTTGTTGCTTCAAAAATAAAATGGGATAAAGAATCAATTTCTATCTTTAGAGAAATTTATGAAGAAGAACGTAATAATTACATTGAAGACGGTATTGATTTTGAGAAGTTCTTAAAATGTAGAATAAAATATCTAGAAAAAGCTGAAGAAGATTTCAATTATGATATCCCTGATGAATACTATGAGAGTGCCTATGTTTTTAACCATTCTATTAAATGTAGGATCTATTCAAAAAAACTAACTAACAACAACTAATAATGAGCAATCAAAACAACAAATCTGCCTTAGCCACTTTAGTCACGGTCTTCTTCTTTTGGGGGTTTATAGCAGCGTCTAACGGGGTGTTCATCCCTTTTTGCAAAACCTACTTTAATATTGACCAGTTTCAGTCACAGTTGGTTGATTTTGCATTTTATGGAGCGTACTACATAGGTGCCTTACTGCTTTTCATAATGTCAGGTTCTATTAAAAAAGACATCATGAATAATTGGGGTTATAAAAACGGTATTATTTATGGCTTATTGTTATCAGCAATAGGTGCTTTTGTTATGTATCCTGCAACGGCAGGTGCTGAGCAAGGCCAAACAAATGTGTTTTATTTAGTACTAATAGCCTATTTTATTGTGGCATTGGGTTTCTCGTTACAACAAACTGCGGCTAATCCTTTCGCCATTGCCTTAGGTGATCCTAAAACAGGTTCGCATCGTTTAAATTTGGCAGGAGGCATCAACTCATTTGGAACCACTATTGGGCCTATAGTTGTGAGTCTTGTTATTTTTGGTTCAGCATCATGGAGTACTGACGAATTAGCGTCGATGATTGCAAATAATGAAATTACCTTAGTCACCGTACAGAGCTTGTATTTAGGTGTTGGTGCATTGTTTTTGGTTGCGGCAGCCCTATTTTACTTTTCAAAAAAATTGCCTGCATTAAAATCAGATACAACATTTGAACCTGCCAATAAAGCACGAAATTTATTAATCATACTAACCCTCATTATTGTAGGTTGTTTTGGCTACATCTTTAGCACTTATACAGAAGGGTCTGTAACAACTGAGAGTGTAGAGAAGACAAGATTGATTGTTTTGTTTGTTGCTCTCTTTGCTGTTATTGCAGCCGTTTTTGTAGCCAATAGTAGTGCCAAGAAAAGTGCTATAGGCTGGGGAGCGATGAAGTATCCACAATTGGTTTTGGGGATGTTGGCGATTTTTATGTACGTAGGAGTTGAAGTCACTATAGGAAGTAATTTAGGTGAACTCTTAAAACAAAATGTTGATGGAACAGGTTCAAACTTATTGGGCTTGCCTGTATTGAATGATTCCCAACTCGGCATTTATATTTCTATGTATTGGGGAGGCTTGATGATAGGACGTTGGGTTGGTGCAATAACGGTTTTTAATCCGAGCAAAGGTCTTAAAAAAGTATTATTAATCCTTGTACCGTATGTTGCATTTGGTGTTATCCTTGCCGTGAATTATATAGCAGGAAATGAATTTTCATCTGATGAAATCTTATTCTTCGGCATCTGTATTGCAGTACAGATTGCAGGATTTTTCATTGCAAAGGATAATCCTGTTCAAACGCTTAAAATATTCAGTTTATTAGGAGTCATTGCAATGCTCGTTGGATTATTTTCATCTGGAAATGTTGCACTCTTCGCTTTCTTGTCTGGTGGCTTATTCTGCTCAATTATGTGGCCTTGTATTTTTACGTTGAGTATCGCAGGACTTGGGAAGTATACGTCACAAGGTTCAGCATTTTTAATTATGATGATTCTAGGTGGTGCTATTATTCCGCCAGTGCAAGGTAAATTAGCTGATGTATTTAACATTCAATCCTCATACTGGATTGCAGTAGCTTGCTTTGTATACCTTTTGTTTTATGCGTTTAGGACAAAAACGGTATTGGATAAGCAAAACATTGAATATTAAACAGTGTACTAATTTAACTTCAGGGTTGTTATTTATAAGATATTGAAATAAATTCAGCACAAGTAAATTCGGGATAAAAATGAAACGTAGACACTTTATAAAAAATGCATCATTAACTGGAGTAGGAATTGCTATAGGAGCTACAGTTTCTTCATGCAGAAACTCTTCTGAAGAAAAACCAATTCTACCGAAACATAATCAAAATTCTAAAGCAATATTACCTGTTGTTGTTGCGACATGGCACGTTGAAGAGGCCACTGCAAAGGCTATGGAAGTATTAAAGGCTGGCGGTAATGCTTTGGATGCCGTTGAACAAGGCTGTATGGTCGAAGAGGCTAACGAAAAAGGGCAATCAGTTGGTAAAGGAGGCTTACCAGATAGAGAAGGTAATGTAACACTAGATGCTTGTATCATGGACAAACACGGTAATTGTGGTGCCGTTGTGTATTTAAAAGATATTACACATGCTGTATCTGTTGCCAGAAAAGTTATGGAAGACACACCCCATGTAATGCTTGCAGGAGAAGGTGCCAAACAATTTGCTGTTTCTAGTGGGTTCAAACCTGAAGATTTATTAACGGAGGCTTCAAAAAAAGCATGGGAAAAATGGAAGGTTGAAGCTAAGTACAAACCAATTATCAATATCGAGAACCACGATACTATTGGGATGCTAGCTATTGATAAAAACGGAGATATCTCTGGAGCATGTACTACAAGTGGCCTTGCGTATAAAATGGCTGGGCGGGTTGGTGATTCGCCCATAATTGGTTCTGGTTTATTTATAGATAATGAAGTTGGTGGCGCTGTGGCAACTGGTCTTGGTGAAGAAGTTGTTAAAACAGTTGGGAGTTTTTTAATAGTGGAACTAATGCGGCAAGGAAAATCGCCTCAAGAAGCCTGTGAAGAAGCTATAGGACGGATTGTAAATAAACCCGGGAAAGATTACAAAGATTTTCAAGTCGGGTATATTGCCCTTAATAAAAAGGGGGAGACTGGCTGTTATTCTATTCATCAATGGTTTAGTATGACTAAATTTCAAGATGGGGTAAACGAGCAGATTCAATCAGATTTTTACAATAAGGCTTAAAACCATTTAATGGTTATATCCACCAACTTTTGTACAAACTTTGTATACGGTGGACGCATTAAAGAAATAAAGCCAGGGTAATTTCTTTTTAAAACTGAGCGTTTGTTAGAGAATTCCTCAAAACCAAAAAACCCATGAGACTTCCCAATGCCGCTATTGTTTATACCTCCAAATGGCAGATAGTGATTAGAAAACTGTAAAGCAGCATTATTTATACCCGTAGAACCTACTCTAGTTTCTGAAAGCACTTTTTCAATGGTTTTATTTGATTTGCTATATAAGTATAATGCCAATGGTTTTTCTTTAGCATTGATGTAATTAATAGCTTCAGCAAGAGTGCTGTATTCTACAATCGACAAAATAGGCCCAAACACTTCTTCATGGAGTAGTTTTGAATCTTCAGGTAAGTTCGAAATTATAGTGGGTCCAATAAAGTACTCTTCGGCAAAAACATCGCCTCCAAGTTCAAAAGTAGCATTTCTGTTCTTAGTCTCTTTTAGATAATCCTTTAACCTATCGAAATGTTTTGAATTAACAACTCTGCTATATGATGAAGACTTTTCTGGGTCGTCGCCATAATACTTTTTAATATAAGTTTTACAATGTTCTATAAACTCAGATTTAACTGATGTATCGATTAACACATAATCTGGAGCAATACAGGTTTGCCCATTATTCAAGAATTTTGTCCAGACTATTGTACGTGCCGCCAATTTTAAATCAGCAGATTTATCAATTATAGTCGGTGATTTACCGCCTAATTCGAGCGTAACGGAAGCCAAATGCTTTGAAGCGGCTTTCATAACAATCTTTCCAACAATCGGTGACCCAGTGAAGAAAATGTGATTGAAAGACAAGGCCAGTAATTGTTCTGACACCTCTATGCCTCCTTCAATTAAGGCAACCTCATCCTCATCAAATAGCTCTTTTATCATATTTATCATAACCCTAGAACTATTAGGCGTAAGCTCAGACGGTTTTATAATAACAGAACAACCAGCTGCAATTGCGGCGACCAAGGGAGACATTGTAAGATTAAAAGGGTAGTTCCAAGGTGAAATAATTAGGCAAATTCCTTTAGGTTCAAAATAGTAATATGACGATGTTCCAATTAAAGCAATAGGTGTTTCTACCTTTTGTCTTCTCATCCATCGATGAAGATTTTTCTTTGCATACTTAATTTCAGCCACGACTAGGTAAATCTCTGTAAGGTCTGTTTCTACATGTGGCTTCTTAAAATCGGCATGTAAAGCAGCCCGTATCTCACTCTTGTAGGTCTTTGTTAACGCTGTTTGAAGTTGATTGAGCTTATTTATACGCTCTTTATAAGTATTTACACCTATTGTATTTCGACGTGCTTTTTGTGTTTCGAACAGATTTTGGTACCGATTATCTTTCCCTTTGGTCATTTTATCTAAAATTTTAACGTATTTATTGGGCTACGAGCCGATTTTGTGCATTTCGTCGATGTTTTTTGTATCGATATTCCGTTTATCTATTTGTCTTTGGGTTTCGTCCAATATATGTATAGGTATGTGGTAATCTGTTGCATCTTTGAACCGAAGTTAAAAACAAAAACGCTTTAAACAATGAAAAACGCAGTAATCATATTAGTATTTATGTTCTCTTTAGGAGCTTTCGCTCAAAAGGGTAACACTGAGACTAAGGTTACTCCTAATACTATAGAAGTTAAGGGTGTTGAGACTGCTGCTGTTAAGAAGATGTCAACGATTAAAGCTAAGGTTATACAAATCGACCAAAAGAAAAGTAATGATATTATTAGCATTAAAGCATACAGAAAAAGCTTGAATGTTAAATTAAAAACTAAAAGACTTTGCTAAGAGTTTTTAGGAAAATAGGTTTAAATTTTTGTTTTAAAAGACCTTGTCAGAAATGACAAGGTTTTTTGTTTCCGTTTAAATCTAAAACAGCTTTCATAAAAAAAACCCATCCAATAAAAATACTGGACGGGTTTTTACTAATAGATATTATTTGATTTTGTTACCATTTTTATCGTAAAAATGATATTCAAGATAGGTGTAAGCATCTCTAGGTAAAACTTTTACCCATTTTTTGTGTTCAAAAAACCACTTTGAACGTATTGATGGAAACCCTTTGGTTAAAAAGGCTGCTATAAAAGGGTGCGCATTTAGGGTCACTTTTTTATAGTCTTTTTTGAAAATCGTCTCTAAGTCTTGCGTAATCCGCTCCACTACTTTTATTGGTGCTTCAATTTCGTCACCACCAATGAAATTAGGATTTTCTTCTTTGGTTTTAATATTGTGTTCTGGCCTAACGCGTTGTCTGGTAATTTGTACTAAACCAAACTTACTCGGCGGTAATATTTTATGCTTTGCTTTATCATCTTTCATTTCGTCACGAAGATGATTGTACAATTTTCTTCTGTTCTCAGCTCTACCCATATCAATAAAATCGATAACGATAATACCGCCCATATCGCGCAAGCGCAATTGACGGGCTATTTCTGTAGCTGAGATAAGGTTAACCTCTAAAGCAGTTGCTTCTTGGCTCTTTTCCTTGTTAGAACGATTGCCACTATTAACATCTACAACATGTAGAGCTTCGGTATGTTCAATAACCAAATAAGCTCCTTTTGCCATAGAAACGGTACGTCCAAATGATGTTTTTATTTGACGTTCTATACCATACTTTTCATAAACAGGTACTCCGTTTTTGTAAAACTTAACAATCGATTCCTTATGCGGTGCAATTTGATGCACATAATCTTTTACTTGTGTATATAGAGCTTCGTCATCTACAATGATACTAGAAAATGAATCGTTAAAAATATCCCTTAAAATTGAGGATGCTTTGTTCATTTCTCCAAGCACTTTTGTAGGGTGGTGTGCTTTATATAACTTTTTACACATTGCTGTCCATCTATCCAGCAAATTCTGTAAATCACTATCAATTTCTGCTACCTTTTTACCTTCGGCAACAGTACGAATAATAACCCCAAATCCTTTAGGCGTGATACTTTTTACCAGTCTTTTTAATCGGTCTTTTTCTTCTTGAGATTCAATTTTTTGAGAAATTGAAATACGGTTAGAAAAAGGCACTAAGACAATGTATCTCCCAGCAATAGACAATTCTGAACTAATGCGGGGGCCTTTTGTGGAAATAGGTTCTTTTACTATTTGTACCAATAGTGATTGATTAGACTTAATGGCATCGGCAATTTTACCATGCTTATTTAAGTCTTTTTCAAAAGGAAAGTTTTTTAAAGAGTAATCTCTTAATTTCCCTGTGCTTACACGTTTTATGAATTTTAAAAGTGAAGGTAATTGAGGTCCTAAATCATGATAATGCAAAAACGCATCTTTCTCATAACCCACGTTAACAAACGCAGCATTTAGTCCTGGCATAACTTTTCGGATTTTGGCAATAAAAATATCACCTACTGAGAAGTTATTATCATCTTCATCTTTGTGCAATTCAATAAGTTTTCCATCTTTTAATAAGGCAAAATCAACAATATCTGAACTCGATCTTACGATTAATTCCTTGTTCATAATGTTAATTTATATCCATCCCATAAGTGAGACAGATGGATTTTACTTAATAATTTGACACAGGATCCCGATACTTTATCGGGTGAATCCAACAAATTTGAAAGTACTCTATTATATACTTCAAATTCTATATCAAAGAACGTACTGTTAAAAGCGAAAAAAGTAGTTTAAAACTACTTTTTATACGCTTTATTTCTTTTTGTGACGATTAGCGCGTCTACGTTTTTTACGCTTATGCGTCGCTACCTTGTGTCTTTTTCTTTTTTTACCACTTGGCATAAATAATGCTTTTTTAGATTAATATTTTATTGTGTTTTAATTTACTTCTACGTTGGTCTTCACCCCTTCTAAAAACACTTTAGCAGGTTTAAATGCTGGGATATTGTGAGCTGGAATCTTTATAGTGGTGTTTTTTGAAATATTACGTCCTGTTTTCTCTGCTCTTGTTTTGATGATAAAACTTCCGAAACCTCTCAAATAAACGTTATCTCCACTTTCTAAAGAAGTTTTTACTTCATCCATAAATGATTCTACAGTTGCCTGTACATCACCTTTTTCCATACCTAATTTGTCAGATATTTTCGCTACTAAATCAGCTTTTGTCATTTTTTTAAATTTTTTGTTACTATTAATTATAAGGGATGCAAATATAGGTAATTTAATTTCAATATTTCAAGCCTAATATATTAAAATTTAAGAGGATAAAGATTTAGTTTTGCAGTAGTAATTTAAATTTTTAATGAATTTCACCAAAGAAGTAATAATCTGGTACTCAATTAATAAGAGGAATTTACCATGGAGAGAAACAACTAATCCATACTTTATTTGGCTGTCAGAAATTATATTACAACAAACACAAGTTAGTCAAGGTCTTCCCTATTATTTAAAATTTATTGATGTCTATACAACTGTTCAGGATCTTGCCAATGCCCCAGAAGAAGACATCTTAAAATTATGGCAGGGCTTAGGTTACTACTCAAGAGCAAGGAACTTGCATACTGCAGCTAAATATATAGTTAATGAATGTGAAGGCAAATTTCCCAATACCTATAAAGAGATTATAAAATTAAAAGGTGTAGGAGACTATACTGCAAGTGCTATTGCCTCTATTGCCTTTAACGAACCGACAGCAGTAGTAGACGGCAATGTTTACAGAGTACTGTCGCGCTTTTTTGGTATTGACACCCCAATAAATTCAACAAAAGGGATTAAGGAATTTAAGTCTCTTGCACAATCGTTAATTGACAAAAATAAACCAGCGACTTTTAACCAAGCCATTATGGAATTTGGTGCGAGACAATGCAAACCTAAGAATCCAGATTGTAAGTCTTGTCCATTAAGTTCAAGTTGCGTTGCACTCCAAAAAAACAAGATTGGTCTTTTACCGGTAAAACTTAAAAAGCTAAAAGTAAAGCATAAGTATTTTAACTACCTAGTCTGTATTGACTCTAAAAAACAGACGTTGTTTGAACAACGTACAAAAAAAGGGATTTGGCAAAACCTCTATCAATTTCCGTTAATTGAAAGTGGTTCACCTATACCAATTGATAGTTTTTCAGAATTAGAAGCCGAAAGAACCGCACTTAAAAATTACAGCTTTGATTATAGCCTTTATAACGAAACGGATGTTGTCCATAAACTATCTCACCAGCACTTGCATACAAAGTTTTGGATCATTGAGATTGATGGTGAATTAAACGATGGAATTTCGATTTCAAAATTAAATGAGTTTCCTACCTCTGTCCTTATTGCTAATTTTATTGAGGAATTCAATTTTCAAAATTAAATGCATCGATAAATTTTTATTACTTTTAAAGAAACGATATTGAAATGCGTAATTTTGCGCACTTAACTTATAATTATTATGTCTGGAACTTTAAATAAAGTAATGTTAATCGGTCATTTAGGTGATGAGGTGAAGATGCATTATTTTGATGATAAAAATTGTGTAGGACGCTTTCCTTTAGCTACAAATGAAACATACACCAATAAACAAACCAACGAACGTGTTTCTAACACGGAGTGGCACAATATTGTGGTAAGAAACAAAGGAGCTGAAATTTGCGAAAAATACCTCACAAAAGGCGATAAAGTTTATATTGAAGGCCGGATAAAAACACGTAAATGGACCGATGACAAGGGCATGGAGCGTTATTCTACCGAAATACAATGTACGGATTTTACGTTTTTAACCAATAAAAATGAGCAAAATCAAGATTCAGCGCAACAACAACGTACTGAGCCTTCTGCTTCAAAACCATCTTCGGTTAACGAACCTATAGAGGATGATGGTGATGATTTACCTTTTTAACACACACTGAAAACAATTAATCTTGGACCCAGAACCCCCGCGTTTATTAGTTCTTTTTTTAATTACAAATACATCTTTGATACTTAGTATTGCTGTACTGGTATTATTGCTTTGTTGCTCCGCTTTTATATCTGGCGCAGAGGTTGCCCTATTCTCTTTAACAAAAACCAATATCAACGAAGGTTTAGACAACAATTCTAAGTCAATGGCTATTATAGCCCGTTTGTTAGACCGACCTAAAAAACTGTTAGCAACAATCTTAGTCGCCAATAACTTTATTAACATAGCTATAGTCTTATTATTTGCTTATGTTGGTGATTTTCTGTTTCAATCCATTTCAATTACTTGGCTTCGGTTTTTATTGGATGTTATTATAGCCACCTTTCTGATTTTGTTATTTGGGGAGATTATTCCAAAGATTTATGCCAGTAGAAATAGTGTAAAATTTGCATCTATGGTTGCCAAACCGCTAAATGTATTAGATGTATTCTTTTCGCCTTTGAGCCTACCAATGCGCTATTTAACATTAAAAATTCATGGAACTTTAGGAAGGCAAAAATCCAATTTAAGTGTAGATCAATTATCCCAGGCATTGGAATTGACAAATAATGAAGATACGACGCAGGAAGAGCAAAAAATACTACAGAGCATTGTCTCATTCGGAAATACGGATACCAAGCAAGTGATGCGACCAAGGATGGATATTTTTGCGTTAAATTCCGAGTCAACTTATGAAGACGTTATCCCAGATATTATAGATCATGGGTATTCTAGGATTCCTGTTTACAAAGACAATGTAGATAATGTTATAGGTATTTTATATGTGAAAGATTTACTGCCACATCTTAACACTAAACAGTTTGATTGGATTACTATTTTGAGGGAGCCATTCTTTGTGCCCGAAAACAAAAAGTTAGATGATCTAATGGAGGAATTTCAAACTAAAAAAGTCCATTTAGCCGTTGTGGTTGATGAATATGGAGGTACTTCTGGTTTAGTTTCCTTAGAGGACATTATTGAAGAAATTGTCGGAGATATCAGTGATGAGTATGATGATGTAGATGTAGTCTTTACTAAAATAGACGACCAAAATTACCGTTTTGAAGGTAAGACTCCGTTAAAGGATGTCTATAAAATTGTTGGTATTGAGGATTCTTCAGAATTTGAGGAGCGTAAAGGTGAAGCAGAGACATTAGCAGGTTTTGTATTAGAAATTTCGGGTGGTTTTCCAAGAATCAATAGTAAAATAAATTTTAAAAACTACGTTTTTACCATAGAGGCCATTGAAAAGAAACGCATAAAAGATATAAAACTCACCTTATTGGATATTCAATGAAAAAGATAATTATTCCATTATTTGCGCTATTCTTAACAGGCTGTAAGGATCATTATCTACCTAAGCCTCAAGCCTATTTACGCTTAGAGTATCCTAGCCCAAAATATGTGCGCTCTGATATTCCTGTGCCCTTCGAGTTTGATAAAAACACCTTGTCAGAACCCATAACATCCATTACATCTGAAAACAATGGACAATCATTAGGTGTTACAATTAATTACCCTGAGTTGAAAGGCACAATTTATCTTACCTACAAAAAAGTAGATGATAATCTTATTGATTTACTAAGAGATACGCAAACCTTGACACAAAAGCACACCTTAAAGGCAGATGCGATAGAAAGCAACTTATTTGAAAACCCTAATAATCGTGTTTATGGTATGTTTTATGAAGTTGGAGGTAATGCAGCGTCTCAATCGCAATTCTATGCCACAGACAGCTTAAACCACTTTATAAATGGCTCGTTATACTTCTACGCAAAACCTAATTATGATTCTTTATATCCTGCGGCAGTCTATCTTAAAAATGACATCAGACGGATTATGGAAAGTTTAGAATGGAAGGATTAATTTAAATTTAAGCGAATAAAAAAATGCCACTGAAATTCAGTGGCATTTTTTGTTTTATGTGAGATTATCGAAATCTATTGGTAAACCCATTCACCACCAGATTTAATAACAGCAAAATCTTCCGTACCATTACTACCAGTATAGACATCTACTGTAACAATATATTTCTGCTCTTCTGCAGCACCTGGATTTAACATGTCTAAAACGATGTTTAATGCTTCTAAAACCATATCATTGGTCCATTCTGCAGCATTACCTGGTCTTCTTTCAAAGTTGCCGAAATTATCCATACTTCCTGTTGCTTCAGGATACGTAGAACTTAAAGCAGAAACTATTGCTGCGTAATCTGTACCTACTAAAGTATATCTTATGGTATTGTCTGGAACCCATACACCATTTTCAAAACCAAACTGAAGTGTTGTTTCAATAACAGATTCGTAACCAACCCATTCTCCGTCAGTAAACGTATAAAGGTTTCCTCTTGTACCTAAACCACTACTACTAGAGAAGTATTTATAGATGACAAAAATCTCATCCTCTTCTTGTGCAAAAGGATACTTTATGCCTAAAAATGTGTCTAAATAATTTGCAGCAGGTGTTGAACTACTAAAATTATCAAAACGTCCTGGCTGTCCAAATTCTTCACCCATGGAATCATAATCTGCTGAACTCAAATAGTAAACCCCTTCTGAAGCTTCCCATTCAGAACCATCATATGTAAAATATTCACCAGCTTTATTTATTTCTCCTGAAACACCTAAAAATCTTACAGCAAATGATTCAACTCTCCATCTTGCAGAAGCAGAATCTGTAGACGTATATTTAAAAGCTACATGGATTGTTTCCCCATCGTAAGCAGAAAAATCTAAATCTTCAGAAGTCGTTAAATCACCGAATGCAGTTTTATCAAAATCAAAAACATTCCAAGTTGCATCACCAACAGTTCCACCGGTAGTATAGTCGGTTGATATTAAAATATCGAAAGAAGTAGGATCAGCACCAAAAAGATCGATTTCTTGAGTGATTTGAAATAACAAATCCACTTCACCAGATAAATCAATTTCTGGAGAAATTAACCATTCTTCAACCGCATTAGAACTTCCGTTAAAACCTGAACCTGTAACGTTAGATGCTGTGGTATTCCAACCTAGTTCATCTAAGCCAGAAACAGAAACCACTTCAAAATCTCCGAAATCTCCAGGAAAAACAGCTGCATATAAGTTAGCTAAACCAACTTCTGGAGTTTCAAAATACTGGTCATATAAAGCCAAAACGATATCACCATCTGCAGGCATATCAATTTGAGCATCTAAAATAGCCGGAATCTCTTCCGTTGGATCAACGTTTGGATAAAAACCAAAAGCATCACTTCCTGTAGCAGCATAATCATCATTTGTGAAACTATATTCTGCCGATCCAGTAAAATCACTTACACCTTCTGCCGAACCTTGAAATAAGTTAAACCCTACATTTACAGAAGAACCATCTCCCCAAAAAGGGTACTTTTCAGCTAGAAAAGGTGGTAATAGAGTTTTTGCATCGTCTAAAGAACTAAAGCTACCAAAACCAAGTTCTAAATCAGCATAGTCATCTGCAGTTAAAGTATAGTCTGTACTACCAATAACTGTATTTTCGTTTGCGTCTAATTCCGCATTAATATCTTCTAAAGGATCACACGCTGTTAGCGTTAAGCCCAAAAAAGCCATTACATAGATTATTCTTTTCATTTTTCTAATTTTTTTAAAATTTAACTTTAGTGCCTATACTAAATGTTCTTCCAAACCCATAATATACTAAGGCTGATTGTGCATTTGATCCAGACCCATCTAAAGCATCTGCAATATAGGTAGTATCGAATATGTTATTAATACGACCTATTAAAGAAGCCTCAAAATTCCCAAATTTAAAATCGTGCTTTACAGCAGTATCAAAAACTCCATAAGCAGGAACTTTCCATGCATCTGGTCCTGGCGCACCACGATCACTAGGGTCAAAATCTGCATAAAGATTATCAAAGTAATTATAATCTACTGTTATACGAGTAGTTTCACCTACTGTATAGTCTACGCCAACAGCCATTGTTGTTTGAGCGGCATCACCTACATGTAAATCCTCGATAAATAGATTAACTGTATCTACAACTTCTTGTTCTTCATTTAGGATATTTACGTCTTCAACGTTATTTTCCCATCTCCAATCACCTAAAGATACCATTCCTGTTATATCTAAGTTCGATGTTGCTTTATATCTAAAATCAACTTCTATACCTTGGTGAATTGCATTAACCCCAAGAATATTAGCAAACCCTGTTTCATCATTGCTTAGCTGGAATCCAATAGTCTCGGTTCTATCTCTCCAAGCTGTTCTATATAAATTGACGTTTGCAGAAAATTTATCACCTCTAAAACCGTAACCTAATTCATAACTAACGATTTTTTGGTTTTCAGCGTTTTCGTTGATATCCTCATTATTAAATCTAATAAACACGGCGTCAAAATCAGGGGCTCTTTCAAAATACCCAAGATTAACGAACACATTATGGTTATCATCTATACGATAGTTACCACCACCTTTAGCACCAAAGCCAAAGAAATTATAACGATCCGTTTCTCTAAATTCACTGTCAGGTGTATAATTAAAGTAATCTACTCTTTTATAAGATGTGTTTGCTGCATTCAATGAAACAAACGTATTGAACTTTTCATTAACATCGTATTCCAACTGAGCAAAAGCTCCTAACCAACCTACAAGGCCATCGTTAAAGTAAGCAACTTTATCACCTTCTCTAGCAACACCTGAAGGGTTGTTTACATTATCTTCATTAATGATAAACTGTCCTCCTAATAAATCTGTTACTTCTCTAAAGTGAATACCTTTATAAGATCTAAAATCTAAACCTCCTAAAAATACCATTTGATCATTAAGGTCTGACTTTAATGTAGATAATACACCATACCAGTTATGATCGTTACGAGAAGCTCTTAAAGCTGCACTAGAGCCATTTGCTCCGTTTTCGATATTTTCTTGAACAATTCTGTCGAAATCCAATGGTCCAAAATTACCTATCCTGTATTCTGGACTTGTAAATTTAAAACGACCATCTCCTTCAAATCCTGGAGTTTCAGCATCGCTCCCCAAGGTACCACCTCCACCACCTGAGCCAAAAGACACATAGGCTGCAGTAGATACACTTGTTCTATCACTTACATCCCAATAGTGATTTAATGAAATCTGTGGTTTGTGATAAAAATTATCTTCTATACTTGTTAATTGACCGTTTTTCCATCCCCAGTCAGAATTGTACTTAATTCCATCAGGACTTTGTCTGAACGTTTCTATTAAATGTCTGTTCTGTCTTTGACCATGTCTTTGCTTTGCACCAAATGCAGTTAAAGACAAACTATGTTGGTCATTAATTTCTTTCGAAAGATTTACGAAATAAGATACAGAATTAAAAGGTGTTCCGGCAACATAACCATCA
>NZ_JBHNWH010000030.1:0-815 GCF_046720935.1 Winogradskyella sp. A3E31
CCATCACCATCAGCATCGATGTACCAGGTCTGTCCAGGGAACTCATCCGCATCGTTGTCATCACAATCGGTATTGTTTGAGCTATATCCAGCAGGTGCTGTTGTCGAACAGAAGTCCGCAGACGTGGTGGAACCAAATCCATCACCATCGTTGTCTTCGTAATAGGTTATCGGCGCATTGATCGCTGGATTGGAATCGTCACAATCAGACGTACCTGAAAGTTCAGACGCCAAGAATCCATCTGTTGGTCTAAGACATGCCGTTGTAGCAGACGTACCATAGCCATCACCATCAGCATCGATGTACCAGGTCTGTCCAGGGAACTCATCCGCATCGTTATCGTCACAATCGGTATTATTTGTACTATATCCAGCAGGTGCTGTTGTCGAACAGAAGTCCGCAGACGTGGTAGAACCAAAACCATCACCATCATTGTCTTCATAATAGGTTATCGGTGCGTTAATCGCAGGATTGGAATCGTCACAATCGGACGTTCCTGAAAGTTCAGACGCTAAGAATCCATCTGTAGGTCTAAGACAAGCCGTTGTAGCAGAGGTACCATAGCCATCACCATCAGCATCGATGTACCAGGTCTGACCAGGGAACTCATCCGCATCGTTATCATCACAATCGGTATTGTTTGAGCTATATCCAGCAGGTGCAGTTGTAGAACAGAAGTCCGCAGAGGTGGTGGAACCAAAGCCATCACCATCGTTGTCCTCATAATAGGTTATCGGCGCATTGATCGCAGGATTGGAATCGTCACAATCGGAAGTTCCTGAAAGTTCAGAAGCCAGAAATCCATCTGCAGGTCT
>NZ_JBHNWH010000031.1:0-809 GCF_046720935.1 Winogradskyella sp. A3E31
CACAACGGTCTTGGCTATGGTTTCGTTGCGGAATGGTTCGGCAGAACTATTCCGCCGTAAACCAAAGTTAGCAAACACGCAGGAATTTCCGAGAGGAAATTCCGCCGTAATGAACTATAGCCGTTGTTGTGGTGCGTATTTATTTTTTTCGGTATGCTGTAATTTCCATTGGTCCAGTTGGAATAGCATACATTTTTATTAGTTCAGTTGTAACTTCTTTAATCGGAATTGAACTGCTTCTTTTTCCGTAAAAATATGATATGATAAAAAAAGTCGAGTCTATTTTTTCAATCATTTTTTTCTCGCCCTCTTTTCGTTTCATTTGTTCGAGGATTTCTTTGTCCCTTAGCTCTTTATTAAATTCAAATTCCGTTTCTCGTCCGTTTTCGGTCAGAACGAAAGTCATCTTTTCGATATCTTCTTTTTCCAGCGTTGTTTTTGTCGGTTCAAGTCGATAAAAGTCACATTCAAAGATTGCGTCTTTGTCGTTCGATTTTCCGTTTACAAACCATTTCAGATTATTATCGCTAATGACTTTGTATGTTGAAGTTTTCTCTTTTTTTAAGTTCAACAAATCACCATTATCCATTGTTAAAGTGGATGCTTTTTCTTTAAGTGCAAAATCTGTGTAAATATGAACACTATCGTTTTCGATTTCGAGCAGTTGAAATCCGGGATAGCCTTTTTTTCCATTTCCATGGTCAATGTCTTTCAGTAACCATTTTCCATTTAAATTTTGACCAGAAACTGAATTAAAAGTCATTGTCATTAATATTAGAAATGCTGTTTTTTTCATATGCACCACAACG
>NZ_JBHNWH010000032.1:0-619 GCF_046720935.1 Winogradskyella sp. A3E31
ATTTGTGCTATCATAGCCTGTGTAACCTGCTGGTTGCATTGGGTCACATGGGTCGTTTAAGTCCGTACCGTCATTGATCTCATTGTCATCATCGATACCATCACCGTCCGTATCACCCGGGTTACTGTATGGGTCTGTACCATTGGTGAACTCATCACCGTTGCTCACTCCATCACCATCACAGTCCGCTGTCTGCCATATTGTATTTGTGCTATCATAACCAGTATAACCTGCTGGTTGCATTGGGTCACATGGGTCGTTAGGATCAGTTCCATTTGTAGTCTCAGTATCATCATCGATACCATCACCGTCCGTATCACCTGGATTGCTGTATGGGTCGGTACCGTTGGTGAACTCATCACCATTGATTACACCATCACCGTCACAGTCCGCTGCTTGCCAGATCGCATTTGTGTTATCATAGCCTGTATAGCCCGCAGCCTGCATTGGGTCACATGGGTCGTTTAAGTCCGTACCGTCATTGGTCTCATTGTCATCGTCAATACCATCACCGTCCGTATCACCAGGGTTGCTGTATGGGTCGGTACCGTTGGTGAACTCATCACCGTTGCTCACTCCATCACCATCACAGTCCGCTGACTGCCAGATTGCATTTGTG
>NZ_JBHNWH010000033.1:0-573 GCF_046720935.1 Winogradskyella sp. A3E31
AACGGTTTTGTATAACCGTCAGTTACAGCTTAAAGTTAAACAAACTTTCGGCAGAGACCGACGGTAGCAATTCCGAGTGGATTCGGACGTAGTCGAATCCGCCGTAATTGCGGTTATATATTGTTGTGTGTAGGCTTTTATTCCAGTCGAATATAAAATTGGTGTATTTCACCTTTTTCCTCATCGAACAGGACTGTAACTAATTCCGATTCAGATAACGAGATAATTTCTGCGTGACTTTCTCCTAAGTCATCTGTTCCTAATTTCTTTTTCCAATATTCATTATCAATGTCATAATGAATCATTAAATCTTTTTTGTCAGAGAATTTCCATTTTCCAGTTTCGTTCCAAACGCATTGATTAGAAATATACTTTCCGTTGGATAAATATTGAATTGTATCTCGACATTTTAATCCAGTGTATTCTTTTCCGTCTAATGTGCGGTTTATTTTGTTAACCCATTTACCAACAATTAATTCATTCCAATCAGTTTTTGACGAGTCTTTTTGTCCAAATGCGAGATTCGCAAATAAAGCACAAAAGACTATAATTCCGATTTTTATTTTAAAGTTC